>CAZMGG010000172.1:0-10859 GCA_964565715.1 uncultured candidatus Brocadiaceae bacterium | reverse complement strand
GACATGCCCCTCGAGGTGCAGAAGAAGCTGCTGCGCGTGCTGCAGGAGGGCGAGGTGCGGCCGCTGGGCAGCCAGGACACCGTCCAGGTCGACGTGCGGCTGATCACCGCCACCAACCGCAACCTCGACGAGCTGGTGCGCGAGGGCGACTTCCGCGAGGACCTGTACTACCGCATCTCGGTGCTGCCGGTGCACCTGCCGCCGCTGCGGCAGCGGCTGGAGGACGTGCCGCACCTGGTGCGCCGCTTCCTCGGCGACCTCGGCCGCGAGGGCGGCGCGCGGGTGCGCATCAGCCCCGATGCCATGGAGCGGCTGGCCGCCTACGACTGGCCCGGCAACGTGCGCGAGCTGCAGAACGAGGTGCGGCGGGCCGCGGTGATGTGCGACGGCATCATCCTGGAGACGCACCTGAGCCAGCCGGTCCGCGAGGGCCGCCGCGCCGCCGGCGATGACGTCCGGGACAATGGTCGCGTGCCCGCCGAGCGTGGCACCACGCTGCCGGACCTGGTGCAGGAACTCGAGTCGCGCGAGATCGGCCGGGCGCTCGGCCGGGCCGACGGCAACAAGAGCCGCGCCGCCGAGATGCTCGGCCTCTCCCGCTTCGCCCTGCAGCGCAAGCTCGACAAGTACCAGCTCGACGGCAGCGGCGAGGCGGGGCCGCCCCTGGACGACGATCCGGAGGGCTCGGCCGGGTGACCTTCGCGCAGCCGTTCGCCGACTACGAGATCCTGGAACGGCTGGGCGCCGGGGCCATGGGCACGGTGTTCAAGGCCCGCCACAAGAAGCTCGGCCGCGTGGTGGCCCTGAAGGTGCTGAAGCCGTCGCTGGCCCGCGACGCGCGCTACGTCGACCGGCTGCGGCGCGAGGCGCGGATCGTCGCCTCGCTCAACCATCCCAACGTGGTGGCGGGCTACGACCTCGGCGAGGAGGGCGGCTACCACTTCTTCGTGATGGAACTGGCCGAGGGCAAGTCCCTGCGGGCCCTGCTGGCCGAATGGGGCATGTTCCCCGAGGAACAGGTGCTGTCGGTGGCGCAGCAGGTCGCCGCCGCCCTCGACCACGCCTACCAGCGCGGCGTCATCCACCGCGACGTCAAACCGGGCAACATCCTGATCGACGACCGGGGCCGCGTGAAGCTCACCGACATGGGGCTCGCCAAGGGCCCCACCGACCTGGCGCTGACCCGCGAGGGCGCGACGGTCGGCACGCCGCAGTACATCTCGCCGGAGCAGGCCCGCAACCCGCAGGACGTCGACGTCCGCAGCGACCTCTATTCGCTGGGCGCGACGCTCTATCACATGGCCACCGGCCAGCCGCCGTTCCGCGCCGAGACCCTGGCGGAGCTGATCACCAAGGTGCTGAACGAGCCGGCGCGGTCGCCGCGGGAGCTCAATCCGGAACTCGGCGAGGGCCTGTCGCTGGTGATCCGCAAGCTGCTGGCCAAGGACCTCCTGCTGCGCTACCAGACGCCGCGGGACCTGCTCGACGACCTGGAACGGGTGGCGCGGGCCGAGGCCCCGGCGGTGGACGCCGGCGAGCTGTCGCAGGCCGAACGGGGCGCCCTGGGCCGCCCCTGGCGGCGCTGGGCGGCGGTCGCGGGCCTCCTGCTCGCCGTCGCCGGCGGGGTCCTGGCGGGAGCCCTGCTGCGGGGCAACGGCGCGGCGCTGCCCGACGAGGCGGCCGCCTTCGCCGCGAGGCTCGACGAGGCGGTGGCCGGCGGGCGGCTGCCCGGCGATCGTTGGCGGCTGCTCCGGGCCGCGGCGGCCGGCGCGCCCGCGGCCGCGACGCCGGTGCTGCGTGAGCGCGAGCAGGCGGTGCTCGCCGCGTTGCAGCGGGCGCTGGACGACGCGGTGCAGGCGCTGGCGGTGGAACGGCGGGCCGAGATCGAGCGGTGGCTGCGTGACCCGGCGCGCTGGCCGGCGGCCGCCGACGCCGCCCGGGACCTGGTCGACCCGGCCCTGCGCACGGCATTGGGCCTGCCCCGGATCGGCCTGCCCGAGGCGGTGGACCGGCGCGCCCTCGACGACCTGCTCGCCCAGATCGGCGCCATGGCCGCCCGCCGCGACGAGGAACTGCTGGCGGCCTTCGATCGGCAGGTGGGGCTGGCGCTGCCGCATGCCACCGAGGACCTCCTGCGGCTGCCCGACTTCCTGGCGGCGGAACGGCTGTGGGACACCGCCTTGACCGACTTCGCCGACGGCAGGCAGCGTCCCACCCTGGAGACCCTGGCCGACGCGCTCCGCGCCGAGCTGCGCCTGCGCTACCAGACCGCACGGGCCGCCGCGGTCGCCACGATCCGCGAGGCGGAACTGCTGGCGGCCTCGGCGGTGCGCGCCGAGGCCGAGGCCGGCCGTGCCGCCCTCGAGGAACGCCGCCTGGCCGGGGCGTCCTGGGCCACCCTGCGGAACGGCCTGGACCGGCTGCGGCAGGGCCTCGAGCGCCACCATCCGCCGGCGGAGCGCTTCCGTCCCGGGGCCGATCCGTGGCCCGGCGTCGCGCTGGACCTGCAGGCGTTCGCCCGGCGGCTGGACCTGGCGGCGGCGGAGGGCGAGGACGCCCGGATCGCGTGGTATCTGGGCACCGCCTGGCGCTGCCTCGCCGCCGGCGGGATCGTCGAGGCCACCGAGCTGCTGGCCGGCGTCGCCACGGGCCAGCCGGAGGCGGCGCGGGAACTGCAGCGCCATCTGCAGGCCATGACCGCGGCGCGCGACGTGGCCGAAGCGGTGCTCGCCGCGCTGGCGCGCAGCCCGGAGCCGCTGCAGGCCTACCCGCGCAGTGCGCCGCTGCAGGCGGTACCGATCGCCGCCCGCCTGGAAGGCGGCCGCTGGCTGCTGCGGGTGATGCCGCCGGGCGGCGTGCCGCGCGACGCCGTGCTGACCGAGTTCCTGTTCGCCGACCTGCTGGCCCGCGCCCGGCAGGCGGACCCGACCCTGTTCGACGGCATGCCGGCCGATCGCCGGGATCGCGGCCTGCTGGTGCTCGGCATGGCCGGGGGCGAGGTGGTCGGGATGGCCGAACGCCTGCAGCAGGCCGGCGATCCGTTCCTGCTGGAGAACGTCTGGCCGCGCCTGCAGCAGATCCGCCTGGAGGAAGGCGAGGGCCAGGGCTTCGACCGCCGCGGCGCCTGGACCCGCGTGCTGCAGGCGTGGAGCGCCGCCCGGTTGGATCGCAACCTCGGGCCGATGGAGGCGGCGCTGGCGGCGTTCCGCGGTCGTTTCCGCGAGGCCGACCTGGAGGCGGCGGAACGCGCCGAGCTGGCGGCGGCGGAGGCCTGGCTCTCCGGCGAGCGGGCCCGCCAGGCGGCGTTGGCGCGGCTGCAGGGCGACGCGCCCGGGGGCGCCCGGGTCGAGGTGAGCGAGGACGCCGGCGCCCTGCTCGGTCAGGTGTCGGTGCGGCGCGCGGGCCTGCGGGGCCTCGCCGGCGGCGCGTGGCAGTTCGTCGAGCAGCCGTGGGCGATGCTGCAGCTGGCGCAGACCGTCGAGGACGATCCGGCGGCCCGCCTCGAGGTGCCCTCGGGCCTGCCATCGACGGTGGCCGAGTGCGCCTGCACCGTGGACCTGTGGCTGCCCGAGGCCGTCGGCGCCGATCGCCGCTGGCTCCTCGACTTCCGCGGGCAGGTGGTGCTGCTGGAGATCGCCGCCGACGGTTCGGTCGGCGCGGCGCTGCTGCACCCCGCCGAAGTCGGGCGCCCCGATGCCCTGCAGCGGGCGGTGCGGCGGGCCCTGGCCGGTTTCCTCTCGAGCGGGCCGCGGCCGCGCAGCGTGGCCGGCGCGCTGCAGCGGGTCCGCATCGAGGTGGCCTCGCCGCAACTGCGCGGCAAGGGCCGCGTGCGCGTGCTGTTCGAGGCGGACGAACTCCTGGCGGAGAGCCGCGACGTCGACGCCGCCGCGCCGATCGCCCTGCGCCTGCCGGCGAGCCGCCCGGTCGGCGTCGCCGCGGTGACCTTCGAAGGGCGGGGCCTGTGAGCGCCGCTCGCACCTTCGAGTGTCCGCAGTGCGGCGCCCTGGTCCGCGTCGGCCGGCTCGCCTGCCCCGAGTGCGGCAGCGACGCGCGCACCGGCTGGCAGGACCAGGACGAGGTCGACTACCAGTCGGTCGAGGTGCCCGATGGCTACGGGCCCGACGAGCCCGTGCCGCGGGCTTCGCCCTGGTCGCGCTGGTGGTGCCGGCTGCTGCTCGTGCTCACCGCGCTCGCGCTGCTGTGGGCCATCGCCCGCTGACCGGCGAACGCCAGCGCAGCGCGGCGGCGGACTCGCGCCGGCCCGGCCGGCGCTCGCCGGCGGGTGCGGCGAGGCCCGGGCCGGGCGGGACGTCCCGCGGCGCCGTGTCGGGCCCGTGCAGTTCCGCCAGGAGCCGGGTGGCGCGCGGTTCGCCGGGATGACCGGCGGCTGCCAGCGCGTCCGCCTCGGCGCGCAGTTCGGCGGCGCGGGCAGGGCCGCCAGGCGCTGGCGGCACGCCGGCCTGGGCCGCCCGCAGCGCCGCCACCGAACGGGCGACCTCGGCCTGGCCCGGCATCACCGCCAGCGCCTCCCGTGCGCGGGCGAGTGCCGACGGCAGCCGGCCCTCGGCGGCATGGTGGCGGCCGAGCGCGAACAGCAGGCCGGCCTGCAGCGGCGCGTGCCGTGCGCAGCAGGCCGGGGCCTGGGCTGCAGCGGCGAGGCGCGCGACGTCGCGCTGGCCGAGGGTCCAGGCCTCGGCCCGCGCCAGGGCGCGCCCCAGATGATCGGCGAGGGCGGCGGATGCATGCGCGCCGCCGGCTGCGAGGCCACCGGCGAGCAGGCTGCCGCCGCTGCCGTCGGGCCGCACCTCGAACCGCGCCGCCAGGGAATGCCCGCGCGGCAGCCGGTGCGGCAGTTCGGCCGCCGGAGCCAGCGCGGGCCGGCCGGCGATCAGGTAGCCGCCGGCGCAGCGATGATCGCCGAGCCAGTGCCAGCGGCCGTCGGGACCGAGGCTGGCGGCGACCGCCAGTGCGTCGCCGTCGGCGAAGACCGGCACGCCGCCATGGCCCGGCCGCGGGTCCGCCGGGGCGAACTCCATGGCCAGCGTCTCGGCCACCACCCACGCCACCAGGCCCGGCGGCGCGCCGATCCGCCGTTCTGCCGCCTCGCGGCCGCCCGGCAGGGCGCAGCCGGCCACGGCGGCCAGGGCCAGGACGGCGAGGGCAGGCGGCAGGCCCGCGGCGGCGTTTCCCGTTCCCGGCATGGTGTTCTCCCCGCCAGAGCCAGCGGTGGCTGTGGGGAGATTCGGCGGTCGCGGGCCGGGTCTTGAGGCGAATTCCGACAGCCGCCGGTGCGGCCGTTGCGAAGGACCACAGCGGTGCGACGCCCGGTCAGCCCTCGGCGACGGCGAACGCCGTGGCGATGCCGTCGGCGTGGGTCAGGCTCAGATGGATCGTGGCGATGCCGCGGGCCGCCGCCACCTCCGCCGCCCGTCCGTGCAGGCGCACCTGCACAGCGCCGCGCGGCTGCCGCACCACTTCGACCTGCGGGAAGCCGACGCCGGCGCTCCAGCCGGTGCCGAGGCACTTGAGCACCGCCTCCTTGGCGGCGAAGCGGGCCGCCAGCGACTGGGCCGGATCGGCCAGCGCGAGGCAGTAGTCCCGTTCGGCGTCGGTGAACACCCGGGCCAGGAAGCGGGGGCCGGAGCGCCGCCAGAGGCCGGCGATGCGACCGACGGCCACGGTGTCGATGCCGACGGCGACGATCATCGGCTGCGGGGAACGAGTCGCACCGGCAGGGCGGTGCCGCCTTCGCGCAGGTGATGGGCGGCGATGCCGCGCACGTGGCCGTCGATCACCGACAGCACCAGGTGCAGGCCCGGCGGCAGGTTGGCGCGATCGGACCGCGACAGTCCGGTGCCGGCCTGGGGGTGGCTGTGGGCGAGGCCCTGCCAGTGCCGGCGGCGGGCCGGCGGCAGCACGAGACGCGCGGTGACGCGGGCCGGCACGACGAAGCGGTCGCCGGTGGCGGCGGTGCTGCACGGCCAGATGCGTTCGACCGCGACCACGCTGCCGGTGCGGGTCCCGGCCAACAGGGCGACCATCTCGCGGGGCCAGGCGGTGGCCGCGAGGTGCCGCAGCGCCGCGACGCAGGGCGGGGCGAGGCTCACCGCGGCGATCCCATCGCCGGGCGGCGCCAACGTTGCCGCGCGCCGTGCGTAGATGCCATCCTCACCGGTCGATCCGTTCATGCCCCGCGTCCTCAGCTGCCTGCCGCTCGTGCTGTCGTGGGCAGGTGCCCTGTCGATGTCGGCGTCGCCCGGCGCCCAGGAAGCACAGTCCGACGGAACTCGCGACGCCGCACGCACCGCAGCATACACGGCCGCCGCCAAGGCCTACCGCGCCGACGTCGAGGCGTTGTGCGCCGAGGCGATGGCCGGCCGCGGGATCGGCCAGGACGGCGGCGAACGGGCGATCGCGTTTCTCGCCTCGGCGATGGCCGACATCGGCCTGCGGCCGGCGGGGCCCGGAGCCGGGGCCGCCGCGTTCCGGTCGCCGTTCGCCGTGGACGATCCGGCGCCGGCCATCTGCCTGCCGGGGACCGCGTGCCGGCTGACCGTGGCGGGCGAGGAGGTCGCGACCCGGACCGGCACCGAGGCGGTCCCGTTCCGTTTCAGCAGCGATGGTCCGGCGGCGGCCGCGGTGGTGTTCGCCGGCCATGGCCTGACCATCCCGGAGCTGGGCCTCGACGACTACGCCGGCCTCGACGTGAAGGGCCGCGTCGTGCTGGTGCTCCGCGGCGGCCCCGCCTGGCGCACCGAGGCGGCGCCGGTGCGGGCCCATCGCCAGGAACTCGCCTTCCGCGCCAAGGCCGAACGGGCGCGGCAGCTCGGCGCGGTGGCCTTCGTCTGCGTCGATCGGGAGGACGGTCGCGAGGAGACCCCGGCCAGCATGGCGCTGCGCGTCCGCGGCGAAGGCGTCGCCCTGCCCTGCCTGTGGCTCGGCCGCACGGCGGCGGCCCGGCTGTTCCGCGAGGGCGAACGGGGCCTGGTGGCCGTCCAGGCGGCCCTCGACGGCGGCTCTGCGCCGCAGAGTCTCGCGCCGTCGCCGCTCGTGGACGGCGCCCGGCTCGCCCTGCGGGTCGAACTCGGCGGCCGCGCCCGCCGGCTGGACACCGCCAACGTGATCGGCCTGGTGCCCGGCACCTGCGAACGGCGGCAGGCGGAGTTCGTGGTGCTCGGCGCCCATCACGACCACCTCGGTCTCGGCGAGTACGGCTCGCTGGCCGGGCCCGGCGAGAACGGCCGGATCCACCCCGGCGCCGACGACAACGCCAGCGGCACGGCCGGCGTGCTGGCCCTGGCCCGGCGCCTCAAGGCGCGGCCCACCGCCCGCACCGTGGTGGTGGTCGCGTTCGGCGCCGAGGAGTTCGGCCAGCTCGGCAGTCGGCACTTCCTCGAGCATGGACCAGTGCCGAAGGACGCGATCGTGGCCATGCTGGACCTGAACATGATCGGCCGCGGCGCCAGCGGCCAGCCCGGGATCTACGGCGTCGACAGCGGCGACGGTCTGCGGGCGGTGGTGGCGGCCGCCAGCGCCGACCGGGAGCGGGGTCTGCGGCTGCGGCCGTGGAGCTCCTATCGCTCGGACCAGAGCACGTTCCTGCAGGCGGGCATCCCGGCCCTGCTGCTGACCACCGGCCTGCACGATCAGTACCACCGGCCCGGCGACATCCCGGACCTGATCGAGTACGACGCCGCGCTGGGCCTGATCGACCTGGCCGAGAAGCTGGTCCGCGTGCTCGGCGACGCCGAGCAGCGGCCGGCCTTCCAGCCGCAGCGGGGCAAGTGAGGCCCGGCCCTTCCGCGAGGCATCCGTGACCCATCCGATCGAAGACCATCCGTACGGCACGCCGGCTGGGCACGAGGTCCTGCACGGCCACGTGGCGGCGCCGGTCTACCGGTCCAGCATCGGCGCGATGCCCACCGCCGAGGACCTGCGCCTCGCCGGCCTGGGCCAGAGCCGCGCCCACTTCTTCTACCAGCGCTGCGGCCATCCCAACGAACGCGCCTTCGAGGCCGCGGTGGCGGCGGCGGAAGGGGCCGACGGGGCCGTGGCCTTCGCCAGCGGCATGGCGGCCATCAGCAGCGTGCTGCTGACCTTCGTCCGCAGCGGCGATCGCGTGCTGATCGCCGACGAGATCTACGGCGGCACCAACGCCTTCGTCGGCCAGGACCTGCCGCGCTTCGGCGTGCGGGTCGAGCGGTTCCCAGCCCTCGATCCCGCGGCCCTGCGGGCCTCGTTGCGCACGCCGGCGGCCATCGTGATGTTCGAGACGCCGGTGAACCCGACCCTGCGGCTGGTGGACATCGCCGCGGTCAGCGCGCTCTGCCGGGAGGCCGGTGCGCTGGCGGTGCTCGACGGCACCTTCGCGCCGCCGCCGATCCAGCGGGCGCTCGGCCACGGCGTCGATCTGGTGGTGCACAGCGCGACCAAGTACTTCGGCGGGCACTCCGACGTGCTGGCGGGGGTGGTGGCTGGCCGGCACGACCTGCTGCGGCCGCTGGCGGCGTTCCGGCTGCGGCAGGGGGCGACCCTGGCGCCGGATCCGGCGTGGCTGCTCGGGCGCTCGATGGCCACGCTCGGGGTCCGGCTGCAGGCCCAGCAGGCCGGGGCGCTGGCGGTGGCCCGGGGCCTGCAGGAGGACGTCGCCGCCGGGCGGCTGAAGTCGGTGAGCCATCCGGGGCTGCCGGACCATCCGGACCGGGCCCTGTGCGCGCGGCAGATGACCGGCGGCGGCACCATGCTGTCGTTCGCCGTGCACGGCGGGCTGCCGGCGGCCCGGGCGGTGTTCGACCGTTTCCGCCGTTTCGCCCGGGCGGCGTCGCTCGGCGGGATCGAGAGCCTGGCGGTGCTGCCGGTCTACTCGTCGCACGCCTCGCTGTCGCCCGAGCAACGCCGCGCGGCCGGCATCGACGACGGCCTGATCCGGCTGTCGGTGGGGCTGGAGGACCCGGCGATCCTGCTGGCCGACGTGCGGCAGGCGCTCGCCGGCGCCTGATCCCTGGTCATCGGCC
The DNA here is from genome assembly GCA_964565715.1 of uncultured candidatus Brocadiaceae bacterium. Classification (GTDB taxonomy): domain Bacteria; phylum Planctomycetota; class UBA1135; order UBA1135; family UBA2386; genus CAZMGG01. The sequence goes on along the minus strand of CAZMGG010000172.1, from coordinate 1,845 downwards.
CGCAAACCATGGCCCGCGTCGGTGCACGGCGCTACCGTTCTGCCTTTCCAGGAACTGAACATGCTGCACCTCGCGCGCTCGATCGTCTGGGTGATGGCCGTGCTCGGCACGGTCGCCACCGCCACCGGCCAGGATCCGAAGAACCCCGCCCCGGCGCCGGCTGCGCCCACCACCGTCGCCGTCATCGACTTCGCCAAGGTCATCGAGGCCTATCCGAAGGCCGTGCAGGAGAAGAAGCGCCTGGACGAGATGCGCGCCGCCCTGGTGGCCGGCCTCAAGGCCGAGGAGGACAAGCTCAAGGACCTGCGCCTGGAGCGGGACGGCTTCAATCAGGGCACCCGCGAACGGGCCCTGAAGGAACTGGAGATGGACGGCGCCCTGCGCCGCATCAACGGGCTGCGGCAGATCTACGAGGCCGACCTCAACGAGCAGTTCGACAAGTTCCTGGCCCAGACCTACGACGAGATCGAGGTCGCCATCGCCCAGTGCGCCAAGGCCCGGGGCGTGCAACTCGTGCTGCGCACCCACCGCGACCCGACCGAGGAGGACTCGCTCAACATCAAGTCGCGGCTGCAGGACCGTCGCATCGTCTGGTACGCCGCCAACGAGATCGATCTCACGCCCCACGTGATCAAGCTGCTGCAGGTGCCGCTGGCCGCTCCCGCCGCCGGCAAGTGACCGGCCATCGGCCGGCGTCCGCCGTGCCCATTCCATCCGCAGAACCATGGTGTCGCCCGCTTCCCCCGCGTCGCTGACGCGATCCCAGCGCACGCTGAAGTCCGCGGTCGAGTACCGCGGCGTCGGCCTGCACTCCGGCAAGGAGATCCGCGTCCGGCTCCTGCCCGCCGAGGCCGGCACCGGCATCAGCTTCGTCCGCGTCGACCTCGACGAACAGCCCGAGGTGCGGGCGCATGGCAGCAACATGCGCTCGCGCGAGCGGCGGACCTGCCTGCAGAGCGGCCGCGCCGAGGTCTACACCTGCGAGCACCTGCTGGCCGCGCTCTACGCGATGGGCGTGGACAACGCCACCGTCGAGATCGACGGCGAGGAGCTGCCCGGCATGGACGGCGCCGCCGCCGAGTTCCTGAAGGGCCTGAAGGGCGCGGGCGTGCAGGAGCAGAAGGCGCCGCGGCAGGTCTACGCCGTCAAGCAGCCGATCTACGTGCGCGACGGCAACGCCAGCCTGGTGGCGCTGCCCGGCAACGGCCGCCTCACCGTCGAGTACCATCTCGACTACGCCGGCCACAACGGCTCGCTGTCGCCGACCCGGCAGACCTTCGGTTTCGAGCTGTCGGCGGACAACTTCGAGCGCGAGATCGCCCCGGCCCGCACCTTCGTCTTCGCCCACGAGGTGGAGGCGCTCCGCGCCGCCGGCCTCGGCAAGGGCGCCACGCCGCAGAACACCCTGGTGGTGGGGCCCGAAGGCGTCCGCGACAACGAGCTGCACTGGGACGACGAGCTGGCGCGGCACAAGGTGCTCGACCTGATCGGCGACATCTCCACCGCCGGCGTCGACCTCGACGCCCACATCATCGCCACGCGGTCGGGGCACGGGCAGAACATGAAGCTCGTGCAGCGGCTGGTGGAGGAGATGGAGCGCGAGCAGGACCAGGGCGAGGGCGGCCGCGAGACCGGACTCGGCATCCGCGAGATCCTCAACCTGCTGCCGCACCGGTATCCGTTCCTGCTGATCGACCGGGTGATCGAGCTGGACGGCTTCCAGCGGGCGGTGGCGATCAAGAACGTCACCATCAACGAGCCGTTCTTCCAGGGCCACTACCCGGACCAGCCGATCATTCCGGGCGTGCTGCAGCACGAGGCCATGGCCCAGCTCGCCGGCGTGCT
>CAZMGG010000171.1:0-10877 GCA_964565715.1 uncultured candidatus Brocadiaceae bacterium | reverse complement strand
GCGCTGCGCGCTGGCGATGCCTCACGCCCGCCCGGCCGTGCTTCGGCTTCCGCCCCGCCCCCGGCCGGGCGCCGCCGTGCTGCCCACGGAACGGCAACAGGCCGTTGGCCGCCTTCGCACGCTTCTTGCTCGCTCGCACCGCCATCTTGATTGGGCAGAATTTAGCGTCGGGAGGCCCGAAGTCCATCGGATTCTTCGAGAATCCGCCGCGTCGCCGGGCCGGATTGGGCACGCGTGGGCCCCGTTGGTCCCGAATCGCGGCGTTTTCGGACGGTTCGGCGCTGGGGGGCGCCGGGCGGGGTCGGGTGGGGTCGGCGCCGGCTGCGGAGCGGCGCGAGGGACGTGCGGGACGGGTCGGGGCGTCCGGCGTGGGTTGGGGGCGGTTTGGGGCGGTTTGGGGCGGTTTGAGGCGGTTTGAGGCGGTTTCTGGGGACGTGCGGGACGGGTCGGGGGCGGGTCGGGAAATTAGTGCGCAATCAAGATGGGGCGGGGCGAGGCCGATGCGGCGGGGCGAGGGCGATGCGGCGGGGCGAGGGCGATGCGGCGGGGGTAGCGCGGCGAGGGGCCGGGGCCGGGCCGGCCGGGCTGACGCCCCCCCGCAACGCGCGGGGGCGGGGGGGCCCGGGGCCGGGGGCCGGGGGGCGGCCGCGGGGGGGGGGCCGGGGGCGGCGGGGGCGCGGGCCGGGCCGGGGGGGGCTGACGCCCCCGCGCTACGCGCGGGGGCGGCGGGACGGCGCGCGCAGCACCACGACGCGGTTGGTGTTGGTGCCCTTCTGGTTGTTGCCGACGCCCCAGCAGTTGGCGGTCTTGGTGAACTGCTGACGGTTGATCAGGACCAGGACCGGCTCGAGGCCGGCGGCGCGGGCGGCGGGGATCACCGCTTCCTCGAGGCGGACCTTGCCGCCGCGGACCTCGCCGACCTCGAAGGCGACGGCGCCGCCGGGCACCAGGATGCGGCGGAGTTCGCGCAGGACCTCGGTCATGGCCGCCTGCCAGGCGGGCACGGTGCGGGCCATGGTGATGGCCACCGACGCCGGGTCGATGCCGCCGAACCAGCAGCGCAGCCAGTTGTCGGCGGCGTACTGCACCACGTCGAGGAACGGCGGCGAGGTGACCACCAGGTGCACCGAATGGTCGGCCAGGGCCGGCACGGCGGCGGCGGGGCCGGTGCTGAGGACCATGCGATCGGCCACCGCGGCCAGGGTGGCGCGGCACGCCGGATCGGCGTCGCCGAGCAGCTGGCGGCTCTTCTTGGCCACCACCCGCCGCAGATCGCGGCGCGGCGGCTCCTGCCGGCGCTTCTCGTTGATCTTGCGCTGCGCGTCCACCGAGGTCGCCTGGTTGGGCGGCAGCGTGTAGACCGACAGGAAGCCCGGGCTGTGGCCGGTGAGCCGGTTGATCGTCACCATCCGCAGCCAGTCGTCGACCGGGTCGAGGTCGCCGCCGCCCGCCCCCGCCAGCAGGTGCGCCCGCAGGGCACAGATCTCGCGCAGGGTCTCGGGGTGGAAGAACACCAGCAGGTCCTCGGGCAGCTCGCCGTCGAACGACAGGTCCAGGTCCCGCAGGGCCGCCTCCACCTCCCCCACCGCCGGCGGCCGCAGCCGGGGCCGGAGCAGCATCCGCGACAGGGGGTTCACGTCGTTGCCGGCCGGGATGCGCCCGCGCAGGGCCGCCTCCAGGGCCGTGGTGCCGCGGCCGAGGAAGGGGTCGAACACCACCTGCCCCGGCGCCGTCAGCCGCTCGATGAAGAACGCCGGGAGCTGCGGCTTGAAGCAGGCCCGGTAGCTCACCTCGTGCAGCGAGTGGCCCTGGCGCTGCCCGGCGGTCCAGAACTCGTTGGTGAAGGTGGGCACGGCGGCCACCTCGCCGACCTCGGTCGGCCCGCCGAACTCGGCGAAGGCGCGCAGCTCGGCGGCGAGACCGTCGACGGTGCCGGCGACGCGGGGCGTCGACGGCGTCGACGGCGCCGACGGCGCCGACGGCGCCGGAGGCGCCGGCGCGAACAGGAACCCTTGGGCCAGCTCGCCCACCGCCTCGCCAGCCGCCTCACCGCGTGCCATGGCCGGTGATCCTAAGTCCCGCCGCCGTCGCTTCCCACCTCGCGCGCGCACCCGCGCGCGCACTCGCGCGCGCACCCGCGCGCGGGGGCGCGCGCGAGGGTCGGCGCCTTCAAGCCGGGGCCGCCATCGGCCGAAGACCTTGACAGGCGCTTCCCCCCGCCCCTAACAAGACCCCCCTTCATGGCCAGCAAGTCCGGCAACACCCTCGTCATCGTCGAATCCCCGGCGAAGGCCCGCACCATCGGCAAGTTCCTGGGCAAGGGATTCACCATCGAGGCGAGCATCGGCCACGTCCGCGACCTGCCGTCGGACGCCAGCGAGATCCCCGCCGACCTGAAGAAGGAGAAGTGGGCCCGGCTCGGCATCGACGTCGAGGACGAGTTCAAGCCGCTCTACGTGGTGCCGGCCGACAAGAGGGCGCAGATCCAGAAGCTGAAGACGGCCCTGAAGCACGCCGACAAGCTCTACCTGGCGACCGACGAGGACCGCGAGGGGGAGTCGATCTCCTGGCATCTGCTGCAGGAGCTGAAGCCGAAGTGCCCGGTCAAGCGCCTGGTGTTCCACGAGATCACCGAGAGCGCGATCCACGAGGCGCTGGAGCAGCCGCGCGACATCGACGAGGCCCTGGTCGAGGCGCAGGAGACCCGGCGCATCGTCGACCGCCTCTACGGCTACTCGGTGTCGCCGCTGCTCTGGAAGAAGATCAAGCCGAAGCTGTCGGCGGGCCGGGTGCAGTCGGTGGCCGTGCGCCTGATCGTCGAGCGCGAGAAGGAACGGATGAAGTTCCAGTCGGCCGACTACTGGAGCATCGAGGGCCGCTTCACGCCGGCGGGCAAGGGCGCCGAGCGCACCCGCTTCGCCGCCACGATGATCCAGCTCGCCGGCCAGCGCATCGCCGTCGGCCGCGACTTCGATCCCGACACCGGCCGGCTGAAGACCGGCGGCAAGGACGGCTCGGCCAGCGTGCTGCAGCTCGGCCAGGAGCGCGCGGTGGCGGTGGCCGACCGGCTGGCGGGCCGGACGGCGACGGTGAAGAACCTCGAGCAGAAGCCGTTCACCGAGCGGCCGGCGCCGCCGTTCACCACCAGCACGCTGCAGCAGGAGGCCTCGCGCAAGCTGCGCTTCGGCGCCCAGCGCACCATGCGGGCCGCGCAGCGCCTCTACGAGAACGGCTTCATCACCTACATGCGCACCGACTCGACGACCCTGTCGGAGCAGGCGCTGTCGGCGGCGCGCGCCCTGATCGGCCGCGAGTACGGCAAGGAACACCTGCCGGGCAGCCCCCGCACCTACTCGACGAAGGTGCGCAACGCCCAGGAGGCGCACGAGGCGATCCGGCCCGCCGGCAGCGACTTCCAGCACCCCGAGGCGGTGGCCAACGAGGTGGGCGAGGACGAACGTCGCGTCTACGAGCTGATCTACCGCCGCACGGTGGCCTGCCAGATGAAGGACGCGCACGGCCAGCGCACCACACTGACGCTGACGATGGACGCCGGCGCCGACGGCGACGCGGTCTTCCAGGCCACCGGCAAGACCTACGACTACCCGGGCTTCCGCCTCGCCTACGTCGAGGACCTGGAGGAGGCCGAGAGCGAGCTGGCCGAGGCCGAGCGCGTGCTGCCCAAGGTGGCCGTCGGCCAGCCCGCCGACTGCGACGAACTGGAGCCCCATGGCCACACCACGCAGCCGCCGCCGCGCCTCACCGAGGCCGGGCTGATCAAGGAACTGGAGGCCCGCGGCATCGGCCGCCCCAGCACCTACGCCTCGATCATCGAGACCATCCTGGCCCGCGAGTACTGTTTCAAGAAGGGCACCGCCCTGGTGCCGACCTTCACCGCGTTTGCCGTCACCGACCTGATGGCCGGCCACCTGGGCTGGCTGGTCGACTACGCCTTCACCGCCAAGATGGAGGACGACCTCGACGCCATCAGCAACGGCGAGGCGCGCCGCCTCGACTACCTGCAGCGCTTCTGGGTCGGCAACGGCAAGCCCGGCCTGCGCGACGAGCTGAGCCGCGTCGAGGGCGACATCGATCCGCGCACGGTCTGCACCATCCCGCTCGGCCACAACGACAAGGGCGAGGCGGTCGACGTGCGGGTCGGCCGCTACGGCCCGTTCCTCAGCTGCGGCGAGCAGCGCGCCAGCCTGCCCGACGACACCGCCCCCGACGAACTGAGCCTGAAGAAGGCGCTGGACCTGCTGCAGAAGGGCGCCGAGGGCCCGCGCTCGCTCGGCACCGATCCCGAGAGCGGCAAGCCGGTCTACGTCAAGGTCGGTCGCTTCGGCCCCTACTTCCAGCTCGGCGATCCGGAGCCGCAGAAGGGCAAGGGCAAGGGCAAGAAGGACGGCAAGCCGAAGATGGCGTCGCTGCTGAAGGGCATGGCGCCGGAGACCGTCACCCTCGACGAGGCCCTGGCGGTGCTGGCGCTGCCGCGCGTGCTCGGCAAGGCGAAGCCGCCCGAGGGCGACGAGGAGCTGGAGATCACCGCCCAGGACGGCCGCTACGGCCCCTACCTCAAGTGGGGCACCGACACCCGCAGCATCCCGCCGGAGTCGACGCCGCTCGACGTGACCCTCGAGCAGGCGCTGGACCTGTTCCGCAAGCCGAAGACCGGCGGCCGCGGCGGCGCCCGGCGCGGCCCGCCGAAGGCGCTGAAGGCGCTCGGCGCGCACCCGCAGTCCGGCGCCTCGATCACCCTGCGCGACGGCCGCTACGGCCCCTACGTCAGCGACGGCACCACCAACGCCTCGCTGCCCAAGGGCGAGACGCCGGACCACCTGACCCTGGCCCGCGCCGTCGAGCTGCTGGCCGAACGCGCCGCCAAGGGCGGCGGCAAGAAGAGGCCCGCCCGCCGCAAGGCCTCCAGCCGCAGCCGCTGAGCCCTTTCGCCCGCGCGGCACGGAACTTGTCCTTCCCGCCGCCATGCTGCGTCTGCTCGGCATCCTCTTCCTGCTGGCCCTGATCCTCGCCGCCATCGGCTACTGGCGCGGCTGGTTCACCGTCCGCACCGCCGAGGCCGGTGCCCACGACCGCATCCAGGTGGACGTCGACCGCGACCGCATGGACCGCGACACCTCCCGCGCCGTCGATCGCATCGGCGAGCTGTCCAGCGAGGCCTGGGAGCGCCTCCGCCGCCTGGGCCGCTCCGGCGCCGACCGGACCCACGAGATCGAGGCCCGCGTCACCGCCATCGATCTCACCCGCGACCACTTCACGCTGCAGACCGATGCCGGCGAACGCATCGAACTGACGATTCCTACCAACGTGCCCATCAGTGCAGCGGGACTGCCGATCACGCCCCGCCAGTTGCGCCTGCAGGACCGGGTGCTGGTGGTGGCCGAAGGCGATCCCCAGACCGGGCGCCTGGTCCGGCTGGAAGTCCTGCGCTGACCCCAAGGGCTTGGCCCCGACGGACCCGGGGCCCACAATCCCCGGCCCATGACCGTCATCGATCCGGGCCTCGACCTGTTCGCGGAGATCGACCGCCTCCGCCAGGAGCGGAACGCGATCATCCTGGCCCACTACTACCAGGACCCGGACATCCAGGACATCGCCGACCACCTCGGCGACTCGCTGGAACTCGCCAAACGCGCCCGCGACGCCAAGGACGCCGACGTCATCCTGTTCTGCGGGGTGCACTTCATGGCGGAGACGGCCAAGATCGTCAATCCGAAGAAGACGGTCATCATCCCGGACCTGGAGGCGGGCTGCTCGCTCGCCGACGCCTGCCCCGCCGACCAGCTCCGCGCCTGGAAGCAGCGCCACCCCGACCACTGGGTGGTGATGTACATCAACTGCTCGGCGGCCACCAAGGCCGAGAGCGACATCATCTGCACGTCGAGCAATGCCGACCGCGTGATCGCCGCGGCGCCGCCGGGCCGGCCGATCCTGTTCGGCCCGGACAAGAACCTCGGCGCCTGGCTGAGCAAGAAGACCGGCCGCCAGATGGACTACTGGCCCGGCACCTGCATCGTGCACGAGTCGTTCAGCGAGAAGAAGCTGATCGCCCTGAAGGCGAAGCACCCGGACGCGAAGTTCATCGCCCATCCGGAATGCGAGGCGCACGTGCTGCGGCTCGCCGACTTCGTGGGATCGACCAGCAAGCTGCTGCAGTTCGTGCAGCAGGACGCGGGGCGCAAGTACATCGTCGGCACCGAGACCGGCATCCTCCACACGATGCACAAGGCCGCGCCGGAGAAGGAGCTGATCCCGGTGCCCTACGAGGACCGCACGGCGGCGTGCACGGGCTGCAACCAGTGCCCGTACATGAAGCTCAACACGCTGGAGAAGATCTATCTGGCGCTGCGGGACCTGCGGCCGCGCATCGAGCTGCCCGAGGAGCTGCGGGCCCGTGCGCTGGTGCCGCTCGAGCGGATGCTGGCGCTGGGCTGAGCCGGCTGCGGGGCGGCGGGACGGCGCGGCGGACCTGCCCCCCTTGCCGGGCGATCGGGGCAGGGTAGGCTCGCTGGTCTGCGCCGGGGAAGCTCCCTGGCGTGCGTTCCTTGGTCTCGCCCACGGAGGAGTGCGTGCACTACCCACAGATGCATAGAGTCTGGTCTGGTCTGGTCTGGTCTGGTCTGGTCTGGTCTGGTCTGGTCTGGTCTGGCGCTCGGCGCCGCCGCAGGCCTTGCGGTAGCTCAGTCGCCCGGCGGCGTGCATCCCCACGTGGCCCCGCTCAATGGCAGCTACACGCCGCTGGCCACGTCACCCCAATGCAACGTCCCGAACAACACGTGGGACCTGGGTGAGAGTCCCATGGGCCGCCAGGGCGGCGGCGCCTACCTCGATGCCGGAGGCATGCTCGACTTCGACATGCGCGACCCTGTGCTCGCCGACCCGTCGCTCGGGAGCGGCGGCACGGGCCACGTACACCAGTACCAGCTGCCCGGCACGAACGTGCCCGAAGGCTGGGTCGCCAACGCGGTCACCATCCCCGCCAACGGGCCGATCCCCGCCCACCAGGGCACCGTGATGCGGCTACGCGGCTACTTCCGCGACGCGCCGAGTCCCGGCAGCCCGGTCACCGATGGTGCGTTCGAGATCCTGGCCGATCCCGTCTACCGTCCCGACCGGCCGACGATCCTGATCGTCTCCACACCCGCGACCCGGAGCTACGCGCTCACGTCCGACGGCCGGCCGCCCGAGGATCTGGGGCCCTTCTCCTACCAGGGCTGGAACAGCGACAGCGGCCTCCCCGGCCAGCCCGCCGCCAGCCAGGATCCGAACCGGTTCGAAGCCAACCACCGTTTCATCATCCTCAACCAGGAACGGCGGGCCCTGAACCAGGACACGCACAACATCCTCTGCGTGCAGGCCGTGGCCCGGATCTACGGCCTGCCGCTGCAGTTCCAGCTCCAGCGCAACGTGCAGTTGGTCAAGGCCGCGCAGAAGATGCTGCAGAGTCCCATCCGCGCCTGGCGCCCCCCTGACGCGAGCTGGAACCAGGCCCTCACCGCCAACGTGCCCACCCTCGTCGAGGGCGGCTCGTTCGGCGGCTACACCGCCACCTGGTGCGTCCTGCTGTTTCCCGACCTGTTCCACGCCGCCTTCTCCACCGCCGCGCCCGGTTCGATCCGCCGCTACGCCGGTGAGCAGGAATCCTGGCGCTACCTGATGGCACTGTCGGGGTTCGGCCGCTCGGGCCACGCCTACGCCCGCACGTTCGGCCTCTGGTTCGGCTCGGCCCTCTGGCAGGTCGCAGCCGCCCAGGCCGCGCCGGGGCCGCTGCCGTTGCACTGGAGCCCCCTGTTCCACACTTCGGCGATCCGGGCCTGGCGCGACGGCTACCTCAAGCGGCCGATCTACTTCGTCGTCAATGACGAGGACTCCGTGACCACCGGCACCGACTGGCTGCCCCTGATCGACGACCAGCGACGCTACCACCCCTTCGGGTCTGCCAGCGCCAACGGTGTCACCCTCTGGTGGTCCACCAGCGAGAAGCGCTGCCACGACGGCGGCGCGCACATCTCGGCCATCACCCAGGCCCTGCACTGGGAGATCGGCCAGTCCATCCTCGACTTCCTTCCCCACGTCCCGACCGCCACCCTTCCCCCTGCCTCGGTACCCACCAACCTGGCCAACGCGACCGAGGATCCCTACGAGCACGCCTTCCAGGCGGCTGCCCCGTTCGCGGCACCTCCCCAGCCCACGCCGGTCCTGACCCTCGATCCGAACTTCTCCCAGGCCGCCTACAACAGCCTCGGCTACTCCGCACCGCGCAAGCCCGGCAAGACCTTCGGCCATGGCACCTACCTCGGCTTCGGCGACTGCACCGTGGCGTTGGGCAGCGACATCTTCGTCGGCAGCGCGGAAGGCGTCATCACCAAGTTCGTGGTGCATGCGCCCACCGGCGAGATGGTGCCCATCGCGCAGAGCGTGGCCCTGGGCTACGGCGCCTGGGGCATGGTGCTGGCGGAGGAGCACTCCGGCCATCCCAGCAAGGAACTGGTGGTGGCGACCCACCGGGGGTTGCATGTGCTCAGCACGAGCACGTTGGAGGTCCTCGCCAGCCGGAGCGACCTGCCGTGGGAGATGTCGCGGCCCATGTTCCTGCGGGTGGCGGATGTCATCCAGGGCGGCAAGAAGGAGATCCTCATGGCCTCCGAGCACGGCGTGCTGGCGATCTACAAGGTCGCAGAGGAGTCGCTGGAGGAAGTGGCCAGCTACGGCGAGCCTGGCATCCTGGATCTGGAGGTCATGCAGGTCGCCAACAACGTCGCGCTGATCGCCATCCGGTCGGCGCGCGGCCATGTCGTGCTGTTGGCATGGAACGTGTCTGTGCAGTCGCTGGTGGTGCTGGCGATCTCGCCACGGCTGATCGGGACGCCGGTGGACCTGGAACTGGAGGATCCGGGCAACCCGGCGAGTCCGCTGGTGGTGTATCTGGCGGAAGCGCGGTACTTCCAGAACGAGACCATACTCCGGCTCGATCCCAACACCCTGGCCTTCCTGCCCTGGCCTGGCACCGAGGTGGGCAATGCACACGTCGGCGGTGGCTATGGCCGCGGCCGCCACCTGGATCTCGAAATCTGGAACGATGCCGGCATCAAACGCTTCCTGGTACTGCGTGGCGACTGGCTCTTCCTGGTCAACGCCAGCACCGGCAACAGAGACGGCCAGGTCTACCTCGGCTCCTTCGCCCCCACCATCGGCGCCCTCGATCTGCTGGTCGGCGAGTTCGACTCCAGCCGGCCCGGGGCCGAAGTGGTCATCACCACCGAGGCCGGCTACGTGTCGTGCCATTCGCTGCGGGCCATGCTCACCAGTTCCGGCCCGCAGCCGTGGTACCTCGGGGGGTCCTACCTGGGCGGCCTGACGACGCCGGCCGACCCCGATCTGGTCCGCCAGCCCGGTGTGCAGAATGGGGCACCAAGGTTCACCAGCCGAGCCCTGGCGGCCACATGGGGCATGGCGGCGGACCTGACGTCCAACCCTCGACGACTTGAGGTGGTCGATCAGTCCGGCTCCCGGTGGTGGCTCAACGCCGCCGGGGATGTGACGTTCCGCCATTGCCTCACCGAGAGCCTGGGCACACCGTTCACGGTTCCTCGACCGGGTCCGTTCCGTGGCCTCGCACGGTTCGACAGCATCACCGCCAACAACGCCGGATCCAACTTTACGGCGTTCGGGCCGCAGGCAATGCTGCAAGCAGGGATTCCCGCCTGGGAGTTGCGGACGTTCCCCTATGTGCCACTGGACATCGTCGGCAACCTTCAGTTCGGCCAATGGGTCAAGGAGTTTTACGGCCCGGTATCAAGCTCCACCAGCGTCGTCCACCGCCAGCACGTCTACGATGGCTACGCGGTCTTCGCCAAGGGCGGTGATGTCCTGTCGGTCGGCAACCTCCCGGGCGCCACGCGGCAGATGGCGTGGTGGTCCGGTCAGGAGAACAACAACCACGCCTGGGGCAACCGCGTCCAGGGCATCCATGCCAACGCGAACACGATTCTCAAGTGGTGGTCCACGACCCAGGGTCCTGACGTGGGCGGTCCCAACACCGTCCCTCACACCAGCATCCAGGGACACGAACTGCGCAGCAGCATCGCCGGCACCTACGCGATGCACGATGCGCAGTCCATGCGCATGTTCCGGGATCCGGTCAGCAACCTGGGACTCGTCGCCGTCATGACGCCGGGCGCCCGCCTGATCGTCCTCCAGCCCGGCGTCAGCGAGACCGACATCGGCCCGTCGCCCAAGGAACTCGACTCCGCTGGCAGTCCTTTCGACTATGGCACCGGCGGCATGGCTTTGGCGACACACGCTCGCCCCCCTGGCGACTCCGGTGTCGACCTGTACGTCGGCTCGGTGGCATTCTTCGCCGCCAACCAACAACACAAGGGGCCGCAGAGCCCAGGCACTCCCGCCGACCCGATGGTGTCGGTCATCGCGGCCATCCGCTACACCGGCAGCGCCAGCTTCAGCGGTTCGACGTTGGTCGAGACCCAGCGTCTCGTGCTGGACGGTGGTGCCGCCAACCGACCTCGTGTCTACGGCGTCTGCGGCATTGCCGTGGGCGATGTAATCCCCGGCAACAACCTCCAGGAGATCGTCGTGACGTCCCTGGACGGCCATGTCCTCGTCTATGAGCGCGACGACAGCGGCACCTTCGGCCCGCTCGTCTACCAGACGATGGTCGAGGGCTCGGTGGGCGCCTTCAACTCGATCGTGATCGCCGACCTGGACGACAACGGCCAGAACGAGCTGTACGTCGCCGGTTCGCTGGGCATCCGCAAGTTCATCCCCAATCCACTGCCGTGAGGAATGCCATGCACTGCCGCCTCCTGTTCCTCTTCGCTGTTCTGGCCAGCCCGGCGCTG
>CAZMGG010000170.1:0-10897 GCA_964565715.1 uncultured candidatus Brocadiaceae bacterium | reverse complement strand
GGGCGGAGATGGTGGGCGTTGCAGGAGTCGAACCTGCGACACCCAGCTTGTCGACGCGTTCGCGCCGAGCTGAACGAAGTCCGCAAACAGCAGCCACTTCGGACGTTATCCCTTGTCGGAACTGGTCGCAAGCGTTCGTGCAGATTCGCACGGTTGCGCAGGCGTTCGCGTCGTTCGGGTGCACGTGCACCCGAACCCGCGGGGCCAATCTGGCAGCTGGGGGACAAGCCGGAATCCGGGGTTCGTGCACCCGCGTGCACCCGACGGCCGACGGCGCAGCATGCCAACCTCCTGCCGAGCCACGGGGCGCGCGTCGCGGCAGCTCACTTCAGCTTCTTCGCCGCGGTCAGGGCCCGCTGCAGTTCGTCCAACTGCGCCAGGGCCTCGGCGAGCAGCTCGAGCTGGCGCGGCGTCCAGGGCCCTTCCCGCCGCAGTTCGTACAGCTGCTTGCGCACCCGCGCGACGAGGCCGCGCGGCACGCCCTGCTTCGGCACCTGCAGCTGCGTCTGCGCGACCCAGGCCTCAACCTCGGCGGCCAGCCAGCGGCGTACGCTGCCGCCGAGGTCGATGGAGCGCGGGAACGTTCCCACCCTGGCCATGTAGTGGACCTGGCCGACGCTGAGGCCCGCGAGGCTGGCTGCCTCGCGGGCGGTGAGCATCAGCTGGGGGAGGGGCGCGGAGCGCGGCCGCGCCGGGCGGCGGCCGGTCACCCCAGGCCCCACAGGACCAGGGCGACCAGGCCGCAGAACGCGATGCCGGCCGCGAAGCCGGTGGCGGCGCCGCGGCGGAAGCCGTTGCGCCTTTCGAAGCCCTTGATGAACTCCATTCCGAGAACGTGCATGCGATCTCCTTCGGGGGGTGGGGGTCAGGGGTTGGGGGACAGGGGCGCCGGCCTGCAGCCGGCGTGATAGCGCAGGCGCATCTGCTCCAGGCGCTCGATCACGTCGGCGATGGTCATGCGCGGGCCGCCGCCGCGCGGCAGGGCGCGGTGAAGGTCCGTGGTCAGGTAGTCCAGGTCGCGCAGCAGGACCTGCACGGCGTCGGGGTCGACGGGACGGCCGGCGTTCACAGGACCCCCAGGAAGGCGACGACGGCAACGGCCGCCAGGAGGACCGCGAGCAGGACCAGCACGCCGAAGGCGGCGCCGCCGGCTTCAACCTCGGCGGCGGTGTGCCCCTGGCCGCCGCGGAACAGCGGCGCGCTCACAGGAGCCACCCCGCGGCAATGCCTAGCACCAGGCCGGCGACGAGCAGCGCGAGGCCCTGCAGCCCCGTGAACACGCGGCGCGGCCCCTGGGGGCCGAGATCCGCAGGTCGGTAGACTTCGGCCACGGCTACACCCCCCTCTGCGGCGCGGGGCCGCCCTGGGCGTTGTGGGGGGTGCGGGAAGCGTCGCCGGCGATGTTGCGCGCGGGACGCGGGACGGGTAGCGAGGCGGTCACGGTAGCTCCTGCTGTTGTCAGGGGTTGCCCAGGGCCTCGGCGGCGTTCCAGCGCCGCCGGGGCCCGTTCACTTCGCCCGCGGCGACCGTCGCCGGGGCTTCTTCTGTTCTGGTGCCAGGGCCTCGAGGCGCTCCAGATCGGCCAGGGGGACGATCGCCGCTCGCGGACGCCCGTGGAAGGTCACGACGAGGCGGGCCTCGCCGAACGCGACTTCCTCGATGGCGGCCGAGATCGACTCTCGCAACTGGCGAATCGGGACGGCTCTTGCCTTGGGCACGGGGCAGACGGTACACAATGCCCCGTCCGAAGCAAGGCCCACCATGAAGGAAGAACCAGCTCCCGACACGTCCCTTCCCGTCGCCACAGCGACCGAGTCCAAGACGGAGGTGGTAGCAAGCCTCTTTGATGTCGCAGGAGCGTTGATGGACGAAGGCGTGGGGAACAACCTGCGCAGGGCCGGTAGCGCGATCCGCGACATGAAGGCCCATGGTTTCGGGGCAGGCCTGCGACGCAGCTGGCAGAGACTCCGGGAAGAGGGGCGGATACCACCTGGGCGTGAGAGCGCCCCGGAAGTGGCCACGTGCCTCACCGAGGTCCTCGACGACTTGGCCGTGGAAGTGCCGGACCAACGCCGGTTCGAGGTTCTGCGGCGCGCCTTCCTGTCGGCGTTGATCGGCGATCCCGCCGACCCGGACGGAGCGCTGGCCATCCTGTTCACCAAGCGCGTCCGCCAGTTGACCGGTGAGGAGGTTGCGGTCATGGGTTTCGCGTACCGGTTTCGCGACCGGCCGAAGCGCCACTGCTTCGACCAACCCGACATGCCACAGAACTACGAGGATTGGCGGCGGGCGGCGCTGCGCGTGACCGGCCTCACCTTCATGGAAGAACTCGCCGCGATCACCAACTCGCTGTACTCGAAGCGCATCTTCAACTTCGGCTCCAACTGGTCTGCAGGAGGGGGGCCATTCACAGCGTTCGGGCTTGCCCTCTGCGCCTTCCTCGAGCGGGCCGAACCGCTGCCGGCGCCGACGGCGGCCGCCGAGCCCGCCAAGCAGTAGCGGCCTGGTCACGCGATCGCCCGCACCCGCAGCAGGGTGACGTTGCGGTCGTAGTTCGGCGCTCGCCGCCCGACGGTGACGCGCACCTGGATCTTGCGCGCGGTCGCGAAGCGGTCGACGTGCTCGACCCAGGCGCCCCAGCTGCTGCCGTCGTGCAGCCGGCTCTCGACGCGGCACCAAGTGTGCTGCCCCACCTCGCCGGCATCCACCCCGCCGAGCATGGTGTCGGGCAGGTCCTCGGCCGTGGCGACCAGGTCGTCCGCCGTCTCAAGCGGGTCGACCCCGGGCAGGCCTGGGCTCGGCGGCCGCGTGTTCGCCGTGCGCCAGGCGGCCTCGCCGCTGCCGGCCGGGAAGGTCCACTCGTCGGCCGTCGTGCCGTCCCACTCCTCCGAGTCGATGGCCACCTGCCAGAACCGCTCGGCGGCCGTCGTCAGGTCCAGTTCGAGCGCCTCGTAGGTGCCCTGGTAGACGCCCGCGGCGAGCTGCAGACGGCCGCCCGAGTAGGTCAGCCCGGACAGGGTTCCGGGCGGTGTCCCGGAGAGTTCGTCGGAAGATGCCGCCACCGCCCGACCCTCGGGCATCCACAGCGCCGGCAGCTGCAGGACCGCTGGCCGGCCGTAGAGCCCGGAGCGGGCCCGCGGGGCAACTTGGTAGGCCAGGGTCGCCCGCGGCCAGCGCAGGGCAACCTCGGCCACCAGGCCACGCCACAGCACGGCGGCCGCGCCCCAGTCGGCGCCGGCCCTCAGCTCGTAGTACGCGAGGTCCTGGAAGCCCATCTCCGGCCACGCGAACCGCAGCAGGTCGCCCGCGGCAACGGCCTGCAGGCGTCGCGCCGGCGGCGGCGCCACCGGCGGGAACTCCTGGGCCACCACCTCGAGCTGCGCGCTGTTCTCCGGCGCCGCATGCACTCCGAACTGATCGGCGACCGACACCGCGACCAGGTAGGTCCGCCATGGGCTCAGGGACCCCACCCGCAACTCGCCGCGCCGGGTCTCGTCGATCAGGATCCAGACGCCCAGGGCCGGCTCCTGGACCCAGACGCGGCAGCTGGCGGCCTCCCGGCCCGGTGGCCGCTGCCAGGTCACCAGCTGCGTGCCGTCGCGCTGCGGCACCACCTGCAGGTCCGTGGCCTGGGGCGGTGTGCCGGGCCGCTGCGCCTGGCTGGCCGACTCGGTCCCGCCGGCCCCGGGGTCGAGGGGGTCGTAGACCTCGGGCACCCACTGCAGGGCGATGACTTCCCGCTCCACGTCCTCGTTCAGCGCGATCGACGCGATCTCATAGACCTCGGTGATCTGGCCGACCTGGCCGACGACGGCGGGGGCCCCCGGATCGCATGTCACCGCCGCGGCGAGGTTCAGCTGGGTGCCTCCGGGCACCGGCGTCAGGCTCGACACGGCCGCGCGCTTCGGCTCGCCGTCGGGATCCCGGACCACCACCTGCAGGCCGCTGCCGGTCACGACGTGGTCGACGACGATGGTCGTCGTCGCCATGCCACCGGTCCGCACCACACAGCTCATCGGCACGCCCGACGCGAAGGGCCGCAGGACATCGTGCTCGACTTCGATGAGGTCGCCGATGGTGGCTGCCAGGGCCCAGGGTCCGGTCCGGAACGTCACCTGGCGCCGGACCAGC
This sequence comes from uncultured candidatus Brocadiaceae bacterium, assembly GCA_964565715.1. Taxonomy (GTDB): domain Bacteria; phylum Planctomycetota; class UBA1135; order UBA1135; family UBA2386; genus CAZMGG01. The sequence goes on along the minus strand of CAZMGG010000170.1, from coordinate 6,766 downwards.
CGGTTCAGGCGGTGCATGAACATCCCTTCCCGCCGCAGCTGGCCTTCGCGGGTCACGCCGTAGGCCTGCACGATCTCCGGCCGCCACTGGTCAGCACCCAGGCTGTTGGGACTGTTCAGCGTGCCCTCGTCGTCCTCGACGATCAGCACGTCCTGCGTCCAGTTCTTCGCCTCGTTGAGGAACTGGAACTGGAAGGCGGTGGGCCTCGAGCTCTTCGGCAGCCAGCGCACCGAGAGGTCCGTGGTGTTGCTCGAGGTGAACAGCTGCACCGGCGTCTTCGCCGGCACGCTGACCAGCGCGTCGCTGTGTGCGTCGCGGTACTGGTAGACCACGCTGATCGTCCGCCCGACCATCACGGGCTTGGCGCGCGCCGCCGCGCAAATGGCCATGAGGACCTCCCACGCTGGGCGCGGCGAGTCGCCGACGATGTCGCAGTGGAAGGCGGCCTCGCCCCATGGGTTGCCGGGGTTCGGGTCCTGATCACAGAAGACCGACCAGCGGCGGAAGGCCGGCAGGTCGATGTCCGTGGGCCGGATCCACTTCCCCAGTCCCCAGGGCGACAGCAACCAGTGAAGCGCGATCCAGGCCGGGTTGCGACCCGGCGGGTAGGTCATCCAGTTGAACGGCGCCGGCGGCACGTCCCAGCACAGCTGCGACCACCCCAGGCTCTGGTCCCAGACGTTGACCATGATGCCGTCGAGCTGCACGCGCACCTGCGGCAGGGCGCCCTGCAGGCGGCCGGTGGCCAGCAGCTCGAGGCCCAGCAGGGCGACCCGCGGATACGTGAACGTGTGCACCAGGTTGGCGCCGACGTGGCGCCAGCTCGCGCCATCGACAATCTGCGTTCCCGGGGCAACGTAGGTGTTCGGCGGCAGCCCGGTCCCTGCGGGCTGAGTCGCCCGGGGGATGCGCCGCACCCGCAGCTCGAAGGACCCCTCGTAGGGCGCGGCGTCCATCTGCAGGTCAGCGCCGAAGCTCTCGACGGCAGAGCCTTGGCGCGCGGCCATGCCGATCCGCTGGTAGTCCAGCGGCAGCGTGGTGCCCGGTCGGAACAGCGATCGCCAGGCCAGGCTCGTTCCCGCCGGCCGCCAGCTGATCAGGAAGTCCACCGGCGCCGCCACCAGGTTGCCGTAGTTGTCCTGCCCGTAGATGCCGCCCGGGAAGGCGATGGTGATGGCCACCGACGACGTGGGCCCGCTCGCCGGCAGGGTGAAGATCGCCTCGGCGTTCTCGTCGTTCAGGGCCTCGTCGACGATGAAGGTGGCCGTCGAGCCCCGGAATGGGCTGCTCGGCAGCGGCGTCTGGTTCATGTTCCCGGGCCGGGTCCAGACCCGCGCACCGGGCAACAGGTTGGTGTGGTCCAGCAGGTTGCCGTTGACGGCGATGCCGCTGGGAATCCGGCCGACGATCTGCCCCGGAGGTGTGCCGGCGAACCCGCCGAGCCCGTTCCAGTCGCGCAGGATCGTGTCACCAATCCGGAAGCACCAGCCTTCGCTGAGCGCGATGACCAGGCGCAGCAACTCGCGCTGCGTGCCACTCTGGGCGCTGGCGAAGACGTCGGTGTAGATCACTTGGCCACCGACCGCGTGGCGGCCGTACACGAACGGCACCAGGCCGCCCTGGCCGAAGCTCGTGGCGATCTGGTCCCAGGCGTAGGTCGGGCTCGATTGGTCGCCGCGTTCCTGCGGCACGCCGGGCGGCTTCGGGCGGGGCAGCAGAAGCGATGCCACGTAGCTCACCGCCACGGACACGAGCAGGTTGATGATCACGAACGCCACCACGCTCTTGCCCAGCTGCGGCGAGACGACGACGTCGGCGTGCTCCGGCACTTCGCCGTCGAGGTCCTCGTCGCTCTTGAGCAGTTGCCCGTTGACGGCGATCGACAGGTCAACGCCACTGGCCAGGCAGGGCAGGAGGGCCCGGGCATTGGCCAGCAGGTGCCGGGGGCGCATGCCCGGCCGCCAGGGCAATTGCGCCGTGAGTCGTTCCCCATCGCCGAGCAGCCCGGCACGCGCATGCAGTCGGATCACCGTTGATACCTCCAGACCTGGCTGACTCGCCCAACCCAGCGATCCACGGGCACCGAGGTCACGCCGGTCAGCGGCGACGTGCTCCAGACCATGCCGAACAGGACGTAGCCGACGCCCTGCTCACGCCCCCCGGCGATCAGCACGATGTCGTCGTCTCGGAGCGGCGGGTCGGCGCGGGCCCAACCGTCACCCCAGGCGCCATCCGGCCACGCCCGCCCCTCGCGCCACAGGCGCAGCACGCGCGTCCAGGGGTCCTCGCAGGGCAGGCCGCGCCGGCGGGTGATCTCGAGGGCGAGGCCGCGGCAGTCGAGGCCACGCGCTGGGTCCACGGAGTTGAAGCGGTAGGGGATCCGGAGCAGGTCGCGGAACTCGGCCGCGGTGGCCGTCACAGGGCCCTCTCGGCCGGGATGCCCGGGAAGCCGCCGAAGCGTGCCGGGTGGAGCCGCGGCAGGTTGCGGCCCACCTCGTCGTCGCCGCGCAGCACGCAATCGCTCACGGTCTTGTTGCACGTCGAGTACCCGGCCACCGCGTTGGCGATGTAGCCGCACTCCGGGCCACCGAACTGCCACCGGCAGCGGGCCGCCACGTAGCGGTCCTGGGGTGACTTCCGCTGGAAGAAGTTCGGCACCTCCATGCGGAACGTCACCGACTCGTCGTTGGCCTCGGCCATCGCGATCGCGAACGTCCACTGGACGAACTCGTGATTGGGGTAGGCGATGTCCTTGCTGGCGGCGTTCAGCAGGAACAGCGTGGCGCGGTTGCCCTCGAGACCGTTGCTGCTGTGCAGCAGCGGCATCATCGCTCGGGTGGCGTTGTCGAGGGTCAGGTCCACCTGCGGCAGCGAGCCCTCGCCGTCCTGCTGGATCGGCGTCATGGCGAACGCCGCGGGATACCACGTCTGCGTCGGCGACAGGCTGACCGGCCAGACCAGCTCCTGCTGCCAGCTCGTGAACCGAAACAACACCGGTGCGGTGGCGCCAAGCCAGGGCTCGGCCTCGATCTCCCAGCACCAGATCCACTGTTGGTCCTGGTGGGGTCGCTCGGCCTGCGCCGCCATGAGGGGAGGGATGGGGATGGGCATGGTGCTACCTGAGGGCTCTCTGGTGGTGCTGGCGCACCGATCCGAACCGGTTGAGGTCGTCGGCCTGCAGCTCGCGAAGGATGCCGCGGTGCTTCCGCAGCACGCGCATCACGTCGGTGCCGTCCCAGGCCTGGATGTTGACATTGACGACGGCGGGCCCGCTTGGTGCCGCGCCGTCGAAGCTGACCGGGATCGACCGGCCATCGGGCAACGGCACGAAGGCCTCCGCCGGCGCCGACCCCTCGCCCATCAGCGCGAACGTCGGCCGGCGCACGATGCCGCCCTTGGCGAAGCCACGGACCGGCAGCAGACGATCGACACCGCCAGGATCGACGCCGCCCTTGGCGCGCAGCACGCCGAACTGATTCGGCGTCGCCCCATTGGGGAGGCCGAAGATGCCGCTCACGAGCTGGACGGTGAGCATCTTCGCGGCGACGTCGGCGAGGACCTTGATGGTCGCCCGGCCGAAGTCCCGGAAGGCATCCTTCGCGGTCCGCGTGCCGTCGATGATCGAGGCGAAGGCGTTGCTCATCGCGTTCAGCGGGCCGTTGACCAGGTCCTGCCCGGCCTGGAACGCCACTTGGTTGAAGTCACGCCAGGCCAGGGCGGCACGCTGCACCCCGCTGTAGAGGTTGTCGGCCAGGCGACGCGACTCCTCCGTCGTCGGCGGATCATTCCCACTCGGGGGCTTGGTCCCGGCGGCGACGGTGGCACCTCGCCGCTGTTCCTCGCGAGCAGCCCGGATCTTCTCCCGCAGCTGCGAGAAGAACTCCTCGGTGGCCTTCATGCTCGCCTGCATCTTGCGGCCGCTCTCGAGGACCTCGTCGCCCAGCGCCACTTGTGCCCGCCGCCATTCGTCGATCGCCAGCGTGAGCCTGGCCCGGGCCTGCATGCGCTCGTTGTCGGTCCCGAAGCCGAGTACCGAGTCCGCCACCACCACGGCCGCCTTGATCACTTCGATGCGGCTCGCGATGTCGCGAAGGGCGGCCGACAGCTGGGTGATCCAGTCGATCATCCGCACCGTGCCGATGGCAACCGTCTCGGCCATGCCGGCAAACGCGTCGGTGATCGAGAAGATGGTGTCCCGGATCGTCGACCCGTGCTTCACGAACAGGTCGCGCAGCTCCTCCAGTGCCTTCGTGAACGCGGGCGCCAGGTCGACGACGATCCGCTCGAAGAGCCCGCGAAACGTCTGCTGCACCTTGGTCAGGGCGTCGTTGAACTCCTCGGCCCGCGCCAGCTCCTCGCGGCTGAACACCAGCCCCAGGCGCTGGGCCTCGTCGGCCATCTGCCGGATCGCGTCGCCGCCCGGCTTCAGCAGCGTGGCCAGCTTGGCGCCGCTGTCGCCGAACAGGTCGGTGAGGACGCGGGTCCGTTCGTAGGCGCTGCCCACGCCCTTGAGGCCGTCGGCCACGCGCGCGAAGACCTCGACGGTGTTGAGCTGCTTGCCTTGGAAGTCCTCGACGCGCAGGCCCAGCAGGCCCAGGGCCCGCGCCTGGTCGCCGGTGCCCTTCTGGGCCGCGGTCAGGTTCCGCTCGAAGGTGCGCAGCGCCGAGCCCACCTCCTGCAGGGAGACGCCAGCGGTCTCCGCCTGGTGGCGGATGGCGCCCAGGCTCTCGGCCGTCAGGCCCAGCTGGTCGCTGGTCTTGGCGAGCTGGTCGAGGCCGTCGGCGACGGAGCGCACGGCGCCCACCACGCGGCTCGCGGCGAACGCCGCCACCATCCCCGTGGCCAGCCCGCGCAGGCTCGTCAGCGTGCCGATGGCCCCGCGGAAGCCGCCGACGATGGACCGGCCGGCGTGGACCGCGCTCGCCGAGATGGCCCGGAACTGCTTGCTGGCGGCGTCGAAGACCCGCGCCTCGATTGCCAGTGCCCTGCGTTCAGCGGTTGCCACGGTTGCCTCCCTTGTCCTTGCCGAAGGTGATGCTGGCGCCCACCTGCGCCGGTGCGCTCTTGTCGAACTCGGCGACGGCCTGGCGCAGACGCTCGGCCGCGCCGGGCTTGGTCAGGTAGTCGTCGACGAGACTGCGCGACCAAGCGCGAGCCCCGCCCTTGAGGGGCAGGCCACGCGGAAACCCATGCTGGATCTGCAGGAGCCGCGAGGCCCTGCAAAGGGAGGAGGGGGGGATGTTGAGGCGGCCGGCGAGCTCGACAGCATCGATACGGTCCCCATGCCGGACGGAAGGAGTTGTCATGGACACGATGTCGCTGAGGTAGTCAGCGTTCCGGAACGCGGGGTGAAGGCGCAGATCACTGGGTGGCAACTCCAATGACCGGTACGTCGCGCCACAGACGCACCGGTGGAAGCGGATGCGGCCCTCCTGGCCGTAGGTCCGTGGCTTCGCGTTCCCGCAGCTGGGGCACCGCCAGGCGACGAAGGGAACGGTTGCGATGAGTTCGTGTGCCACGTGGTTCGTCCTGCTGTAGGCTTTCCGCGCGGCGGCTGAACGTTGAGTCGTCGCCCATCTCCAGATGCTCCGCCCGGCCCCACGGCGCTTGTCGCGACGATGGGGCCGGGTCTTTGTCAGGCCGGCGCCAGTGCGCGCCGGGCCTTGCTCTTGAGGTAGGCGAAGAGGGCGGTGACGCTGGAGAACTCGGCGGCCAGGGCGCTGTGCTGATACAGCTCCTGCGCCAGCCGAAGGCCTTGGTCGGGGGACAGAACACGCTCGGCGACGGACTGCTGCAGCCGCGTGCCGCGGAGGTTCTCGTCCTCCAGGATGGTCAGGGAAGTCGTCATTGTCGGATGGGATCGATGTTGGTTGCCGGGTGGTGTCACTTCGGCGGCCGCTTGCTGGCGGGCGCGGGCGGCGGCTTCAGCAGCTGAGGGGGGCAGCCCGCCTGCCGCAGCTGCTGCTGTCGGGATCGGGCCTCGGACTCGTCGGCGTTGAGCGTGGTCAGGCCTCCCTGGGCGGCAAGCAGTGCCTCCTGAGCCTCCTGCAGCTGCTTGCTCTGCCGTTCGCGTTCCTGGGCGATCTCCTGGGCGAGGCGGGTGGCCGTGTCGCCTGCCTTCGCGTGGGCCTCGGCGAGGACTCGCCGACGGGCGGAGATGTCACCGACGCGGATGAGGTCGCGGGCTGCGGCCAGGTGCTGCTCGAGGTCGGACAGATCGAAGCCGCAGGCCGTCATGCATTCGTCGATCTCAGCGACGGCGTGCTCGCCGAGGTCCTCGTCGGACTGCGCGATCTGCCAGACGCGCTGCCAGTACTGCTCGGCGGTCGAAGTCTTGCGCGCTTGCACGCGGCGGCGAAGGGCATCCAGAAGGCTCATCGTGGGGTTCCTCTGTCGTGTGGTGTTCGGCCCGGAGAGCGGCGACGTGCCGCCCGGTCGGGCCGGGGGTTCGTGGGGGAGACCATGGCCGGTTCAGTTGCGGCCCGGTGGCTGGGGCGGTGGCAGCAGGCCCAGCTGCTGCAGCACGCCCTCGGTCTCCTGTTCGACGCGGCGGACCAGGTCGCCGACCCGGCCGCGGAGCCGCTCGAACAGGTCCTCGAGGTCGCGCTGCCGGCGAGCAGCGAGCGCAGCGTCGCGTGCCACCTGGCCGGGCGGCAGGCCGAGCTGCTGGGCAGCGGCTGCGGCGCGCCGGGCGGCCGGAGCGTCGCCACCGGATCGTCCGGATCGGGGCCGTCGGGATTGCGCCGCACCCCATGCAACTTTGCCT
>CAZMGG010000169.1:2465-11062 GCA_964565715.1 uncultured candidatus Brocadiaceae bacterium | reverse complement strand
AGTGCGCAATCAAGATGGGTGTCGTGCGAGGGGCCGGCGCGGGAGGAGGGAGCAGGGGGAGCGCCGTTCAGAGGATGTCGAGCACGCCGGCTTCGCCGTCCCACAGTGTCTCGGGCGCGGACCGGTAGTTGACGTGGCCGCGGATCGCGGTCTGCCAGGGCAGCGCGTGGCGGTCGACGATGCCGCCCAGTGCGGCGGCGGCGAAGGCGCGGGCCAGGGCGGTGTGGCCGGTGTCGCCGAGCACCTCGATCAGGCGGCCGATGGTGCGGCGGTCGCCGATGTGACCCAGCGCGCCGGCGATGGCGGCGAGGCGGGCGAGGTTGGCCTCGGCGCCGAGCCGTTCGATCAGGTCGCCGGCGACCCGCCGGTCGCCGAGCACGCTGAGCCCGATGGCGGCCTGGCGCAGCAGTTCCGGCCGGCGGAGCGAACGATCGAGAACGTCGCGCAGGCTGTCCTGGGCCTTGGGGTCGCCCAGGAGGGCCAGACCGATGCAGAGGTGCCCTGCCAGCCAGTCCTCGCGGGTCTCGGCCAGCAGGCCGCGCAGCGTGTCACCGGCGGGCCGATGGCCGGTGAGGCCGACGGCCAGGGCCAGCGCGGCCTGGGTGCCGGGGGCGCGGACCTGCTGCATGGCGGCCAGCAGGGCGTCGGCGGCGGCCTGGTCGACGTGCCCGTCCTGGCGTCGCTGCCAGGCGTGCACGCCCAGGGCCAGCCCGAGCCAGGGCAGTTCGAGCGCCTTGCCGGCGCGGTCCAGGTCGCGGAGCAGGGCGGTGCGATTCCAGGCGCCGCCGATCTGGCCGAGGGCGACGACGGCGAAGTAGCGGGTCTGCGCGTCGGGGTGCGCGTGCCAGGTGCGGAGGAGCACGTCGCTGACGGCGAAATCCGGCGCGGTGTCGTCGTCGACCGGGCGGCCGAGCATGCCGAGCGCCAGGGCCAGGGACTGGGTGATGGGCGCGCCGCGGCGCCGTTCGGTTCGGGCGAGTTCGCGGGTGAAGCGGGCGCGCAGGGCATCGGCGCGCGGCCCGTCGCGGCCGGTGAGGCGCGCCACCGCCGGCGGGCAGTGCGACTGCATGAACTCGTCGCCGGGGCCGAGATCCTGGTCGAAGTAGTCGAGGAGGGAGTCCACGACGAGGTCGCGCAGGGCGTCGGCGCCCGCACCCTCGGCCTTCTCGGGCTGCAGCATGCCGAGCGCGACGATGGCGGCGACGCGGACGTTGCGGCTGGCGAGGCGGCGATCCTGCACGAGGGCCAGCAGGCTGGTGGCGGCGCGGTGCCGGGTGTGCAGGCGGTCGCTGCCCGAGGCAAGCAGGCCGAGGCCGTAACAGGCGAACGCCCGGGTGCGGTCGCTGACCTCGGCCTGGCCGGCGGCGGTGCGGCCGGCGGCGGTGTCGCGGGCGAGGCCGGCGAGGAGGTCGAGGTGGGCGGCGGTGGCCTGGCCGGTGAGGCCGATGGCCAGGGCTGCCGTCTCGCGGATTTCCTGATCGTTGCCGATCAGGCGGGGGGCCATGACGTCGGCCACGAGGCGGAAGTCGGCGTGGTCCTGGCCGGGCTTGGCCATGGCCATCAGACAGGCGGTGACGATGTCGCGGTGGGAAGTGGTGTCGAGGGCGGCCTTCAGGGCCGGCAGCACCTGCTGCTGGACGTCGGCGGCGGTGGGGCGGACGGCGTCACGGGCGACGACGCGGCGGGTCGGACCGAGGTAGAACTCGTCGGAGCCGGTCTGGGCGGTGCCCTGCCAGACGTGGTCCTTCAGGCGCAGGTAGCCGTCGCGGTGCAGTTCCCACCAGATCTCCCAGGTGGTGCGATCCTCCTCGAGGATGACGCCGCGGGGACCGGTGGCGGGGCCGGCGGGCGCGGGCGCGGCGCCCGGGCCCGGTGGGTTGTGGGCGGGGCCGGCGGGACCGCCGGTGGCCGGGCCGGGCAGGCGGGCAGGGCTGCCGCCGCCGTTGCCGCCCGCGGGGCTGCTGCCGCCGGTGGTGGGCGAGGCGGGTCCGGCCGGGGCCGGGCGTGACGGGCCGGAAGGGCCGCCCGGGCCGCCGGTGGTGGGGCCGGTGACGTCGCCGGGGCCGCCGTAGCCGGGCAGTACGGGTGCGGGCGGCGGGCCGCCGGGCGGCGGGGGCGGGCGGTAGCCGCCGCCGTGGGCCAGCGCGGTGGCGGTGAGGGACAGGCAGGCGAGAACGGCAAGCGACGGCCAGCGGCAGGGCATCGCGATCTCCCGGGAACGGGTGGGCAGCGGACCCCGGCGGGGGTCCGGGAACGGTGAGGTTAGCCAGTCCGAGGGGGGCGGTTGCAGGCGCGGGCGGTTTTTCGGCGGAAGGGCGGCGCGCGGGTCAGGAGGTCCGGGCCTGCCGGAGCCAGGGCACTCCGGCCATCAGGGCCGCGACCGTGACGGCGTTCCGGCGCGCGGCCGCGTCGTGCCGGGGCGAGGGGCGGGGCTCGTCGAGCATCCGTTCCGGCAGGGGGCTGCCGGCGCGTTCCTGCCAGCGCTGGCGCCAGCCCGGATCGAGGCGGTCCGGCACCGGCCGGTCCGCCATGGCGCACCAGACCATGGCCCAGGCTCGGGGGATCACGTGGTAGGGCCGGTAGCCGCCGCCGCCGGTGGCGACCCAGCGGCCCTGGCAGACCTCGTCGGCGAGGCGACGGGTGAGGCGGGCGGCCGCGAGGAACGCGCCCGTGGTGCACTCGATGGTCGCCAGCGGGTCGTCGCGATGCGGATCGCAGCCGTGCTGGCTCAGGATCAGGTCCGGGCGGAATGCGCGGACCAGGGGTTCGACGACGTCCTCGATGCAGCGCAGCCAGGAGGCGTCGTCGGTCCCCGGCCAGAGCGGCACGTTGACGGCGTAGCCGAGGCCGGGGCCCTCGCCGCGGTCGTCGATGGCGCCGGTGAAGGGGAAGCGCACCTCCGGCGTCTCGTGCAGCGAGATGGTCAACACGCTGGGATCGCGGCGGAAGCTGAACTCGACGCCGTCGCCGTGGTGCACGTCGTAGTCGATGTAGACGACGCGCGCGCAGCCCTTCTGGCGGGCGCGGACGATGCCCAGCGCCAGGTCGTTGTAGAGACAGAAGCCGGCGGCGCCGTGCGGCATGGCGTGATGCAGGCCGCCGGCGGCGTTGAACGCCGCACGGCAGGCCCCGTCGAGCACGGCGTCGACGCAGGCCAGGGTGGCGCCGGCTGCGGCCGCGGCGGCGGCGTGCTGGCCGGGGGCGATCGGGTTGTCCGGCGTGCCGAGGCCGAACAGCGGCGCGCGGCGCAGCGCCGCCGGATCGGGCTCGGCGACCGACGTGGCGCGCAACATCGCGACGTAGGCGGCGTCGTGCACGGTCGTCAGTTCGTCGTCGGTGGCCGGGCGCGTCGGCAGCAGGTCGGCGTCGGCGATCAGCCGGTGGGTGCGCAGCAGGTCGAACAGGGGGCGCTGGCGGTCGCGGGCGAAGACGTGGTCCTGGCCGAGGTCGTAGACCGGCAGGGACGTGGCGTCGACGAGACGGGCGGCGGCGTTCGGCGGGGGCATGGGGCGTCAGCGCGGCGGATGGTGACGGGCAGGGTCGTCCGGCTTCTTGTCGAGGGCCTCGAGCAGGCGGTTGACGTCGCCGAGGAAGCCGCTGACGCCCTGCAGGTCCAGCGGCGCGCCGGGCGGTGGCTGCGCCGGGCCGGGCGCCAGCAGCCGGGCCATGTCGCGCTCGGCGCGGCTCTCCTCCGGGCAGCCCAGCCGTTCGAACATGGCGGCGGCCTGCAGGTGGACGTTCAGGTCGCCCTGGTGGCGGCGGCGCAGCAGCCGGATCGTGGCCAGGGCGGCGTTGTGGTCGCCCTCCAGCTCGAAGGCGCGTGCGCGGCCGATGGTCGCCTGCGGATCGTCGTCGCCGACCGGCGCCAGCACCTCGCGGGCCGTGGCCACGGCCCGGTCCCGCTGTTCGCCCTGGCCGTGATCGGCGATGTCGAGCAGGTGGCCCGCCACCAGGGCGCGGGTGCGGTCGCCGGGATCGATCTGCAGCAAGGTCATCAGGTCGTGCTGCAGGCGTTCGACCGACTGCCGGTCGCCGCGCTGGCGCAGGGCGTCGATGCGGAAGTGCAGGATCTCCGGCGTCGGCTCCCCCAGCAGCCGCTGCGCCGAGTCCAGGTCGACGATCGCCTCCAGGTACTGCTGCAGGCGGTGGTGGGCCTTGGCGCGGATGAACCAGGCGAGCGCGAAGCCATCGTCGCGCCGGATCACCTCGGAGGCGGCGGCCACCGCGCCGAGCAGCAGGTCGCGGCGGCTGTCGGCGGAACGCGGCCGGTCCTGCTCGTCGCGGGCGGTGCCGGCCAGCGCCAGCAGGCGCTCCGACTCCGCCAGGCTCATCTGCAGCTCGCGGGTGGTGCGTTCGCGGAGCAGCAGCGCGCCGCCGGCGCCCAGCAGCAGCACCAGCGCCGACAGCGCGGTGAGCAGCGGCCGTCGCGAGCACCAGCGCCAGGCGCGCCGGGCGGCGCCCGGCCGGCGGGCGAGGACGCGCTCGCCGCCGAGGAAACGGTCCAGGTCCTCGGCCAGTTCGAGGGCGGAGCCGTAGCGCCGGCGCGGGTCCCGCTCCATCGCCTTCAGGATCACCGCCTCGACATCGGGCGGCAGGTCGGCGCGCCGTCCCCGCGGCCGCGGCGGGTCCTGTTCGAGCACCTGCTTCAGCACGCTCTGGGCCGTCGAGCCCTCGTAGGGCGGATGTCCGGTCACCAGGGTGTAGAGCGTGGCGCCGAGGCCATACACGTCGGTGAGGGTGGTGGCCTGCACGGTGCCGCCGAGCACGGTCTCCGGCGCCATGTACATCGGCGTGCCGACGATGGCGCCGCTCTCGGTCATCGAGCCGGTGCCGGTCTCCCGGGCCAGCCCGAAGTCGGTGATCGCCACCGACGGCGGGTCGGACTGCGGTACGCCGAGCCCACCGCGCAGCATGATGTTGCCGGGCTTGATGTCGCGGTGCACCACGCCGTGGTCGTGGGCGTACTGCAGGGCGCGGCCCACCTCGGCGCAGATCTGGCAGGCCAGCCGTACCGGCAGCGGGCCGACCGCGAGGCGCTGTTCCAGCGTCACGCCGTCGACGAATTCCATGGCGAAGTAGTGCAGCCGGCCGCGGCGGTCGTGCTCGAACACGCCGACGATGGCGGGGTGGCGCACCTTGGCCATCACCCGGGCCTCGCGCAGGAAGCGGGCGAGCGCCCGTTCGGTCAGCGTCAGGCTCGGCGGCAGCACCTTCAGGGCCAGGCGCTGGCCGTCGCTGCGGCGGATCGCCTCGAAGACGATCCCCATGGACCCCTTGCCGACCTCACGCACGATCTCGAAGTCGGCCAGCTCTTCCGCCAGGGTCTCCGGCGAGAAGGTGTAGAAGTCGCGGCGCTGGCCGAAGTCGGGGTCCGAGGTCACGCGCGCACGGCCTCCTCGACGGCGCGGAGCTGGCGCAGCAGCCCGGGCAGCGTGTCCAGCACCAGCATGTTCGGACCGTCGCTGGGGGCGCGATCCGGCGCCTCGTGCACCTCCATGAACAGGCCGTCGACGCCGCAGGCCACGGCGGCGCGGGCCAGGAACGGCACCTTGCTGCGATCGCCGCCGGTGCTCCGGCCCTCGCCGCCCGGCCGCTGCACCGAGTGCGTGGCGTCGAAGATCAGCGGCTGGCCGAACGCCCGCATGGTCGGGAAGCCGGCGAAGTCCACCACCAGCGTGCGGTAGCCGAAGCTGGCGCCGCGTTCGGTGATCATCGCGCCGGCGTTGCCGGTGGCGGTGACCTTGGCCAGCACGTTGCCGACGTCGTCCGGCGACAGGAACTGGCCCTTCTTGACGTTCACCGCCTTGCCGGTGCGCGCTGCCGCCTCCAGCAGGTCGGTCTGCCGGCACAGGAAGGCCGGGATCTGCAGGCAGTCGACGACCTCGCCGGCGGCGGTGGCCTGCTCGGGCCAGTGCACATCGGTCAGCACCGGCAGGCCCAGCTCCGCCCGCACGGTGGCGAGGATCGCCAGGCCCTCGTCCATGCCGGGGCCGCGGAACGCCGCGCCCGACGTCCGGTTGGCCTTGTCGAAGCTCGACTTGAACACCAGCGGCACGCGTTCGGCACGGCAGATCGCGGCGATCCGTTCGGCGTGGCGCAGGCAGTGGTCGCGGCTCTCGATGACGCACGGGCCGGCGATCAGGGCGAACGGCGCGCCGCCGCCGAAGGCGACGCCGCCGACGGACACGGCGCGGGTGGGGGCCGGGGACGGACTGGGCATCGGCGGGATCTTAGCCGGCCACGGTTGCGGCCCACGACCCGATCAGTCGCCGAGCCGGATGCGGAGTCCCCGGCTGGCCTCGAGACCCGCCGGGCGCAGCGGCGCCAGCACGGCCGCCTGCGCCCAGAGGACCAGCCCGCGCAGCCCCGACGAGGGCGGCAGGGGGATCCGCTGCAGCGCGATGCCGCGGCCGTCGGTCACCACGAAGGCGGTCGCCGCCACCGGCTGCACCAGCAGCGTGCAGCCGGACCCGAGCGGGACGCTGCCCTGACCCCAGCCCAGCCCGAACAGCGCCGCCCGCTGCGGTTCGGCGAAGACCTCCAGGCCGAACTCGGCGGTGCCGAGCCGCGGCCGCGTGCGGCACAGGAGCCGCGGCGGCGGCGCGCCGCAGCCGGCGCCGAACCCGTCGACGGTGCCTTCCGCATCGCTCCACTCGAACAGGCCGTTGCCGTCGAACAGGCCGAGCCGCGATCGCGACAGGTCGAAGAAGCTGATCGCGCTGCCCAGCAGCGGATCGGCCTGGCTCGCCAGCAGCACCCAGTCGCGGTTGCGGTACTCCCAGGTCTGCAGGGTGCCGGTGGCCAGCTCGTTGCCGACCAGCAGCAGGCGCGCCCCCGCCCAGTCGTAGGCCATGCTGGCGCCGAGCAGGGCCCCCGGCGTGGTCGGCGTCTGGATGCGCTGCCAGTTGTTGCCGTCCCACTCCCAGGTGTCGTTCAGGTAGTTCGCCGCGGTGAAGCCGAGGCGGGCGCCGCCGAACAGCACCAGCCGGCCGAGGCTCGGATCCGCCGCCATCGCCTGCCGGATCCGCCCGCTCGGCGCGTTGGCCGGCTGCAGCTGCGTCCACGCCGTGCCGTCCCAGCTCCAGGTGTCGCCGAGCCAGCTGCCGTTCTGGTAGCCGCCGAACAGGATCGTGCGGTTGGTGGTCCAGTCCAGCGCCATGCCGGCCTCGCCGCGCGGGCTCGGCCCCGGTCCGCTCATCTGCGTCCAGCTGCTGCCGTCCCACTGCCAGGTGTCGCCGCGATACACGCCGGTGGCGAAGCCGCCGAACAGCACCGTCGAGCCGCGGAACGGGTCGAACGCGAACGCCGCGTCCTCGCGCACCGGCGGCGACACCGCCGGCTGCGGATTGCTCCACGTCGTGCCGTCCCATTCCCAGGTGTCGTCGCGCGGGCCGAACGCGTAGCCGCCGAACACCACGACCCGGTTGCGGCCGAAGTCGTGGGCCACGCTGAAGCCGTAGCGCGGCATCGGCCGGTGCGCCGGCCACAGGGGCTGCAGGCTGGCGCCGTCCCAGCCCCACGCCGCCGTGGTCCAGCTGCCGGAGCTGCGGTCCTGGCCGCCGACGATGACGACGTGGCCGCGCTGCGGGTCGAAGTGCATCGCCGGGTTGAGCAGGCGCGGGGCGGTCACCGTGGTCATCAGCTGCCAGCCCCCGCCGTCCCATTCCCACAGCTCGCCGCCGTTCTCGCTGCCGCCGAACATCACGATGCGGCGCCGCAGCGGGTCGTAGGCGATGTTGTGGTTGGAACGGTGCACGGGCGCCGCGCCCGCGCCGGTGCCGCGCGCCGTCCAGTCGATGCCGTCGTACTCCCACACCTGCAGCGGCTGGCCCAGCATGCCCGGGCTCACCACCATCACCACGACGCCGCGGAAGCTGTCGAACGCCAGCACCGGCGCGTTGACCGGCGTCGGCACCGTCGCGGTCGGGCGCCACAGCCAGTCCACGCCATCGTGTTCCCAGGTGTCGCTGGCGACGTTGCCGCCGAGCTGGCCGCCCCACAGCACGACGCGGCCACGCCGGCTGTCGAACGTGGCGCCGGCGTCGAACCGTGGCGACGGCGCCGGCGACGCCGGACCCTGGCGCCACCTGCCGTCGGCCCACAACCAGGTGTCGGCGAACGGCGTCGTGATGCGGCCGCCGAACAGGAGCGTGTGGCCGCGCACGGGATCGTGCACCACCGTGGCGCCGTGGCGTGGCGCGGGGCCGTTCGGGCAAGCCTGGGGCAGCGCGATGCCGCCGTCGTATTCCCAGATGCGGCCCTCGGTGCCGAACGCCACCTGCCGATCCCGCGCGATGTCATAGGCGACGCCCCGGCCGGCTGCGTGGGGACCGTCCACCGGCAGCCATTGCTGTTGCGTCGTGGCGGCTGCGCCGCTGGCGAGGAGGGTGGCGGCGAGGATTCCCGGGAGTGGCGGCGAGCCCATGGCGCCAGGGTAGCCCCGCTGGCTGGGGCGGCAACCTGGGTGGGGCGGCGGGAGTTGACGGTCTGGATCTGAAGTGCCTACTGTTGGCGCCTTCGCAGTCCAGGCGGCTCGGAAAGGAAGGTTTCGATGCGGCACGGTTCTCGCGTTCTGTTCTGTTCTGTTCTGTTCTGTT
>CAZMGG010000169.1:0-2365 GCA_964565715.1 uncultured candidatus Brocadiaceae bacterium | reverse complement strand
AAGGTTTCGATGCGGCACGGTTCTCGCGTTCTGTTCTGTTCTGTTCTGTTCTGTTGTTGAGCTCTGATGCTGTCACGCAAAACCCGGCGCAGGGGAGCTGGGGTGTGCCGTTCCACCACAAGCTGACCGACGCGGACCCGGGTGGCGTCCCGGGGGAGGTGGCGCAGCCCTGGGTCCCGGCCAACCTCTGGATCACCAGCAATCCCGCGACGACTCCCCCCGCTGACCGCAACCGCGTGAATGCCCTGCACGCCAACCTGATCCCTGCTGGGCCGCATCGAGGCCGGGTCCTGGTGTGGGATGGCAACCTGACCTCCAACGTCGGTGTGCGAACCCACCAGCCCTGGTCGATCGTCGATCCCAACTGGGTGCCGAACGGGCCAGGCCATCGCTTCTACAACGGCGCCCTGCCGATGCCCATGCAGGGCAGCGTGCCGGTGGCCGAGTTGTTCTGCTGCGGCCAGACCTGGACCGCGGACGGCCGTCTCATGACCGCGGGCGGGACGTCGGCGTATCCGGTTCCAGGTGTCAGCCAGTGGCGGGGCGCGAAGCTGGTGTACCAGTGGGATCCGTTGACGGTGACTTGGCACCGGATGCCACAGGACCTGTTCGTGGAACGCTGGTACCCGAGTCTCGCCACCGACGGAACCGATGACCGGATCGGGATCTTCGGCGGCACCGACGATTACGACCCGAACCATCCGAATCCGGCGTCCGCAGGTCTGCCTGCGACGGATCCTCGAAACCACTACGAGTCGTACCGGATCACGTTCAACCGCCCGACGCCTCTCGCGACCTGGGAACAGAAGATCGTCAATCCTGGTGCAACGCCAAGGCTGTACTCCGGCCCCTTGTTCAATCCGGCACCTCCGTACCCGCGTGGCCTGACCGATTATCCGCGCATCCATGTGCTGACCACTGGCCAGTGGGTCGTGAGCGGGTTCTTCACCAGGGATGCCCGTTGGACGCATGATCCCACCCAGGATCCGAGCTACTCCACGGACACAGGACAGATCCCACCTGGCTACGACGTGCAGGTGCACTACGGGACATCCTTGCTCTACCCCAACCTCGGCGGCATCCACAACCGGTTGGTCCGGATCGGTGGTCGTCGTCACACGGTGACTCCCGGACTGCACTATGCCAGCAGTCTCGTGGAAGTGTCCTACGCCACGACTCCAGGTGACGTCTGGAATCCCTCGGCTCTGCCGGCCATGGCCCAGGCTCGTGACCGTGGCAACGTGGTGATCCTGCCCAACGGGATGCTGTTCGTGATCGGCGGCTACACGGACGATGCTGCCCAGGCTTTCAACCTGACACCCGAGGTCCTGGTCAACAACCAGTGGAGTCCGATGGCGGCGCACGCCGGCGGTCGCGCCTACCACTCGTGCGCGATCCTGCTCCCGGATGGTCGGATCCTGTCATGTGGCGGGGAGGGACGCAGCTGGGACTACCAGATCTGGTCGCCGCCGTACCTCACCGTGCCGGGCCTGACCAGGCCGCAGGGGGTCCAGTTGTGGTACACGTCGGGTGGGCTGATCTCCGACAATGCCATCGGGGCGATCACCTGGAACGGCGTCTATCGCGCCTCGTGGAGTACACCGATGCCCATGGGGGTCGCGGTCGAGAAGATCGTGATGATGCGGCCCATGGCCCAGACCCATCACGATGATGGCGGCCAGCGCTATGTGGAGCTGACCTCATGGACGGTCGAGGACGCCGAGGACAGTCGCTACTTCAAGGCACCGGTCAGCAGGTTCCATGCTCCGCCCGGCTGGTACATGGTCTTCCTGGTGACCAATCAGGGGGTGCCAGCCAACGCCGTCTGGGTGCATCTGCGATGAGCGCCATGTCTCGTTTCCCGGCTGCTGTGGCTTGTGTCATGGGAGCGGCCACTTGCCAGGAAGTGCTGTGGCGAGTGGATGGCGTGGGCGATCAGGTGAGGCGAGGGTTCGAGGTGCATCGCCTTGGCGATGTCAATGGCGATGGCTGGGAGGACCTGATCGAACTCGGTGCCGGTGTCGTGCCGCAGGGTGCGGGCTGCAACATGTGGGAGTGCGTCTGGATCACCTCAGGCCGTGATGGTCAGGTCCTCTCGACCCTGCCTTGGCGGCAGAACATCACGTTCTGGCCACTGTCCGTGGCGCCATTGGGTGACATGGACGCAGATGGGACTCCCGACTATGCAGTCACGACCTACGACGCCTTGGCCGCCAATCTGGTCATGACCCTCGAGGTCCGCAGCGGGCGCGACCATCGCCTGATCTGGTCGGCATCCGTCCCGTCGTCGCAGAGTGTCTTCTATGGGTTCACCATCGCCGGCGGCATGGACCTGAATGGTGACGGCCGCAAGGACCTCGTCACC
>CAZMGG010000168.1:0-11149 GCA_964565715.1 uncultured candidatus Brocadiaceae bacterium | reverse complement strand
TCGCAGGAGTCGCCGTACTGGTCCCTGGCGCCGCAGCGCGGGCACTCGCCCTTGACGAAGCGGTCGGCCAGGAAGGTCTGCTGTTGCGGGTCGTAGAGCCGGTTGACCTCGCGTTCCTCGATCAGCCCACGCTCGCGCAACCTCTGCCAGATGCCGGTGCAGATCGCCAGGTTGCTCGGGCTGTTGGTGCTGCCGTAGTGGTCGAACGACACGCCGAACGCCGCGAAGTCGCGCTGGTGTTGCGCGCTCATGTCGGCGATCAGGGCCTCCGGCGTGCGCCCCTCCTTCTGCGCCCGGATCATGATCGCGGTGCCGTGGGTGTCGTCGGCGCACAGGTAGGCGCAGCGGTGGCCGCGCAGGCGCTGGAAGCGCACGAAGAAGTCGGTCTGCAGGTACTCCACCAGGTGGCCGAGGTGGATCGGGCCGTTGGCGTAGGGCAGGGCGCTGGTGACCAGGAGCTGGCGCGGCATCGCCCGACCGTTCTAGGGCTGCGGCGGTCGCTTGTCGAAGCGGAAGTAGACCGCGGCGGCGGCCACCGCCGCCGCCGGCGCCGCCGCCAGCAGGTTGACGAACGGCACCAGCAGCGCGGCCTCGATGCCGACGCCGAGCCCCAGCACCAGCGCCCAGTTGCGCCGCAGCAGCCGGACCAACGCGGCCTGATCGAGGCCGCGGCGGGCCGCGGCGGGCTCGACGAACACCGCGCCGGCGGCGGCGCCGCCCGCCAGCATCGCCAGCGGCAGGCCGACCCACGACAGCAGGGCCAGCGGCGCCACCACCGGCAGGGCGCACAGGCACAGCACCAGCACGCGCACCGGGAAGCGGGCGCCGTGCACCACCTGCTCGCGGACGCTGCGTTCGCCGGCCGCGCGCATGCCGGGGCCGCCGAGCATCACCTCGGTGGCGGCGTGCAGCGGCTCCAGCAGGGCGCCCACCGCCAGCGCCAGCAGGGGCGGCGCCAGCAGCCAGATCGTGGCCACCGTCAGCCGCAGCGGGCCGGCGCTGCCGATGCCCCGGCGCAGGCCGTCGAACACGAACCACTCGCTGTGCAGGACCCAATTCCACAGCGGCAGCACCACGCCGAGCGCGAGGCCGCCGAGCACCAAGGTCACCGCCAGGTTGCCCAGCACCGGCAGCCAGAGCTGGCCGACGAACTCGCGGCGCAGGGTCACCTGCAGCACGCCGCGGAAGGCGGCACGCAGGCCCTGGGCGAAGGCCTGCGGCCAGAGCGGGCCCGGGCGCACGGGCTCGCCGGCCAGGTCCTCGATGGTGTCGCCGCAGCGATGGCACGGCGATCCGGGCGTGGTGTGGCCGCAGAGCGGGCAGCGGCGCGGCGGCGGCGCGGTCATGGGCGGCGGATGATAGCCGCGGCGCCGGCACCGTCCGCTTCCTTCCCGGTCGGCGCCGGTCTATCCTGCTCGGCCCGCTTTCCCGACCTGTCGCCCATGGATCAGTTCAAGGCCCTCGATTTCTACGCCACCGACGAGCTCTACACCGACGAGGAGCGCATGGCGCGCGACACGGTGCGGCAATGGGTGAGCGGTGAGTTCCTGCCGATCATCGAGCAGCACAACCGCGCCGCCACCTTCCCGAAGGAGCTGATCCCGCAGCTCGGCGAGATGGGCGTGCTCGGCGCCAGCCTGCACGGCTACGGCTGCGCCGGCATGTCGCCGGTGGCCTACGGTCTGATCCTGCAGGAGCTCGAGCGCGGCGATTCCGGCCTCCGCTCGTTCGTGTCCGTGCAGGGCTCGCTCTGCATGTATCCGATCCACGCCTACGGCAGCGAGGAGCACAGGAAGAGGTACCTGCCGGCGATGGCCCGCGGCGAGCTGATCGGCTGCTTCGGCCTCACCGAGCCCGACTACGGCAGCGACCCGGGCGGCATGATCACCCGTGCCGTCGAGGACGGCGACCACTACGTGCTGAACGGCAACAAGTACTGGATCACCAACGGCAGCCAGGCGCACGTCGCGGTGGTCTGGGCCAAGCTCGACTCGGAGATCCGCGGCTTCCTGGTCGACGCCGGCACCAAGGGTTTCCGCGCCAAGGAGATCAAGAACAAGTTCTCCCTGCGCGCCTCGGACACCAGCGAGCTGATCCTCGAGGACTGCCGCATCCCGAAGAGCCAGATGCTGCCGGGCATCCAGGGCCTGAAGGGCCCGCTCAGCTGCCTCACCCAGGCGCGCTTCGGCATCGCCTTCGGCGCCGTCGGCTCGGCCCAGGCGGTGTTCGACGAGGCCTGTCGCTACAGCCAGATGCGCGTGCAGTTCGGCAAGCCGATCGCGCGCTTCCAGCTGGTGCAGAACAAGCTGGTCTGGATGGCCAACGAGATCACCAAGGGCCAGCTCCTGGCGTGGCGGCTCGGCCGCATGAAGGAGGCCGGCACGATGAAGCACTTCCACGTGTCGATGGCCAAGCGGAACAACTGCTGGATGGCGCTGGAGTGCTGCCGCCTGGCCCGGGACGTGCTCGGCGCCAACGGCATCACCGACGAGTACCAGACCATGCGCCACATGTGCAATCTGGAGTCGGTGATCACCTACGAGGGCACCCACGACATCCACGGCCTCATCATCGGCCGCGAGCTGACCGGCCAGGACGCGATCGTCTGACCCGGCGCCGCCGAAGAAAACTGTAAAAACGACTTACTTGTGGTCGATTTAGCTGTAAATCTGACCACGATATGGATGGATCTGCGCGTTTCCGCTGGCTGGCGGGCAGATTGCCCGATCCCGCCGACCGCCGCCTGGTGGTGCTGACCGGTGCCCGGCAGACGGGCAAGACGACGCTGATCCGGGCCCGCTACCCCGACCTCGCCTACCGGAACCTCGACGATCTGGCCCTGCGACAGGCGTTGCGCGACGTTCCGGCCGGGCGCTGGCACCGCGACGTCGGCCCCGCCGTGCTGGACGAGGCGCAGAAGGAGCCCGGCGTCTTCGACAAGGTCAAGTTCGCCTTCGACGCCGGGTCGATCGACTTCACCGCGCTGCTCGGCAGTTCGCGCATCCTGCTGATGGAGCAGGTGCGCGAGACCCTGGCCGGGCGCGCCTTCGTGTACGACCTGTGGCCGCTCCTGGTGAGCGAGGTCCGCCTGCCGGCCACGGCCTCGCCGGAGCCGCCGTTGCTCGACGCCCTGCTTGCCAACGGGCACCGCCTGGCCGACGTCCTCGGCGACCAACCGCCGGTGCTGCTGCCCGACGCCGACGACGAACGGCGGCAGGCGTTCCAGCACCTGCAGCAATGGGGCGGCATGCCGGAACTGCTGCGCCTGTCGGACGGCGACCGCCGTGAATGGCTGCGCAGCTACCAGCAGACCTTCCTGGAGCGTGATCTCCTGGACCTCGCGCGGCTGCACGATCTCGAGCCGTTCGCCGCGTTGCAGCGCCTGTGCATGTTGCGCACCGGCGGCCTCCTGTCGTTCGCCGAACTGGCGCGGGACGCCGGCATCGCCGTGACCACCACGCGACGCTACCTCGAGTACCTCCGGATGTCCTACCAGGTGCTGCTGCTGCCGCCCTGGTCCACCAACCTCACCAGCTCGGTGGTCAAGTCACCGAAGCTCTACTGGCTGGATCAGGGACTGCTGCGGCACGGCACCCGCCAGTGGGGCGAGCCCAGCGGGGCGATGTTCGAGACCGTGGTGGTGACCGAGATCCACAAGTGGATCGGAACTGCCGGCCGCGACGTCGGCCTGAGCTTCTACCAGACGCGCTCGGGCATGGAGGTCGACCTGCTGCTGGAGGGCGCTGACGGCGTGCTGGGCATCGAGATCAAGCAGCGCGATGGGGCCATCGCCCGGGACCTGCGCGGCCTGCGGGCCCTGGCCGAGGGGCTGGGCGGGCGATGGCGCGGCGGACTGGTGGTGCACGATGGCGCCCGCATCGAGGAACTGGACGCCGCGGCCGGCCTGTGGGCTGTGCCGGCGCATCGGCTGCTGGCGTGATGATGCGGGCGCCGCGTCAGCGGCAGACCCGGTTGCGCCCCGCCGCCTTGGCGCGGTAGAGCGCGCTGTCCGCCACCCGCACCAGGCACTCGGCGGTGGCGCCGTCCTGCGGGTGGACCGCCGCGCCGATCGAGATGGTCGGCTGCACGGTGACGCCCTGCAGGGTGACCGGCGCGTCCGCCACCGCCGCGCGCAGCCGTTCGCCGAGCTGCAGCGCGTCGTCGGCGGCCGCCAGCGGCGCGCACGCCGAGAACTCGTCCCCGCCGAACCGGCTCACCGTGCCGCCGTACTCGGCGACGATGGCGCCGAGCCGCCGGCCGACGGTGGCGATGGTGTGGGCGCCCAGCAGGTGGCCGTGGCTGTCGTTGATCCGCTTCAGGCCGTCCAGGTCCATCATCAGCACGCCGATCGGCGTGCCGGCGCGCGCCGCCGCCCGCAGCAGCTCCTGGAAGCGCTGCTGGAACACCCGCTGCACCGGCAGGCCGGTCAGGTCGTCGATGTTCATCAGGTGGTCGACCTGCTGATGGAACGCCTCCTCCAGCTCGTCGTGGTGGCAGAACTTCAGCACCGTGTCGCCGAGCTGCAGGCGGTCGCCGTCGCGCAGCGGCAGCGAGGTGACCTTCTGGCCCCAGACGAAGGTGCCGTTGGTCGACGCCAGGTCGACCACGGTCCAGGCGTCGGGCCCGGGCCCCGCCTCCAGCCGGCAGTGCACCGACGAGATCTTCTGGTCGCCGGGGATGGCGATGTGGGCGCGATCCGGCCGCCGGCCCAGCACCAGCGCCTGCTCGTTCAGCAGGTAGCGCCGGCCGACCTCGGCGCCGCGCAGCACCACCAGCACCGCCAGCCGCCGCTGGTCCGAGCCGGCGGGACCGGGGGCGCCGCCCGGCTGGTACCAGGTCTGGCCGAACTGGGAGTCGTGGGCGTCGGGCATCGGCGGCGGCGCATGCTAGACGACCGGCGTTCGGGCCGCGAATCGCCCGCCGCTGGCCTCGCGTCGCACCGGCGCCGACAATGCCGCACCGTCCCCTGCCGGAAGAAACGCATGGCCAAGACCTCCGCCCGCGCGGCGCCCGTCGCCGACCTGTTCTCCCGCTCCCTGGATCGCATGCTGGACGCCGCCCGGCACTCGCGCATCGATCCGGAGGCGCTGTCGCGGCTGAAGCAGCCGCGGACGGTGCTGGAGGTCGCGGTCCCGGTGCGGATGGACGACGGCTCGCTGCGCATCTTCCGCGGCTACCGCGTCCAGCACGACGACTCGCGGGGGCCGTTCAAGGGCGGCATCCGCTACCACCCGCAGGTGGACCTCGCCGAGGTGAAGACCCTGGCGCTGTGGATGACCCTGAAGTGTGCGGTGGTCGACATCCCGTTCGGCGGCGGCAAGGGCGGCGTCGAGGTCGATCCCAAGCAGCTCTCGCCGCGCGAGCTGGAACGGCTGAGCCGGGGCTACATCCGCGCCATCGCCGACATCATCGGTCCCGATCGCGACGTGCCGGCGCCCGACGTCTACACCAACGCCCGTACGATGGCCTGGATGGCCGACGAATACGCGCTGATCACCCGCCGCCAGCAGCCCGCCGTGATCACCGGCAAGCCGGTCGGCCGCGGCGGCAGCAAGGGTCGCGACGACGCCACCGGCCGCGGTGGCTACTACTGCGTGAAGGAGATCGAGTCGCTGCGCAAGTGGCAGCCCGCACAGATCACGGTGGCGGTGCAGGGCTTCGGCAACGCCGGCCAGCACATCGCCCGGCTGCTGCACGGCGACGGCTACCGCGTGGTGGCGATCAGCGATTCGAAGGGCGGCGTGCACTGCGGCAACGGCAAGGAGTGCATCGCCGGCATCGACATCCCGTCGGCGATCAAGCACAAGGAGCAGACCGGGCGGCTGCCCGACGTGCCCGGCGGCGGCAAGATCAGCAACGAGGAACTGCTGGCGCTGGGCGTCGACGTGCTGGTGCCCGCGGCCCTCGAGGACCAGATCACCGGCAGCAACGCCGGGGACGTGAAGGCCAAGGTGATCGTCGAGCTGGCCAACGGCCCGACCACCGGCGAGGCCGACGCGATTCTGCACGAGAAGGGCGTCCTGGTGGTGCCCGATGTCCTGGCCAACGCCGGCGGCGTCACCGTGAGCTGGTTCGAGTGGCTGCAGAACCGCGCCGGGTCCTACTGGAGCGAGGGGGACGTGCAGCAGAGGCTGCGCGAGAACATGCAGAAGCAGTTCCACGCCGTGCACGCCCGCATGCAGCAGGACGGCCTGACCATGCGGGCCTCGGCCTACGGGCTGGCGCTGGACCGGCTGAGCGACGCGCTCACCGCCGGCGGCAACCTCGACTTCTTCGCCGGCAAGCAGCGGTAGGCCGGCCGAGCGGCCCGCTCACCAGGCCGGCGCCGGCGCGCCCGCGCGGCACGCCTGCAGCCGTGCCTGCAGCAGCCGCCGTTCGGGCTCGGAGCAGGGCAGCTCCAGCGCCACTTCCAGCTGCCGCGCCGCCTCGTCGCGCCGGCCCAGCGTCCACAGGAACTGCGCGCGCGTGGCCGGCAGCAGGAAGTAGCCGCGCAGCGGGCCGTCGTCGCCGATCCCGTCCAGTTCGCGCAGGCCCGCCGCCGGCCCGTGTACCTTGGCCACCGCCACCGCCCGGTTGAGCCGCACTACCGGCGTGTCCTGCAGCAGCAGCAGCCGGTCGTATTCCCGCAGGATCACCGGCCAGTCGGTCGCCGCATAGTCGCCGGCGCGGGCGTGGGTGGCGGCGATCGCCGCCTCGATGTGGAAGGCGGTGACCTGTCCGCCCTGCAGGGCCCGGGCGAAGTGGTGCCTCCCCGCCGCCAGCCAGTCCGGGTCCCAGCGCCCGCGGTCCTGTTCTGCCAGGGTCCGCAGGGCGCCCAGCGAGTCGGTGCGCACCGGCCCGCGCGCGCCCTGCAGCAGCATCAGCGCCAGCAACGCGTGCACCTCCGGACGCGCGGTCGCCGGCTGCTGCAGCAGCAGCGCGCACAGCCGCACGGCCTCCTGCACCAGGTCGGCCTGCACCAGGTCCTCGCCGCGGTGGCTGCGGTTGCCCTCGGTGAACAGCAGGTAGAGCACCTCCAGCACCGTCTGCAGGCGCCCGGGCAGCTCCGCCTCGCCGGGCACCTCGAACGCCACCTGCGCCTGCCGCAGCCGTTCCTTCGCCCGGCTGAGCCGCTGGGCGATGGTGGCCTCCTTCTGCAGCAGGCAGGCGGCGATCGCGGGCGTGCCGAGCCCGCACACGGTCTTCAGCACCAGCGGCACCTGCGCGTCGGGCGGCAGCGCCGGATGACAGCAGGCGAACATCATGCGCAGGGTGTCGTCGGCCGGCCCGTCCGCCGGCCCGCCGGGCCTTGCCTGGTCCTCGGCCGCCCAGTGCCGGAGTTCCTCCTCGACGCGGCCCTGCAGCCGGCGGCGCCGCGCCAGGTCGACGGCGAGGTTGCGGGCGACGCGGAAGACCCAGCCCTCGGGGTTCTCGGGCACGCCATCGGCGGGCCAGCTCCGCACCGCGCGCAGCATCGCCTCCTGCACGAGGTCCTCGGCGAGGTCGAGCCGGCCCGGCCCGAGCACCCGCGCCAGCCCGGCCACCAGGTGGCCGTAGCGGTGGCGGAACAGGTGCTCGACCGCGTCCGGAGGCGGCGTCACGACGCGGGGGCGGCTATTCCTCGGGGCCGCCCATGAAGTCGACCTCGCGGACCTCGATGGTGCCGAACCGCAGGTTCGGGTGACCCTCGCAGAGCTTCACCGCGTGGTCGTAGTCGTCGGCGGTGATGATGTAGACGCCGCCGACCACCTCCTTGGTCTCGACGTAGGGGCCGTCCTTGACGGTCACCTTCCTGTCCTTGCCGGGCACGATCACCTTGCCGCCCTGGTCGGTCAGCTTGCGGCCGAGCTGCATGCGGCCCTGCTTCTCCAGCTTCTCGCCCCAGGCCTGGTACTCGCCGAGCACCTGCTCGAAGTCCTGGGGGGTGAACTTGCTGTAGTCGATGGTGACGTCGGCGCGGAGCACGAGCATGAACTTGGGCATCGGGAGTCCTCGGATGTGGGGGGGTGGGCGGGAACAGGTTGCCGGTGGGCCCGGCACCAGGGCAAGGACGATCGCCGTCCGTGGCTTTCGACAGCGGATGCAGACTTTCGTCCGGCGGCGGGGCCGGGGCAGGGTTGTCCTACCGGCCGACGATCCCCGTCACCGCATCCGACACCACGGCGCCGAGGGTGTTGCCGGCACCAGCATCGGGCACGAAGGCCTGCATCTGGAAGGAGATGCCGACGAGGGCTGCGTGGTGGGGGATGCCGAGCGTGAATCCGCCACGGCGAGCGGTGCCCACCAGTTGCACCGAGGCGCCGTTGCCCGCGTAGGCGGTGCATCCCGGCATGCCGAACGGCGCGAGCGGGAGCGGCAGGGGGCCGTAGGTCGAACTGGCCGGGTCGAAGCCCATGTATACGAATGCGATGTCCATCGGCAGGTTGGCCAGACGGAGCTGGAACGGGGCGCCGATCCGCGGCGTGTCCACCGGCACGAGCGTGGTGGTCGGCAACGAGCCGGCACAGCCCGGCGCGAACGTCATCAGCCGGCTGGTGGGGCCGAGCACTGCGATTGCCTGGTCAAAGCTGGCTCCGACCTGGACATGGCTGCGCCCCGCGGGCAGTGATGGCACGGCGAGCGTTCCGCGCATGCTGCCCCACGTCGCGATCGTGCCGTCCGACAACCGGACGATATGGTGCGAGAAGCCGCTGGCGACCTGGACGGCCGTGATCCCGGGCTGCCATTGCGGGACCTGCGACTGACCGAAGTTGTTGCTGCCCCACAGGCCAATCGTCCCATCCGGGCGCAACGCGATGGTCTGGAGGACGCCACCGGCGGCGCGCACGTAGGGGGCACCCGCAAGCGGTGCGTTGCACTGGCCATAGTCGTTACGACCCCAGAGCAGGAGTGACCCGTCGGAGCGGAAGGCAACCGAGTGGTCCAGTCCTGGCTCCACGGCGACATACCGGGAACCGGCGGGCAATGGCGGCACATTGCACTGGCCGTACTGGTTGCTGCCCCAGGCCACCAGGGCCCCATCCGATCGGAGTGCGAGGCAATGGTTGAAGCCGCTGGCAATGTCGGTGTAGTGCAATCCCGCGGGGAGCGGTGGGACACCGATCACGCCATCCTGGTTGCTGCCCCAGGCGAGGATCACGCCGTCGGATCGGAGTCCGATGGAGAAGGCGGACCCGGCGGCTACGTCCAACCAGCGGGCCCCGGGTGGGAGATGCGGGATCGAGGTCTGGCCGAAGTAGTTGCTTCCCCAAGCCAGGAGACTGCCGTCGGCGCGAACCACCAGAAAGTGATCCGCACCCGCGACGAATCGTTTGATTCCGGGGTCGAGTGCCTCGATGGGAACATTGCACTGGCTTGCGGAGTTGCCGCCCCAGCACACGGGGTGGCCATGGCCATCGATCGCCAGGGAATGCCAGTTGCCGGCGGCGATTGAGGTCGAGCCCACGGCGACCGCGGCGGGCACCGTGCGCTGCCCCTGACGATTGTCTCCCCATGCCACCAGGACATCGTCGGACCGCCGGGCGAGCGAATGCCCGTCACCGGCTGCGATCGCGACGTAGGTGACTCCTGCAGGCAGGGGCGGCACGTTGCACGCCCCTTGCCGGTTGTCGCCCCAGGCGACGACCGTTCCGTCGCTCCTGCGCGCCATGGAGTGTGAGGACCCAGAGGTGACCTCAAGGTAGACCATGCCGGTTGGCAGCGCTGGCACATCGAGTTGCCGGTAGAAGTTGGTGCCCCAGGCGATCGCCGATCCGTCGGACCGCAGGGCGAGAGCGTGGCCGAAGCCGCCACCGTCGGCGATTCCGGTGTAGTGTAGGCCAGCCGGCAGCGGTGGAACATCGCACTGGAGGTAGTAGTTGTATCCCCAGGCCACGATCGAACCGTCCGATCGACGAGCCAGGGTCGCATCCTTGGCGCACGCGACCTCGACGTAGGTCAGCCCGGCAGGCAGTGGTGGTACGGCACACTGGCCGTACTGGTTGTCGCCCCAGGCGACGATCGAGCCGTCCGACCGGCGAGCGACTGAGTGCCAGTAGCCGGCCGCCACCTCCACACAGCGGATGCCCGCAGGCAGCGCTGGGACGACGCACTGTCCGCGGCCGTTGTATCCCCAGCATGCAACGGTCCCATCCGCCCTGAGGGCAATGGTGTGGGCGCTGCCGCCGGCGATCTGGACGAAGTCCGTCGCCTCGTGCAGGAGGCTGTCGAACACATACATGCCCCAGCCGCGCAGGACCGGCTTGCCCTGCGCCAAGGCGGTCATGCCCAGCAATGCCACGACGAGGCTGCACAGACAGAACCGGATCTTCGCCATGGGAAGGCCCTCGGGTGGGCGAGTTGGGAGCGAGGATCAGTGTCCCGACGCGGCCCCGGCCGGCAAGCGTCTCCTGGGCGTGATGCGCCGGCACGACCTGGCGTGCGCCGGGGTTGCCCGACCGCAAGTCCATCCCGGGCACCCGCTTGCGCTTGCCGACGCCTTCGCCTACCGCCGCTTCGCCTTCTGCTCGATCGAGGCTCCGATGAAGTCGCGGAACAGCGGGTGCGGCTGCATCGGCATGGTCTTGAACTCCGGGTGGTACTGCACGCCGACGAACCACGGGTGGTCGGGCAGCTCGACGATCTCCACCAGGTCGTGCTTCGGATTCACGCCGGCCATGACCATGCCGGCCTCCTCCAGGCGCCGCCGGTAGGCGTTGTTCAGCTCGAACCGGTGCCGGTGCCGCTCGCTGACCTCGAGCGCGCCATAGGCCCGGTGCGACCGGGTGCCCTCCTTCAGCCGGCAGTCGTAGGCGCCGAGCCGCATCGTGCCGCCCTTGTCGTTGATCTGCTTCTGCTCGGCCATCAGCGAGATCACCGGATTGGCGGCGTTGGGCGCGTACTCCGTCGTCGTCGCGTCGGTGATGCCCAGCACGTTGCGGGCGTACTCCACCGCGGCGGCCTGCATGCCGTAGCAGATGCCGAAGAACGGGATCCGCTTCTCGCGGGCGAACCGGATCGAGGCGATCTTGCCCTCGAAGCCGCGCTCGCCGAAGCCGCCGGGCACCAGGATGCCGTCGGCGCCGCCGAGCAGCTGGTCGGGACCCTCCATCGCCACGCGCTCGGCGGAGACCTTGCGCAGGACCACCTTGCAGGCGTTGGCGATGCCGGCGTGGCTCAGCGACTCGTAGAT
>CAZMGG010000167.1:0-11189 GCA_964565715.1 uncultured candidatus Brocadiaceae bacterium | reverse complement strand
GCCGGCGCTGCGCCGCCAGCTCGCCACGGGCCGCGACCGGCTGCTGGAGGCCTGCGCCGAGTTCGACGACGCCATCCTCGGCGACTGGCTGGAAGGCCGCCCGGTGGGGGCCGAGCGCCTGCGATCGGCGCTGCGGGCCGGGTGTCTCGGCGGCCGCATCGTGCCGGTGCTCGGCGGGGCCGCCCTGCCGAACCTGGGCGTCGACCTGCTGCTCGACGCGGTGTGCGCCCTGCTGCCGGGGCCGGCGGACCGGCCGGACTGGGCGGAACTCGGCGACGAGACCGCGCCGGTGGTCGCGTTCGTGTTCAAGGTGCAGCACGACGAGGTCGTGCAGTCCTATGTCCGCGTGTTCGCCGGGACCCTGCGGCCCGGCCAGCCGCTGCGGGTCGCCCGGACCGGCGAACTGGTGGCGGTCCGCGAGCTGTGGGCGATGCACGCCGCCAGCCACAGCACCGTCGCCGCCGCGGCGCCCGGCGACGTCGTCGTGCTGCCCGCGGTCGAAGGACTGGTCACCGGCGACACGCTGCACGACCCGGCGCGCCCGGCGAGCCTGCCCGGCGTGGACTTCCCGGCGCCGGTGGTGGCGGCGGCCTTCGAGCCGGCCCGGCCCGAGGACATCCCGGTCCTGCTGGAGGCCCTGCGCCGGCTGGCGACCGACGACCCGACGCTGGCGGTGAGCCTGGACCCGGATGCGGCGATCCCCATGGTGGCGGGGATGGGGGAACTGCACCTCGAGATCGTGGCGGACCGGGTGCGGCGCGCGACCGGCCTGCCGGTCCGGCTGGGCCGGCCGACCGTGGCGCTGCGCGAGACCGTGCTCCGGCGCGGCGAGGGGCAGGCGAGCGTCCAGGCGATGCAGGCCGGGCGCCCCGTCCGCGCCGAGGCCAGGGTGGTGGTGGTCCCGGCCGCCGGCGACGAGACCGCCGTGGTGCTGGCGCCCGACCTCGTCATCGGCCCGGGGCTGCGCCTTGCGCTCGAGATGGAGCTCCGGGCGCGGCTCCGGTCCGGCCTGCAGGCTCCGTTGCCGGCCACGGCGGTCAGCATCGCCATCGCCGAGATCGGCGGCGACGCGCCCGAGGCGCTGGAAGCCCTGTATCTGCAGGCACTTCGATACGCGCTGGCGAAGGCGGTGGCGGCCGCGGGGCCAGCCTGCCTGGAGCCGATGGCGAGCTTCGAACTCAGCTGCCCGGCCGATGCGCTCTCGCCCGTGCTGGCCGACCTGCAGGCGCGCCAGGCGTCGGTCCGGCAGGTTGCCTCGGGTTCGCTGGGCGCCGTCGTGCAGGGTTCGGCCCGGCTGGCGACCATGCTCGGCTACACCAGCCGCCTCCGTTCGATCACCAAGGGCCTCGGGACCGCGCAGATCCAGCCGGACGGCTACGCGCCCGTGCCAACGGCCGAGCGCCTGCTGGAAAAAGGCGCCGAGAAGCTTGACCCTGGTCAGGGCGATCGCTAGATTCCTCCCTCTCTCGCGTCCAGGGAAGGCAACTCATAGCCTAACCTACTGAAACGCAAGAGGTTACGGCTGACGAGCCGCCCCCCGACCCGGTCCGATTCCCACCGCTCCACCTCCCCGCCCAGCCATGCAGGACACCATCCAGATTCGAATGGAGGCCTACGACTACGAGGCCCTGGACCAGGCTGCGCTGGACATCGTGGAGACGAGCAAGCGGACCGGTGCGCGGGTCGCGGGCCCCGTGCCGTTGCCCACGCGGATCGAACGCTACACGGTGCTGCGTTCGCCCCACGTGGACAAGAAGAGCCGCGAACAGTTCGAGATCCGCACGCACAAGCGGCTGATCTACATCTCGGAGCCCACCAGCAAGACGGTGGATGCCCTGAGCAAGCTCAACATGCCGGCTGGTGTGGACATCCGCATCAAGACCGGCTCCTGATCCGTTTCGTTTCCCCAGGCCGGGCCGGTTCCCACCGACACGGTCGCAGTGCACCGCCTCCTGATCTCCTGAACCGAAGCCGCGCGGTGATGCCCTCGGGCATCGAGCGGTGACCGGGCGGGCCGGAAGCAGTTCCGGCGTGTCCGGTTGTTTCGTCTCGTGCCAGTCAACGCGAACTCCGACCGCATACCCCCGAACAGTGCCATGGTAGAGCTCAAGGTCTACGACAAGGGATCCGTGAAGAGCACGGACGTCGACGCCTCCCTGTTCGGGAGCCGCGTCCTCGGGCGCACGCTCAAGGACGCCGTCGTGATGTACGAGGCGAACCTGCGCCAGGGCACCGCCCAGGCCCTGACCCGCGCCATGGTGCGCGGCGGCAACAAGAAGCTCTGGCCGCAGAAGCACACCGGCCGAGCCCGCATGGGCACGACCAAGTCGCCGCTGTGGAAGGGCGGTGGCCGCACGCATCCGCCGGCTCCCCTGGACCATTCGTTCCAGATGCCGAAGAAGGCGCGGCGCGTGGCCCTGCGCAACGCCCTTTTCACCAAGTTCCAGGACGGCGAGGCGGCGGTGGCCGACGGCTGGCCCACCGACAAGCCCAGCACCAAGGCCGCCCACGGCATCCTCGGCAAACTCGGCATGGAGCGGTCGACGACGGTGGTGACCGACAAGGCCGATCGCAACCTGTGGCTGTCCCTGCGCAACGTGCCGCTGGTGGACGTGTTCACGGTCGACGACCTGAACGCCCGCCAGGTGCTGCTGCGCCGCTGGCTGGTGATGACCCCGGCGGCCCTCGAGGCGATCAAGCAGCGCTTCGGCACCGGCGCCGCCTCCAGCAAGACCGCCAGCAAGACCGCCAGCAAGACCGAGGCGCGCTAGCCATGGCCAACCCCAACCTCTACTACGGCGTCGTCCGCCGCCCCGTGGTGACCGAGAAGTCGACCACCATGCAGGGGATGCGCAACCAGTACACCTTCGAGGTGCACCCGGACACCAACAAGACCGAGGTCCGCAAGGCGGTCGAGACCCTGTTCGAGGTGAAGGTCACGAAGATCAACATGGTCTCCGTGCCCGGCAAGCTGCGCCGTTTCCTCGGCCGTCCCGGCCGCACCCGTCCCTGGAAGAAGGCTGTCGTGACCCTCAAGGAGGGCGACACGATCGAGTTCGCGTAGGCCGACCCGACCCAGCCGCACCCCGGAGACCCAGGAGCAAACCGTGCCCATCAAGATCTACAAGCCGACGTCGCCCGGCCGCCGCAACTCGTCGGTGCTGGACTTCTCGCACCTGTCGAAGAAGCGTCCCGAGAAGGCGCTCACCGTCCGCATCCCGAGCCGGGCCGGCCGCAACGCCCACGGTCGCATCACCAGCCGCTTCCGCGGCGGTGGCGCGCGCCGCCTCTACCGGATGGTCGACTTCAAGCGCGACAAGCTCGAGGTGCCGGCCAAGGTGGCGGCCATCGAGTACGACCCGAACCGCACCGCCGACATCGCCCTGCTGCACTACCAGGACGGCGAGAAGCGCTACATCCTGGCCCCGCGCGGCCTCGAGGTGGGCGCCACGGTGGTGGCCGGTGACCGCGTCGAGCCCGACGTGGGCAACTCGATGCCGCTGGAGAACATCCCGCTGGGCCTGATGGTGCACAACGTCGAGATGCATCCCGGCACCGGCGGCCAGCTGGCCCGCAGCGCCGGCGGCGGCTGCCAGTTCCTGGCCCGCGACGGCGACCATGCGGTGCTGGTCATGCCGTCCGGCGAGATGCGCAAGGTCGACATCCGCTGCCGCGCGACCATCGGCCAGATCGGCAACCTCGACTGGCAGAACATCCGCTGGGGCAAGGCCGGCCGCACCCGCCACAAGGGTCGGCGCCCGCACAACCGCGGCACCGCCATGAACCCGGTCAGCCACCCGATGGGTGGTGGCGAAGGCCGCACCGGCGGTGGCCGTCACCCGTGCTCGCCGAAGGGCAAGCTCGCCAAGGGCGGCAAGACCCGGCGGCGCAAGTCGCACTCCAACCAGTTCATCCTGCGGCGCCGTCCGCCGGGCAAGCACGTCGCCCAGGGCAGCGGCAGCTAGCACCAACAGCCCCTAGCACCAACAGCCAAGAGCAACGAGAGCACCGCGATGAGCCGCAGCATCAAGAAGGGCCCGTTCGTCCACCCGAAGCTCCTGAAGAAGGTGGAGAAGCTGGCCAAGACCGGGGCCCGTGACCCGATCCAGACCTGGTCGCGCGCCAGCGTCATCCTGCCCGACTTCGTCGGCCACACGTTCATGGTCCACAACGGCCGGACGTTCCTGAAGGTCTACGTGACCGAGGACATGGTCGGGCACCGCCTGGGCGAGTTCTCGCCGACCCGGACCTTCCGCGGCCACTCCAAGAAAGCCGAGGTTGCGAGCTGATGTCCTTCGAAACCCGAGCCGTGCACCGCTACGCCCGGATGGGGGCCCAGAAGGCCCGCCGGGTGATCGACATGATCCGTGGGCTGCCCGCCAACCAGGCGCTGGACCAGCTCCGGCACGATCGCCATCGCGCGTCGCAGTTCCTCTACAAGGTCCTCGCTTCGGCGGTGCAGAACGCCCTGCAGAACCCCAACGTCCGCGCCAACCGGCTGGTCATCAGCAAGGTGTTCGCCCAGGACGGCCCGCTGCTGCCGGGCGGCTTCCGCTTCCGGCCCGGGCCGCAGGGGCGCGCCATGCCGATCAAGCGGCGCACCTGCCACATCCACGTCCACGTCGCCGACCCGGCCGCCAAGGTGGCTGCCGCCGCCGGCAACGAGGGCAGCGAGGACAACGAGTAACCATGGGACAGAAGACCCACCCCACCGGCTTCCGCATCGCCGTCACCGAGCAGTGGCGTTCGCGGTGGTACGCCAACAAGAAGGATTTCGCCCGCTTCCTGGTCGAGGACCAGAAGATCCGCCGCTTCATCCAGAAGGAGTGGGCGTTCGCGGCGATCCCGAAGATCGAGATCGAGCGCACCGGTGACATGGTGACGGTGTTCATCCACACCGCCCGGCCCGGCGTGCTGATCGGCAAGAAGGGCGCCAAGGTCGACAAGTTCCGCGAGGACCTCGAGAAGCTGATCGGTCGCCCCAACGTCCGCATGAAGATCATCGAGATCACGCGGCCGGAGCTGGAGGCGAACCTGGTGGCCGAGGGTCTCGCCGAGCAGCTCAACAAGCGCGTCAACTATCGCCGCGCGCTGAAGAAGGTCGCCGACACGTCGATCGCCGCCGGCGCCAAGGGCATCAAGATCCGCGTCGCCGGCCGCCTGCAGGGCTCGGAGATGGCGCGGGTCGGCATGGTCCGCAAGGGCCGCGTGCCCTGCACCACGCTGCGCGCCAACCTCGACTACGGATTCGGCCTGTGCCGGACCAAGCACGGTTCGATCGGCGTCAAGGTGTGGATCTTCAAGGGCGAGTACGCCCCCGGCGAGACCACCAATGGCCTGCTGCCGATGCGCGGCGGCGCGGAGAAGGCAGTCTAGGAGCAGTCCCATGTTGATGCCCAAGCGAGTCAAGTACCGGAAGATGCACCGCGGACGGATCCGTGGCGACGCGACCTCCGGCACCGAGGTGTCGTTCGGCGAGTTCGGGCTGCAGGCCCTGGAGCCGGGCTGGATCCCGGCCCGCGCCATCGAGGCCGGCCGCGTGGCCGCGTCCCGCAACGCGCCCGAGGCGAAGATCTTCATCCGGATCTTCCCGCACAAGTCGGTGTCGGCGAAGCCCGCCGAGACCCGACAGGGCACCGGCAAGGGCGACATCGAGTACTGGTGCGCGGTCGTCAAGCCGGGCACGGTGCTCTACGAACTGGACGGAGTCACCGAGGCCCAGGCGAAGCTGACCTTCGCCCGCGTCGCCCACAAGCTGCCGGTCAAGACCCGGCTCGTGCGCCGGAGGCACATCTGACATGGCTGGCCTGATCAAGATCGAGGAGATCCGCGGCAAGGACACCCGCGAGCTGCGGCTCGACCTGCAGGAACTGCAGAAGGAGCTGTTCCAGATCCGCTTCCGTGGCGCGACCGAGGCGGTGGTGACCACCGCCCGCTTCAAGCAGATCCGCAAGAACGTGGCGCGCATCCTCACCGTGGTGGGGGAGCGCGAGCGGGCCAGCGAGACCGAGAAGGCGCCGAAGACCGGCAAGGCCAAGAAGGGCGGTGACCAATGACCTCCAGCACGAACCCTGCCGCCACCCCTGGCACCAGCGACGACCAGGCCGCCCGCCTGCTGCGCAAGCTGGTCCGCGGCGTCGTCAAGTCCAACAAGATGCAGAAGACGCTCGTCATCGAGGTCAACCGCAAGGTGCGGCACCCGCTGTACGAGAAGTACGTCTCCCGGCGCACCAAGCTCTACGCCCACGACGAGAAGGGCGAGGCCAACATCGGTGACGTCGTCGAGGTGATGCAGACCCGGCCGATGTCGCGCCTCAAGCGGTGGCGCCTCGTCCGCGTCGTGCAGCGTGCCCCGGCCGAGTAACCCCGCCACGCCCATCACACGGACATCAGGAGTCTCCCATGATCCAGGAAATGAGCATGCTCGACGTCGCCGACAACACCGGCGCCAAGCGGGCCATGTGCATCAAGGTGCTCGGCGGCAGCGGCCGGCGGTATGCGTCGCTGGGCGACGTGGTCATCTGCTCGGTGCGGCGCGCGCTGCCCACCGGCGAGGTGAAGGAACACGAGGTCGTGCGCGGTGTCGTGGTCCGCACCTCCAAGGCGGTGCGGCGGTCGGATGGTTCCTACATCCGGTTCGACAGCAACGCGATGGTGATCATCGACAAGGAGAACAACCCGCGCGGCACCCGCATCTTCGGCGCCGTGGCCCGCGAGCTCCGTGACCGCAACTTCATGAAGATCGTCTCGCTGGCTGAGGAGGTCGTCTGATGACCAGGCGCAAGCTGCACGTCCGCAAGGGCGACAAGGTCGTGGTGACCGCCGGGGCGTATCGCTCCGACGAGCCCCGCGAGGTCCTGAAGGTGATGGCCGGCGAGGGCAAGGTGCTGGTGCAGGGTGTCAACCTGCGCTGGAAGCACGAGAAGCGCAGCCAGCAGAATCCCAAGGGCGGCCGCATCCAGGTCGAGTTCCCCATCGACGCCAGCAACGTGATGCTGTTCAGCGAGAAGCTGAAGAAGGGCACCCGCACCCGCAGCGAGGTGAAGGACGGCAAGCGCGTCCGCATCGGCGTGAAGTGCGGGACCGACTTCGGCTAGCCCGCCCGACCAGATCCAGAAGACCGCACAAGCCACCGCAGAAGACAGAGCAGAGGACGACGTGACCACCAACGCGACCACCACCACCGCCAAGGCGCTTCCGCGCAAGCTCCAGCAGTACCGCGAGAAGGTCGTGCCGGCGCTGCGCAAGGAGTTCGGCTACGCCAATCCCATGATGGTGCCGCGGATGACCAAGATCGTGGTCAACATGGGCATCGGCCGCGCCGTCGAGAACAAGGCCCGCGTCGAGGCCGCCACCCGCGACATGGCGGCGATCGTCGGCCAGAAGCCGACCATCCGCCGTGCCCGCCAGTCGGTGGCGACCTTCAAGCTGCGCGAGGGCTATCCGATCGGCTGCGCGGTGACCCTGCGGGGCGCCCGCATGTGGGAGTTCCTCGACCGTCTGGTGACGGTGGCGATCCCCCGCATCCGCGACTTCCGCGGCCTGCCGGACAAGTTCGACGGCCGTGGCAACTACACGATGGGTCTCTCCGAGCAGAGCGTGTTCGCCGAGATCAACCAGGACAAGATCGAGTTCGTGCAGGGCATGGACATCACGTTCGTGACCACCGCCCGGACCGATCGCGAGGGGCACGCGCTGCTGACACAGCTCGGCGTGCCGTTCAAGAAGTAACGACCAGCAGCGATCCAGCAGGAGCCGATCCGATGGCCAAGAAGTGTTTGCGAGTCAAGCAGCTGCAGAAGCCCAAGTTCCAGGTGCGGGCCTACAACCGGTGCCAGCTGTGCGGCCGGGCGCGCGCGTTCCTGCGCAAGTTCGGCATCTGCCGGTGCTGCTTCCGTTCCCTGGCGCTGCAGGGCGAGATCCCCGGCGTCCGCAAGGCCTCCTGGTGATCCCCGCCGCCTGCCACCGAACCACTCCGAGATCCAGCCCGAGATCCAGCCCGAGATCCCAGCCATGATGACCGACCCGATCGCCGATCTGCTGACGCGTGTGCGCAACGCCTACCGGCGCCGCCAGACGGCCTGCACCATGCCCGGCAGCAAGCTCAAGGTCGCCGTGCTCGAGGCCATGAAGCGCGAGGGCTACATCGAGGGCTACGATGTGGCTTCGGAGGGCCCGAAGTCGGCCATCCAGGTCCGCCTGCGCTACGGCCCCGAGGGCGAGAGCGTCATCCACAATCTGCGCCGGGTCAGCACGCCTGGCTGCCGCCGCTATCGCGGCGTCGACGAGCTGCCGCGACCGCGCGCCGGCATGGGCGTCAGCATCGTCTCCACCAACCGGGGCGTGCTGTCCGACCGCGAGTGCCGCGAGCACCGGGTCGGCGGCGAAGTCCTCTGCGTCATCGACTGATCCCCGCCGCCTTCCAGCACCAGCTTCCACCGACCAGCTTCCACCGACCAGCTTCCACCGACCAGCTTCAGCGACTCCACAGCGACCAAGCCATGTCCCGCATCGGAAAACAGCCCATCGCGATCCCCAAGGGCGTCACCGTGACCCATGCCGCCGGCAAGGTCACCGTGAAGGGCCCCAAGGGTGAGTTGAGCCTTGCCCCCCGCCCGGAGGTGACCATCGCGGTCGCCGATGGCCGCATCACCGTCGCCGCCAGGGACGAGGCGCGGCAGAGCCGGGCCTACCAGGGCACGACCCGCGCCCTGCTGGACAACATGGTGGTCGGCGTGGCCCAGGGCTACGAGCGCAAGCTCGAGATCAACGGCATCGGCTATCAGGCCGCGGTGCAGGGCAACAAGCTGTCGCTGAGCCTCGGCTTCAACAAGCCGATCAGCTTCCCCATCCCGAAGACCGTGACCATCGAGGCGCCGACCGCCACCACCCTGGTGATCAAGGGCCCGGACAAGCAGCAGGTCGGCCTGGTGGCGGCGGCGATCCGCAAGCTGCGGAAGCCCGAGCCGTACAAGGGCAAGGGCATCAAGTACAGCGACGAGGTCATCAAGCGGAAGGCCGGCAAGGCCTTCGGTTCGGCCTAGTCGAGGCCGCCGCGCCCGTCGGCCCGGCCGACGGCAACACGACCCGACGATCCCACGAGACACCGCAAAGAGACATAGGACCGAGGACAGCGATGAGGACCCTTCCCAAGCACAGGCACCGGCAGGCCAAGACGCAGCGCGTTCGCGCCGCGCTGCGCCGCGTCAGCAGCCGGCCGCGCCTGTCGGTGTTCCGCAGCCTGAACAACATCTCCTGCCAGATCATCGACGACCAGAAGGGCCACACCCTGGCCGCGGCGTCGTCCCTGGAGAAGGAGCTGCGGACCGTCACCGGCCTGAAGAAGACCGACATGGCGGCGAAGGTCGGCGAACTGCTGGCCGAGCGCGCCCGCCGCGCCGGCGTGGTCAAGGTCGCCTTCGACCGCGCCTCCTACAAGTACCACGGTCGGGTGAAGGCGCTGGCCGAGGCCGCGCGCAAGGGCGGTCTGGAGTTCTGACATGGCGAAGCACAACTATCCCTGCATCCCGATCGACGAGGCGCTGAACCTCGAGGGCGACCTCAAGGACGACGTCGTTGCCATCAGCCGTTCGGCGGCGGTGGTCAAGGGCGGTCGCCGCTTCTCGTTCAACGCGCTCAGCGTGGTCGGCAACAAGGACGGCGTCGTCGGTCTCGGCTACGGCAAGGGCCGCGAGGTCCCCGGCGCCGTCGACAAGTCGGTCAAGGACGGCAAGAAGCGCCTGATGCGCGTGCTGCGCGAGGGCACCACCATCCCGCACCAGGTCGAGGGCGACTACTGTGCGACGCGGGTGCGCCTGGTGCCGGCGGCGCCGGGCACCGGCATCATCGCCGGCAAGGCCGTGCGCAAGGTCCTGGAGCTGGCCGGCATCTCCGACATCCTCACCAAGAACTACGGGTCGACCAACTCGCTCAACGTCGTCAAGGCGACGATGGCGGCCCTCGCCAAGCTGCGCAACCGCGATCAGGTGGCGGCGCAGCGGGGAGTGAACCTGCAATGAATCTCGCAGAAGCAAAGACCAAGGGCCTGAAGCGGCCCACCCGCAAGCGCGTCGGCCGCGGTGTCGGCTCGGGCCTGGGCAAGACGTCCGGGCGCGGTCACAAGGGCGCGGCATCCCGTTCGGGCTGGTCGAGCCGGCTCGGCTGGGAAGGTGGCCAGATGCCCCTCTACCGGCGCCTGCCCAAGGTCGGGTTCAACAACAAGAACTTCGCCAAGGTCTTCACGGTGATCAACGTCGGCGCCCTCGATGCCTTCGAGGACGGCGCCAAGGTCGACCTGCAGGCCGTCCTGCAGAAGGGCCTGGTCTCCCAGGAGAAGGGCAGCGAGCTGTTCAAGATCCTGGGCAACGGCGAGCTGAAGAAGAAGCTGTCGGTGCGGGTCGACGCGATCAGCGCCTCGGCCAAGGCCAAGATCGAGGCCGCCGGAGGCTCGGTGGAGCTGAACCCGGCGCTGGTCTACCGGCCCAAGTTCGTCCGCAAGGACGGCAGCCGTCATCCCAAGGCGTCGGCCACCGACAAGGTCAAGGCCGGCAAGGGCCCGTCCAAGCCGAAGGCCTGAACGGGCCGTCCCCGGACCTCAGCCAGACGATCCCTCTCGATCACGCCAAGACCATGACGCTCTCCCTCGGCAATCTGGTGCGGATCAAGGAGATCCGCAACAAGATCCTGATCACGTTGGGGTTGTTGCTGGTCTACCGGATCGGCTTCTTCATCCCGCTGCCGGGCGTGAACCTCGCCGAGACCCTGGAGAAGACCAGGCAGGGCGGCGGCGTGCAGCAGCTCTTCAACCTGATGAACGTGCTGACCGGCGGCAACCTGCAGAGCGCGACGCTGTTCTCGCTCGGCGTGATGCCCTACATCTCGGCCAGCATCATCTTCAGCCTGCTGGCCAAG
The DNA here is from genome assembly GCA_964565715.1 of uncultured candidatus Brocadiaceae bacterium. Lineage (GTDB taxonomy): Bacteria > Planctomycetota > UBA1135 > UBA1135 > UBA2386 > CAZMGG01. Next base: position 278 of record CAZMGG010000167.1, on the reverse strand, counting down.
GTCGTGCCGTCGCTGGAGAAGATCAGCAAGGAAGGCGCGTCCGGTCAGCGCAAGATCAACCAGTACACGCGGATCACGACGGTCGGCATCTGCGTGCTGCAGTCGTTCTTCGTGATCTTCGGCGTGCTGGAGGGCGGCGGCGCCAAGCTCCTGCACGCCGGTGTCAGCGACTGGTGGGCGCTCTACTGCGTGGTGGTGGTGGTGTCGCTGACCGCCGGCACGATGTTCATCATGTGGCTCGGCGAGCAGATCACCGAGCACGGCATCGGCAACGGCAT
>CAZMGG010000166.1:0-11323 GCA_964565715.1 uncultured candidatus Brocadiaceae bacterium | reverse complement strand
GCCACGCCGCTGGCCATGAAGAACAGGATCTTGCGGCCCTCGGTGACCTTGGCCGCCTCGTCGTGCTTGCCGGCGTCCTCCAGGTAGTGCTTCGTCTGCTCGACGGTCTCCTGGCGCACGGTCAGCACACCCTCGACCACGGCGTTGCGGCCGCTGGCGTCCTTCGGCACGAAGAACGCGTAGTCGAGGAACTTGACCATCACCGGCTTCGCCTCGCTGCCGAGGTGCATCCAGCAGCCCTTGGTCTGGCACACCGCCGTGATCTTGCCGCGCAGGCGCAGCGGCTTGCCGAGGTGGTCCTCGGGCTTCTTCAGCATCGCCGCCAGTTCCACCCACGGACCCTCGGTGATGCCTTGGCCGTAGTGGTCGTAGAGCTCGGCGGACAGCTTGGGGGCCTTCGGCGCCTGGCCCGGCTCCTGGGCCTTGGTCGGGTCCTGGGCCGTCAGGGCGGGGAGGAGGGCGAGGAGGAACGCGGGAAGCAGGGTGCGCATGGCGGGTATCGGGGATCCGGAAAGGGCCGGCAGGATAGGGCCCCTGGCGCGCCGCCGGAAGGGGACCTTGGGCGGAGGCGCTTGCGCGGGGCCCGGGGGTCCTTCACCATCTGCCGCCCTGCCCATGAAGTGCCACCCCGCCATCCTCGCCGCGCCGTTGCTCCTGTTCGGGATCCTGTGGGCCTCCTGCGGGCCCGGGGAACTCGTGGTGGAGGTGGTCCAGCCCGAGCCCCAAGCGCCGAAGGAGTGGCCGGCGGGCTACGACGACCGCGACTGCAACGGCGAGACGCCGCTGCAGCCCGGCGTGCCCGGCAGCCCCGGTCACCTGATCGTCTCGCCCCGCAACCCCAACGGCGACAGCGAACTGTCGGTGCTGATGCGGCAGTTCGTCGACGACCTGCGCGAGGCGCGGGTGCTGCTGGAGGCGGGCCAGCCGGTGAAGCCGCTGTTCCCCGTGCACCGGAAGATGCGCTGCGCGTGGCCGACCAGGCCCGACGAACGCAGCCCCCGGTTCGACTCGCTGGCGGTGAACTACCTGTATCTGGTGCGCGCCTACGACGCGGCGCCGGGCAGGGACACCTACAACGGCGTGATCCAGGGCTGCATCAGCTGCCACGCGGCGTCGTGCGGCGGGCCGCTGGACTTCATCGACGGCATGAAGTGGCAGTAGGGTCGGCAGCCCGCTGCTACTTGCCCGCCGCCGGTCGTTCCGCCTGTTGCAGCTGCTCCAGCTGCGTCGGCGTCAGCACCGCGGCGAGCGCGCGGGCGTGGTCCTCGGCGCCGCGCCGCTTGGCCTCGCCGACCAGCACCGGATCGGGGTTCTGCTCCCACAGCCGGGTGATCTCCAGGTTGCGCTGCTCGTGGGCGGTGAACACCGCGCGGAGCTGATCCACCTGGGTCGCACTGAGCCCCAGCAGGGGCGTCAGCCGCTGCAGGCGGTTCTCGACCAATCGTGCGGCGTGCTCCAACTTGCCGCGGTCGCGGGCCAGGGCTTCGTCGGCGCGGATCGACTGCAATGCCTGTTCGACCTGCTGGCGCAGTTCGGGCGAGCCCGGCGCCGCCGGCGGAATGGCGGGGCCCGTGGGGCCGGCGTCCGGCGTGGTCGGGCCGTGCGGCCGCGGGCCTGGCACCGGTGGTGTGCTGCGCTCGACGCGGTTCTCCAGGGCTGCCAGTCGTGCCTGCACGTCCCGCAACTGCTCCTGCAACTCGCCGAGGACCGCCGCGGCCGGCTCGCCGCCCATGGGCGCTCCCGGCGCAGCGTCCGCTGGTGCACCGGGGGCCGCCGGCGGCTGCAGCAGGTACACCGCGCCGGTGGCGATGACCGCGGCCACGACGGCCGCCACCAGGATCACCGCGAGGGGACGTTCCATGCCGGCAGCAGTAGGCGATGGCGGGCGGAACGTCAACGCGGGGGGGAGGCCTGGGCCGCCTGCCGCCGGCCGAGCCAGAGGCCGAGCGGCAGGGGCAGCAGGGCCACCAGCAGCATGACCAGGGCGACGGCCTGCAGCGAGCAGCCGAACGAGTCCTCGCTGAGGCGCAGGTAGTCGTTGGTGAGGCCCAGCGAGCCGTTCTCGCCGTAGAGGGCGCGCGCCTCGGCCGAGGTCAGCAGTCCCCAGCACAGCTCCAGGTTGCGGCCGAGCACCAGCCCGCCGGCCAGCGCCGAGCCCATGCGTTCGCGGACGCGGCCGGTGTAGCCGCCGCTCGCCGCCAGGAAGAACGCGAAGCCGGTGAACAGCAGTTCGCCGAGGTGGCCGGCGGCGGCGATCAGGACCTCGGCCAGCGCGGTGAAGGCGCAGAGCGGCAGCAGCGGCACGGCCAGCAGCAGCGTGAGCCAGCGCCGCGCATTCGCGCCGCGGCGGCGCAGCACGAGCGCGGTGGCCAGGGCGGCCGCCGCCAGCAACCAGACCAGGAACGGCCGCTGCTCGGCGATGCCGGTCCAGGCTTCCCCGCGCAGGCTGATGGCGGGCGCCGACGGATGGCCGAGCAGGCAGCCCATGGTGGCGTGGCCCATCTCGTGCGGGATCGCCGCCAGGAACCACGGCATGGCGGCAGGCAGCACGAAGCCCGAGAGCAGGCTGAGGCCGAGGCCGATGCCGACCGGCACGACCCATGGATCAGGCCCTGCGACCGGTGGCGCGGCCTGGCGCGGCGCCGGCGCGTGCGGCGACCAGCGTCCCGTCTTCGGCATCACCGGCAGGGCAGGAGGCATGTAGGATCCTTCGGTTGGGCATGCCCGCTCAGGTGAGGCTGCCCTTGAGGATTCCTAAAGGCAGTAATCACAGCGTCTTACAAAAAAGGAATCGAAAACTCCATTTTTGGACCAATAATGGAGTTGTGTATTCCAGATTGCTTGAGCCGCCAGCCACCAGTTTCTTCCTCTTCGGCCCGCGTGGCACTGGCAAGTCCAGTTGGGTGGCCGACCGGCTGCCAGGGGCGTTCACGATCGATCTGCTGTCGGCCGACCTCGCCGTGCGCCTGGCCGCAGGCCCGGATCGGCTACGAGAGATGATCCCCGGCGACCACCGAGGCTGGGTCGTCATCGACGAGGTGCAGAAGGTGCCGGGGTTGCTGGATGAGGTGCACCGCCTGATCGAGCAGAAGCAGTTGCGCTTCGCGATGACCGGATCGAGTGCCCGGAAGCTGGTTCGTTCCGGCGCGAATCTGCTGGCTGGCCGCGCTCGGACGTTCCACCTCTACCCGTTGACCGCGACCGAACTCGGGGCCGACTTCGACGCGAATCATGCGTTGCGCTACGGGGGGCTGCCTACCGCATGGGTGGAGGACGATCCGGGTGCCTACCTGGCCAGCTACGTGCGCACCTACTTGCAGGAGGAGGTGCAGCAGGAAGGGCTCACCAGGAACCTGGCTGGCTTCACGCGCTTCCTCGAGGCGGCGTCGTTCAGCCAGGGGGCTGTGCTCAACATTGCCGCGGTGGCCCGGGACTGCGCGGTGGAGCGCAAGGTTGTCGAGCAGTGGTTCGTCGCCCTCGAGGATCTGTTGCTGGCGACGCGGCTGCCGGTGTTCCGGCGTCGCGCCAAGCGGGATGTCACGGCGCACCCGCGGTTCTTCCTGTTCGATCCTGGCGTGTATCGAGTGCTGCGTCCGCGCGGACCGTTGGACTCGGAAGCGGAGATCGACGGGGCGGCGATGGAGACCGTGGTGCTGAATGAGCTTCGCGCAATCAATGCCTACCGACAACTTGGCTACCAGATTCACACATGGCGTACCCGCAACGGAGAGGAGGTCGATTTCGTGCTGTACGGAGAGCATGGGCTGCATGCCATCGAGGTGAAGCGCAATGCAGTAGTGCGGGACTCGGACCTGACTGCGCTGCGGCTGTTTGGTGCCGACTACCCGATGGCCAAGCTCTGGCTGGTCCACGGTGGTCGCCGACGCGAACATCGAGCTGGAGTCGAGTTGGTGCCATTGGCCACTGGACTCCCTGCTCTGGCGGGTTCGCTCTAGCAGTCGCCGCCGGAAGTCAGCGCACGCCGAGCCGCGGGATGTCCACCGTGACCGCCTGGCTGCGGCCCGCCTGCACGGTCACCGTGTCCAGCAACTCGCCTGCCGCCGGTCCGCCGACCATGAAGAGCTGTGCGTTGCCGTCTTCGTCGTCGTCGGTGGCGCGCAGCAGCTGCAGGGTCGTCTCGCCGGGGCGCAGGAACAGCCGCACGGTCTCGGCGCGGTCGCGCAGGTCGAGCTCCGGCCCGGGTCCGAACCAGAAGCGCTGCCCGTCCTCCAGGCGGCTGAACGCGAGCGTCGCGCCGGGGCCGTCGTCGGCGCCGATGCCCGCCGGCACGGCGCGCAGCGTGAGGACCACTTCGCCCACTTCGCAGGCCAGGTCCTGCCGGGCGGTGGCGCCGGGTTCCACCGCGCAGGGCGTCTCCTCGTTGAGCTGCACGCGGGTCAGCGCGTCGCGCAGCAGCAGCTTGTGCTCACCCGCCGGCAGGGCGAGCGAGAAGGTGCCGTCGTGGGCGACCGGCGCGTGCACCTCGCTGGAGAAGTCGAAGGCGTCGATGGTGGCGTGCGGCACGGCGACCACCACCAGCCGGGGCGCGGGCACCTGCGCGCCGTCGCACCGCACCTTGCCCGCGACCTTGCCGTGGCCGTGGCGCAGGCTGACGCGCACCTCCTCGTCACCGGCGCGGATCCGCACGGCGCGGCCTTCGAGCAGCATCGGCGAGCGCCGCCGGATCGGCTGCGGCAGCATCACGTTCACCGATTTGGTGCCGTCGGTGAGCGCCACCTGGAAGGTGCCGTCGGCGCCGATCGCCGCCTGGCCGTAGTCGCCGACCGGACCGACCATCGCCATCGGCGCGCCGAACATGACGATCGTGCCCGGCGGCATCGCCTGCTCGCAGCGGCCCTGCAGGGACACCAGCCGCGGCATCCGGATCGTCGCCGCCGCCGAGGTGCCGTCGGCGGCGATGCGCACGCGGCGGCCGCGCACCGGCGTCGTGCCGCCGCCGGCCTGCACGTGCCAGGTGCCGGGGCGCAGGCCACCGACCGTGAAGGTTCCGTCGGCGGCGGTGCGGCCGGCGTCGACCGGCGGCTGCGCCAGGGCGTGGCCGTCGTCGACCGGCTGGGCCCACACCGGCACGTCGGCCAGCGGCTGACCCTCGGCGTCGAGCACGGTGCCGCGGGCGAGAGCCTCCTTCGCCATCGTCACGGTCAGCGTCATGACCGGTCGATCGTCGGTCGCGTCGGCGTCGACGGCGAACGCGACCTTCTGGATCGTGGTGGCGAGGCCCGGCGCGCGGATCAGCAACGATCCCTCCTCCTCCTCGTCCTCGCCGGGGCCCGGCAGGTCGAGGCCGCCATCGGTGCCGTTCCGGCCGATGTCGGGCAGGAGCATCGTCAGGTGGCCTTCGTCGACCTCGCCCCACCACTGCGCGCCGGCGCGGAAGGCCGGGACCGGGTGGCCCTGCGGATCCAGCACGCGCAGGCGCAGCACCTTCCGGCCATCGGCCGCCGGATCGGTCGGCGCCGCCTCGGCGAGCGTCAGGCACAGGTCGGCCTGCGGCCCGCGGAGTCCTTCGAGGCGGGCGGTGCGGGTCGGGTCGCGGGCATCGACGGCGACGAGCCGCGCCGGCATCGGCTGCCGCCAGGTGAGTCGGAAGGACCCGTCGGCGGCGGTCGCCACCGACTCGGGCTCGTGGCCGCGAGGCACGAGGGTCACCTTCGCCGCCGCCGGCGCGCCGTCGGCGCCGAGGACCGTGCCGCTGACGAAGCCGCCAGGTCGCAGCGTGACGTCGAGCGGTGAGCCGGCGTCCACCGGCGCCAGCCGTTCCTCCAGGAAGCCGTCGGCGCGGATGCGGAGCCGCAGGGCGGTGGCGGGACTGCCCTTCAGCGCGAAGATGCCGCTGCGGTCGGTGCGGGCGGCGTCACGCAGGGACCAGCCCTGCTGCCAGCTCCAGGGCTCCAGCAGGTCCTCGGCCAGCACCACGGCGTTCGCGACCGGTCGGCCGTCCTGGTCGCGCACCCGGCCGTGGATGGGCGTCGCCGGATCCAGCAGGATCGCGCCGAGATCGGCGCCGAGGAAGTCGCTCACTTCGAGCGTCGCGGTGGTGTGGCCCCTGGCGATCACCGTGAGCCGGTGCGGGCCCTCGGCCAGCGGCACCGTCAGGTGGAAGGCGCCCGCGGCATCGGTGTGCGTCACCGGCTCGCCGGGGTTGGCCGGATCCCAGGCCTCGCTGCGGGCGAGGTGGATCGCGGCGTCCGGGATCGGCGACGAGCCGGCGTCGAACACGAGGCAGCGGGTGGTGCGCGGTGCCGGCGGGTCCTGGGCGGGAAGCGCGAGCGGCAGTGCCGTGGCGAGCAGGCAGACGAGCAGCGACCGGAGCATCCGACAGATCTTGCCACAAACGGGCGCCCGTCCGCAGCCGGGCATCGCTACCAGAGGTCGCCGTTCCAGGTCCAGCGGTTGCTGCGGGTGATCTTGCGCGTGAACGTCGAGCCGTCGCTCTCGCCGCGGGCCTCCGCGGCCATCGCGTACGAGTACTCCTGGCTGTTGGCGGTGAACGTCAGATCACCGTGGGCCATGCCCTGGCTGCCGCCCTCGACCTTCTGGAAGCTGAGCCAGGCTGGCGCCCGCAGGCGGAAGAGCAGGCCGCCGGGCGCCGTGCGGTGCGAGAACATCCGGCGGGCGAACTCGCCGACGATGCTGGGCGGCAACTGGTCCGGGAAGCTGCTGGCTTCGAGTGCGTCGCGCGGCAGGGCCAGCACCACCGGCGTCGTGGGGGCTTCGCCGGCGCCGAGCACCAGGTCGAAGGTCACTGCGCCGCGGCCCGGCTCCAGCATCTGGTCGACATCGTGCAGGCAGATGCGCGGCGCCGCCCGCAGGCCCGGCGCGACCGCGCAGGCCACGGTGCGGGCCCGGGCGCCGACGCGGCGGTCGGTGCTGCGTTCGACCGCGACGGCGACCTCCTGCACCAGGTGCAGCAGGGACTGGTCGTCGCGGCGCAGATCGACGGTGAGGCGCAGGCGATGGACCTGGTGCCGTGCGTCGTTCTCGCCGAGGGCGAACGGGTCGACCTCGCCGATCTGCCACTCGCCGCCGGCGCCGAGTTCCGTGCCGCCGTCCGGCGGCGCGAACACGGCCGCCGCCACCGGGTGGTCGCGCAGATGCTCCTGGAAGGTCGGCGTGGCGCGGAAGTGCCACGACAGCAGGGCGAAGGCGGTCGCGGCGAAGCCGGCCATGACCGTGACCGCGACGATGGCGAACTTCAGGAGCGGTGGGAGTCCGACGCGCGGGGGCGGTGGGGGACTCGTCGGGCTGGTGGCGGACACGGGGCCATGCTACGGACGCCGTCGCGGATATCGCACGATGCCGCCCTCGGCGTCTACCATGCCGGCCTGCTGCCGCGCGCCATCCTCGGGCTGCTCGCGACCGCGGCCCTGCCCGCGGCCATTCCCGGCCAGGTGTCCGCCGCCGCCGGGCCGGCGTGGCTGCCGCTGCCCGACCCGAGCGTGGAGTCGTCCCAGGCGGCGTTCAGTGTCGGCCTGGGCGTCCGCAGCATCGAGGCGAAGGTGGAATGCAGCGCCACCGATGCCGACGGCAGGCCGATGCGGATCGAGGCACGGATGAAGCTCCGCGGCGACGACCTCACCGAGGCGGGGGCCAAGGTGGTGGCCCCGGGCGGCCCTTGACCGGTCAGCCTCATTGACCGGGGGTGGGAGGCGGCCCTACATTGCCCCGCCATGGGGTCCCTGCAAGCCTTCCGCTCGAGGTCCGGCTTCACGTGCGTCCTGGTTCTGGCGATCGGCCCGAGCATCGCCCAAGACCAATGGCGGCGTGTGCCGGTGGTTCCCTCCGGGCGCGTCCAGATGGTGGTCGACAGTCTCCGTTCGCGCGTGCTGGCGGTTTCCTGGCTGGGCAGCAATCCGCGAGGCCGGCTGTTCGAGTGGGATGGTCAATGGTGGAGCGAGCGCCTGGATCGGGGCCCCTCCACGACCGGCACGATGATGTTCGACGGAAGGAAGCTCATGCTGGTGGATGGCGGCCGACAGTGGACGTTCGACGGGATCGCGTGGAACGAGGAATTCCCGGCCCTGGTGCCGCCGTCCTACGGACCGGTCGCCGCCTACGACAGCGCGCGCCGACGGATCGTGCTGTACGGCGGGCTCGGCATGAACTACACGTCGCACGCGACGTACGAGTGGGACGGCCAGCAATGGTACGCGACGATGGCCCTGCCCGCCGGGCCGGTGTACGGCCCTCACTACCTGGCGTACGACGAGGCCCGTGGGGAATGCGTCATGCTGGCGAGCTGGGGCACCTTCACCTACCGCAACGGCGTGTGGACGCCGCGCAACCTGACCGGGTGGTCACCGCCCATGCGTGACCGTGCGGCCATGGCCTATGACGCGGTGCGCCAGCGGGTCGTGTTCGCCGGAGGCTGGGGCGGCACCGGGGACACGGCGGAATGGACCGGATCCGTCTGGTTGCCCAGCGGGGCGACCTCGGAAGTGGTCGGAGCCGGCATGGCATTCGATCCCGTGCGCCGCCGGATCATGATGGCGGGCGGCGAGGATGCGCGGGGCGATCCGCTCTCGATCACCCGGTCCTATGACGGGGTCGCCTGGTCGACCACCCGCCCGGATGGACGCCTGCTGGGGATCAGCCCGCCGGCGGCCTACGACGCGTTCCGCCGGAGCATCGTCGCCATCACCGATTCGCCGTGGCCCAACAACTATGGCGGCTGGACCTGGCGGAGTTCGGGCCTCCTGCTCGAGAAGGTCTATCAGGAATGGTCCGTGCCGGAGACCGGCGGAGCGATGGCCTTCGATCCATTGCGTCAGCGCGTGGTCCTGTTCGGTGGTCAGTCCCGGCGGTGGGGCGTGCACAGCACGACCCTGCTGTGGAACGGTCAGGCGTGGCAGCAGCTTGTCGTCAGCGGTCCCCCGGCGCGGCACTCCCATGCGATGGCCTTCGATCACCTCAACAACGCGGTGCTCCTGTTCGGGGGCGTGGCTGCGCCGTTCACCCTGTTGAACGACACGTGGCGCTTCAACGGCACCTGGTCGCGGCAGCAGCCGACCGCGAGCCCTGGAGCCCGGTATGCAGCGGCGATGGCCAGCGACCCCGTGCGCCGCCGGATCGTGCTGTTCGGTGGCAGGCAGGGCACTGCAACCGTCAATGACACCTGGGAGTGGGATGGTGTGGGGTGGGTGTCGATGGCGCCGCCGGTGGCGCCTGCGGATCGCGCGTGGAGCGCGATGGCGTTCGATCCTGCCCGCGGCGACGTCGTGTTGCATGGTGGAGCAGGGGCTGCCGGCCAGGTCGGCGACACCTGGGCGTGGAACGGCAGCGCCTGGACCAACCTCGGGCTGACGCACGAGCCTCGTCATGGTCACGCCATGGTGTACGACGAGGACCGGCAGGCGCTCCTCGTGGTTGGCGGGGTGACGCCCAACGCTGCAGCCAACGGGCTGGAGCCGGCGGATGGCATCCAACTGGTGCGGGCGAGGGCCGATGGGACGGACTTCGGCAGCGCCTGCGGCCGTGTCGGTCTCACGGGCGACGTGCCCTATGCCGGCAACCTTTCGCATCGCCTGGAGGTGCGTGGCGCGCCGCCCAACGCGCCCTGCTTCGTGGCCTATGCGGAGGCGTCGACTCCGCAGCGGATCGGCGCCTGCACCTGGCACCTGAGCGGCGCCGGTCACGGGGTCTTCGTCCTGGCCGACCAGAATGGCTTTGCCAGTTTGCCGGCGGCCATCGGCCTTGGCGTCGCCCTGCATGGGATGCAGGTCTTCGCCCAGGCGGGAGTCCTGGATCCGTCAGGTCCGCTGGGTGGGGTGGCCCTCACCAATGCGCGGCGGATGATCGTCGGCGGATGAGGCGCCTTGCGCGGGCTTGACACGCCCGCCGCCCTCTCCGATCCTGCTGGCTTCGTGGGTGGAACCCTCGGCACGAAGGTGCCTTCGCCACCACTTCTCTCGGGTTGGTCTGGAAGGAGCTTCTCATGTCACTGCATCCGTCCCTGCGGCTCGTGTTGCTCGGCATCGTCATTGCGTCCGTCGACGCCCAGAAGCCGACCGTCGGTGCCCCGGCACCCGCATTCGCCGCCAGTTCGTGGCTGAACTGGGAAGGTGACGCGCCCACCGTCGAGTCGTTGAAAGGGCGCGTGGTGTTGCTGGAGTTCTGGGGCACCTGGTGCGGGCCGTGCGTGCGGGCGATGCCCGCCATCCAGAAGCTGCACGACCGCTACCGCGAGCGCGGGCTGACGGTGCTCGCGATCTCGTACGAAACGCCCGAGAGGATGCAGCCGTTCCTGCAGCAGAACGCCTACACGATGCCGGTCGGTTCCGATCCGGAGAAGAAGATGATCGCGGCCTACGGCATCGCCGCCTGGCCGACGACGATCGTGATCGACCAGGAAGGCAAGGTCGCGCACATCGGGTCGCCGTACGAGGCCGAGTCGGTGGTCGAGAAGGTGCTGGGGCTCGAGGCCGGTCCGGCAGCGCTGCTGACCCTCTACCTCGACAGCTTGAAGACTCCGGCCAAGCCAGCCCAGCGGGAAGCGCTGCAGCGTCTCGTCGAGAAGGCCACCCCCGACTTCGACCTGCAGGCGTGGGCGAGGAGTCACCTCGCGCCGGAAACGGTCGCCGGCGAGGGCTCGCCGCCGCCCGCGGTCAAGCCCGTCCCGGCGGCCGCCGCCAGGCCGGCGGCGCCTCTGGACCTGATGCGCCGCTGCGTCGCGTCCTGGAACAACCCGGCGCAGCGCGCAGCGATACTGCAGCAGATCAGCAATGCACCAGCGACCCCGTTCGACCTCGCCAGCTTCGCGAAGGAGACGTTCGGCAAGGCGTTCCCGTTCACCGTCGCTGAACTGAATGCGCTGCTGCAAGACAAGCAATACGGCGCCGTGCTCGATGCGCTCGCCGACCGGGCACCAGCGGCCGCCGTGCTGGCCACGGCTGCCAAGAACGCGGATCTCGCTGCATACTGCAAGAACAAGGTGGCCGAGGCGCGGACAATGGCGAAGAAGGGCCTGATGGCGCAGCTGTGGCTGTTCGCCAACGCGCTGCCTCGGGACGAGAAGTTGAACCAGGCGTTCCAGCGCGAGCTGGCGATCAGCGGCATCGCCACGAGTGCGGACAAGAAGTCGATTGTCGGGATCCTGCTCGGCGGCGAGCAACTGAAGCGCGAACACGCCGCGAGCTTCGTCAGGAGTCATCTTGCGCAGGCGATCCTGATGTATGATATCGGCGCCGGCAAGGCACCGCGGGTGAAGGAGCTCGACAAGCTCTTCGAGCAGGAGCGAGCGGCGATCGTCAAGGACCTCGAGGCTCGTTTCGGCAAGCCCGAGCCGTACACGGCGAAGTAGGCG
>CAZMGG010000165.1:0-11356 GCA_964565715.1 uncultured candidatus Brocadiaceae bacterium | reverse complement strand
GGCTGCGCCACCGGGCATCCGAGCTTCGTCATGTCGAACAGCTTCACCAACCAGGTGATCGCGCAGATCGAGCTGTTCCTGCACCACAAGAAGTACGAGAAGGGCGTCTACGTGCTGCCGAAGCACCTCGACGAGAAGGTGGCGCGGCTGCACCTCGGCAACCTCGGCGCGCGGCTGACGAAGCTGTCGAAGAAGCAGGCCGACTACATCGGCGTGCCGGTGGAAGGGCCCTACAAGCCCTCGCACTACCGCTACTAGTCGGTGCCGACGTCGGCTGGCGTGGCGTCGGCGGCGGCCAGCCGCCGGCGCCAGCGGCCCTTCAGCCAGGTCAGCAGCCCGGCGCGCGCCAGCACCCGGCTGAGGCCGACCGTCAGCCACGAGGTGGTCGAGCGCACGGCGCTCAACCAGGCGCCGTGGGCGGTGGGCGCGAACACGAAGACCGAGACCTCCTGGTCGCTGTCGGTGCAGTAGCGGCGCTTGTAGTCGGCGTCGCCGCTGCCGAAGTCGATCCGGCGCAGCGCCGGGTCGGCGCAGGCTTCCTCGATCACGCGGAACAGCAGCCAGGTGCCGGGCTGGAAGCGACGGAAGCGCGGGTCGAAGCCGAGGTGCTCGAGGTGCAGCGTGTCGCCGAGGGCGTAGCCGCTGACGAACGCCGCCGGTTCGCCGTCCAGGCGCAGCACGTGCGCCCAGAGCATCCCCTGGGCGGCGGCGGTGCACCAGCGCGCCCGGGTGTCGGCGTCGTCCTGGAAGCCGGCGCCCAGCCCGCGCTGGTAGGTGCGGGCGGCGATGCCGTCGATGGTGCGCATGCAGTCGGGCACCTGGTGGGCATGGCGCAACCGTTCGACGGCGATGCCTGGGCCGAACTGCTTCCGCAGGCGGTTGTCGAAGCGGGCCATGTCCTCCCGCGTCTTCTTCGACTGGCGGGCGCGGAACGCGGCGAACGAGTCCGGCAGCGACAGCTGCCAGTGCAGCGCCGTCGGCGCCATGCGGTCGCGGCAGATGACCGAAGGCCGGTTCTGGAACGCCAGATGGAGCGGCGAGCCCGACGGCGCGCGACGCAGATGGGCGGCATGGATCCGGCCCTGCTGCAGCTCGGCATGGACCGCGTCGAACAGCCGGTCGCAGACCTCCGGCGAGTGCTCGCCCAGCAGGCCGCCGTGCAGGACCTCCAACACGCGGACGTTGCTGACCAGCACGGTCTTGTAGCCGATGCGCCAGGGCAGTCGCGTGGGCACCACCTGGCCGACCAGCAGGGCGCAGGCATGCCCGTCGCGCCGGACCTGCAGAACGTAGGGATGGGAGCCGTCGGTGCGGGCCTGCAGCACCGCCGACCACAGGTCGTGGTGCGACTCCGGATGGCGATGGTGGGCGCGATGGAAGCCGGCGAACGCGCTGGCCTCGGCCAGGGTGGTGGCGCGGGCCACGGTCAGCTGGCCGCTGCCAGGGGCGGTTGCGGGAACGGGATGAGGCCGCGCAGGCGGGCGGACGGCAGGGGCGGTCATGGAGGAGCGTAATTCGCTCGGCCGGCAGGGAGGCCCCGCCGGCGCCGGTTGTCCCGCTGGGGGATCCGAAGCTGGCGTCAGCCTGGGCGCCGTGTTAGCCATCTCGACAGTTCTGCGCCCCCTGCCACGGAGCCTTTCCATGCAGCCCACGCCCCCCGGCTGGCCGCGCCTCACCGCGGCCCTGTTCTACGAGGACCCTCGCGTGGCCATCGACTGGCTGTGCCGGGCCTTCGGTTTCACCAAGCGGCTGGTGGTGGATGGCAAAGACGGCCGCATCGAGCACAGCGAGCTGGAGTTCGGCGAGGCCCTGCTGATGGTGGGCGGCGCCGGCAAGGCGTATCCCGAGCGGGCGGGCACCTGGAAGGCCCGCTGCTCGAGCCCGCGCATGCTCGGCGGCGCCATGACCGCCAACCTCTGCCTGTTCGTCGACGACGTCGACGCGCACTGCGCGCACGCGCGGCAGCACGGCGCGGTGATCTGCCAGGAGCCGGTCACCACCGACTACGGCGAGGACTACTGGACCGACCGCTGCTACGGCGCCATCGATCCGGAAGGCCACGTCTGGTGGTTCCTGCAGCGGCTGCGCACCGGCGCGGCCGAACGGCAGGCGCGCGGCGGCTGAGCCGGTGTGTTGCACCCGGCGGCAGGGTTGTCGTAATCCTGCGGCCCTGCCATGACCGCGTCCCTGCCCCACGTGGTGATCCTCGGCGGCGGCTTCGCCGGGCTCACCGCCGCCCGCGCCCTGCGCCGTGCGCCTGCACGCCTCACCCTGGTGGATCGCCGCAACCACCACCTGTTCCAGCCCCTGCTCTACCAGGTCGCCACCGCCGCGCTCAATCCCGGCGACATCGCCTACCCGATCCGCTCGGTGCTGCGCGGGCAGCGGAACGCGCGCACCATCATGGGCCGGGCCGAGCGGATCGATCTGCCGGGCCGCGCGGTGGAGTTGAAGGACGGCCACCGGCTGCCGTTCGACTACCTGATCGTCGCCACCGGCGCCACCCACAGCTACTTCGGTCACGACCAGTGGGAGCCGTGGGCGCCGGGGCTGAAGACCGTCGAGGACGCCCTGGAGATCCGGCGGCGCGTGCTGTCGGCGTTCGAGATCGCCGAGCGCGAGGACGACGAGCGGAAGGTCGCCGAGCTGCTGACCTTCGTGGTGGTGGGCGCGGGCCCGACCGGCGTCGAGCTGGCCGGTGCGCTGATCGAGATCGGCCGGCACACGGTGGCGCGCGACTACCGCAGTTTCGATCCGCGGCGGTTGCGGGTCCTGCTGCTGGAGGGCGCCGACCGCGTGCTGCCGCCGTATCCGCCGGACCTGTCGGCGAAGGCCAAGGCGCAGCTCGAACGGCTCGGCGTCGAGGTCCGGGTGGGTGCGAAGGTCACGGCCATCGACCAGGGTGGTGTCACCGTCGGCGAGGGTGAGCGCATCGCCGCCCACACCGTGTTGTGGGCCGCTGGCGTGTCGGCCTCGCCGCTGGGCCGGTCGCTCGGTGTGCCGGTGGATCGCGCCGGCCGCGTCAAGGTGCAGGACGACCTGTCGGTGCCGGGCCACCCGCACGTGTTCGTGGTCGGCGACCTGATGCAGAAGCCGCAGGACGGCGGCATGGTGCCCGGCGTGGCGCCGGCGGCGATCCAGTCGGGCCGGGCGGCGGCGCGCAACGTGGTGCGGCTGCTGCGCGGCGAGCCGACGCGGCCGTTCCGCTACCTCGACAAGGGCTCGCTGGCGACGATCGGCCGGGCCGCGGCGGTGGGGCAGATGGGCCGGGTGAAGCTCTCGGGCTTCCTCGCGTGGTGGCTGTGGTGGCTGGTGCACATCGCCTACCTGATCGGTTTCCGAAACCGGATCGTGGTGATGATGGGCTGGGCCTGGCAGTACCTGGCGTTCTCCCGCGGCGCCCGGCTGATCACCGGGCGCGCGTGGGAGCCGGGCACGGCTCAGGGCGCGATCACCCGGACCAGCTCGGTGCGGGCGCCGGACGGCGAGACCTCGAGCACCAGTCCGACGCCGGGCGCGTAGAACTTCCGCTCGCTGCGGCCGGGCTCGAGCGGCGTCCATTCCTCGGTCTGCAGGCAGTGGCAGAAGGTCCCGGCGGGCACCACCACGGTCTCGTCGCGCGAGACGACGCGCGCCAGGTCCTCGGCCTCGTCGAGCAGGAACTCCTGGCGGTAGACCTGGCCCGGCTGCGGGTTGGCGGGCATGACGATGCCCGGGCGGGCGCCGTCGACGCCGCTGCGCCAGGAGCCGTCGAGGTCGGTCAGCATGCCCTCCTCGTAGTTGCGGGCGATCTCGCCGAAGTACCAGACGTCGCCGTTGCGGTGCTGGGCGTACCAGTCGTCGGTGTCCTCGACCAGTTCGCCGTCCAGGCGCACCACGTCGCGGACCAGGCGGCAGTCGACGCCGTCGATGGTGACCGTGGCCGTGCGGGTGGTGACGCGGATCACCTCGGTGCCCTCGTTGGTCACCTTGCGGTAGACCATGGTGCGGCCGGGGATCAGCGGCCAGAACGGGTTGTCGACCGTGCTGCGGAAGTCGTTGGGATCGATCTGCGGCGCGTGGCCGCCGCTACCCAGCAGGCGGCAGACATCGAGACGGGCCTGCCGGCGCACGTCGGCCGCGGCCACCGCGTCGCGGTAGTCCTGCAGCCGTGCGGCGAGGCACGGGCCCAGGGCATCGCCGTCGTTGACGCAGCGGGCCATGCCGAACAGCGCGTCGGCGCGGGCCTCCTGCTCGGCGGCGAGCCAGGCGAAGAAGGCGGTGTCCTCGCAGGGGCCGGGCAGGCAGGGCGGCAGGGCGTCGGGCGGCGCCGGCAGCAGCAGCAGGTGCTCCAGGTGCAGGCGCGGGCCGGGGAAGGGCGGCGGCTCGGCGGCCAGGGCCGGGGCGAGCGGCAGCAGCAGGGACAGGAGAGGGAAGGCGCGGACGTTCATGGTTTCCTCGTTGGGATGGGGGATGACACGCGGGCCACGCGGCCCGCACGCTCCCTTGCTAGGCGGTCCCGCTGAGGCCCTGCTGAGGGCGCGCGGTGGCGGGGCTGGGCAGTTCCTCAGCATTCCCTAAGCTGCCGCCTGGAGAACGTGCCCATGCCCACCGGCGGCGGAGCGGTTCCATCATGAAGGTCCTGGTCATCGAGGACTCGGAGCGCCTGCGGCGGTCGCTGCAGCTCGGCCTGCAGCGCTCGGGCTTCACCGTCGAGGCGGTCGCCGACGGCAGGGACGGTCTCGACCACGCCCTGCTCGGCGGCCACGACGTGGTGGTGCTCGATCTGCAGCTGCCGCGGCTGGACGGCCTCGAGGTGCTGCGGCGGCTGCGGGCCCAGGGCTCGGCAGTGCACGTGCTGATCCTGTCGGCCCGCGACCAGGCCGGGCAGCGCGTCGAGGGCCTGCGGCAGGGCGCCGACGACTACCTGTGCAAGCCGTTCGACTTCGACGAACTGGTGGCGCGGCTGCGGGCGCTGGACCGCCGGCGGCACGGCGACAAGAACCCGGTGCTGCGGGTGGGCGGGCTGGCCCTGGATCGGGAGCGACGCACCGTGCGGCACGAGGATGCGCCGGTGGCGCTGACGCCCCGTGAGTTCGCGATCCTCGAGCAGCTGCTGGCCCGGCGCGGGCGGGTGGTGCGCAAGGAGGACCTGCTCGACCAGCTCTACTCCCGGGGTGCTCCGGCCACCACCAACGCGGTGGAGGTGTTCGTGCACCAGCTGCGCCGCAAGCTGCAGGCGCAGGGATGCGCCGATCTGATCCAGACCCGCCGCGGGGTGGGCTACCTGGTGGAGTGACGATGGCGCCGACGACCTGGTCCCTGCGGCGGCGACTGTGCCTGTCCCTGGCGCTGGCCCTGCTCGGCATCGTCGCTCTGGTCGGCGCGGTCTGCCTCGCCCTCGCCACCCGGCGCGCCGAGGCCGACTTCGACGCCGCCCTGCAGGCGCGGGCCCGCGCCCTGGTGGCGCTGGTCGAGCAGGAGGGCGAGCAGATCGAACTGGACTACGCGCCGCAGTTCTTCCCCGAGTTCGAGCGATCGCAGGAACCGGACTACTTCCAGTTCTGGCTCGGCGACGGCACGGTCCTGCTGCGCTCCACGGCGCTCACCGTCGACCTGGCGGGGCCCGGGGGTCCCGCGCTGCAGGACGTGGCGCTGCCCGACGGCCGGCGCGGGCGGCAGGTGCGGGTGGCGTTCCAGCCGAAGGGGCCGGAGCCATCGGCGGCCATGCCGGACGAGGACGCCGGCAACGCGCCGACCGGCGCGCCCCACACCGTCGTGCTGGCGGTGGCCACCGGCCGCCAGCGGCTCGATGCGACCCTGGCCGAGGTGCGCGCGGCGGTCGTCGTGGGCGGTCTGCTGGTGCTGCTGCTGGCCGCGCTGGTGGGCGCGGTGGTGCTCGCCTGGAGCCTGCGGCCGTTGCGGGCGCTGGCCCGGCAGGTCGCGGCGGTGCCGGGCGATGGCGGCGGCAAGCGGGTGCGCCCGCGGGCCGTGCCCGCCGAACTGCAGCCGCTGGTGGCCGAGATCGACTCCCTGCGCGGGCGGGTGGCGCGGGCCATGGCCCGCGAGCGCCGCTTCACCGGCCACGTCGCCCACGAGCTGCGCACGCCGATCGCCGAACTGCGCAACCTGGCGGCGGTGGCCGGCCGTTGGCCCGACGATCCCGACGCGGTGCGCGGCTTCTTCGGCGACGTCGGCGCCATCGCCACTGGCATGGAGGGGATGATCGCCGACCTGCTGCTGCTGGCGCGCTGCGGGGCAGGCGTCGAGACCGCCGAGTGGGCCCTGGTCGATCTCGTGACGCTGGTGCGGGAGGCGTGGGCGGGCTGTCAGACTGCGGCGGCCGCCCGCGGCATCCGCCTGGAACTGGCGGGGCCGCCGCGGCTGCCGGTGCGCTCCGATGCCGGCAAGCTGCGCATCCTGCTCGCCAACCTGCTCGGCAATGCCGTGCACCACGGCCTGGATGGCAGCGTCATCCGCGGCGAGCTCGAAGCCACCGCCGACGGCTTCCGGCTGCGGCTGCGCAATCCGGCCGCGCACCTGGACGAGGCCGACTTCGCGCACCTGGGCGAGCCGTTCTGGCGCAAGGGCACCGCCGGCGGCGGCCACGCCGGCCTCGGCCTCGCCCTGGTCGCGGCCCTCGCCGAACTGCTGCGCCTGCGGGTCACGTTCGATCGCGATCCCGCAGGCCTGTTCCGGGTCCAGATCACCAGCGTCGCGGGCCACGCCGAGGCGAGGCCCGCCGTGCCGAGTTCCCCACCAGAAGCAGGTGCCCCATGATCGTCCGCGTCCTCGGCGTCGTCGTCGTCCTCCTCGGAACGGCCTGCGGCGGCGGCCTCGGCTCCGCCGCGCTGGCCCTGCCCGGGCCCGCGGCCCGCGGCGCCGAGCCCATCCTGCATCCGTTCTTCCCGCTCGTGCCGGGCGAACGACGCGAGCACCGCGGCGAGCATCTGGGCCTGGCCCGCCTGGAACTCACCCGGGTGGCGCAACAGCCGGTGACCGTGGCCGGCGTGCGCTGTCTCGCGCTGCACGAGGACGTGTTCCTCGACGGCGTTCGGGTCGAGGCCTCGGTGGAGTGGTTCGCCGCCGACGTCGAGGGCAACCTCTGGAAGTTCGGCGAGCTGTCCTTCGAGGTCGTGGACGGTCTCGAACTGCCGACCGCCGACTCCTGGCAGGCGGGGACCGGCGGCTTCGGCCCCTGGCTCTGGCTGCCGGCGCAGCCGCTGCCGGGCGACGAACTGGCCGGTGCGCACCCCGATGGCACCGACCGCCGCACGGTGGTGGCCACCGACGAACCGGTGAGCGTGCCGGCGGGGCACTTCGCTGCCTGCCTGATGGTGCTGGAGACCGAGGACGACGTCGAGGACCCCGACATCGTGCTCTACGCGCCCAACGTCGGTCGCGTTGCGGTGATCACGCCGCAGGGCGGCACCGGCCTCGTGCGCTAGCGCTGCACCTCAGCGTCTGAGGGCGTGCCAGACCGCGCCGTCGGCCCAACCCTCGGCGCCGGGCGCACCCTGGTGGCCGCACTGCTCGTCGCCGACGAAGCGCCAGCGCACCACACCGCTCTCGTCCACCCGGAACGCGCGGGCCTGCGGCTGCCCAGGTTGCGCCGGCCAGGCCAGCGCACGGAAGCGCAGCTCGGCGCCATCGGCGTCCGCCGTCGTCGGCGCGGCCTTCACCCGGGCGGCGGTGGCGGGCTCCACCGCGACGCCGCTGATCCAGCCATCGCCCGCCGGCAGCCACGCCTGCAGCAGGTGGCTGCGGAACGCGAACTGGTGGGGCACGCCGGCGGGGCGCAGATCCGACCACTGCTGCACCGGGATCGCGTCGTAGGCGAGCCCGTACTCGCCCCTGCCGTCGCCATCGCGGTCCAGCTTCGCCTGCGCCCGCAGCCGTTCCTGGCCTTCGGCGAAGCGGCGCAACGCCTCGGCAGCCCAGGCCTGATCCTGCAGGGCCTTGCCATCCACCAGCGCGCCGCGCGGCACGCGGACCTGCAGCGTGCCATCGGCGCGGCGCACGTCGTCGGGCAGCAGCACCGCCTGACGGTCCTCGACCCACAGCGACAGCCACAGCTCGCGGGCGGGGAGGCCATCGCCCTGCAGCGTGCCGCGTTCGTCGGTGGCGCCGTCGATCGCCGCGGTGGCGACGTGCGCCACCGACACCCAGCCGGGATGCCAGGGCAGGCGCGGTGCGCCCATCTCGATGCGGGCCCCAGCCAGCGGCGCGCCGTCGGCATCGATCACCTCGATGCGGGCCGGCGCCGGCGTGATCTCGCTGCGTTGCCACTGGGTGCCGTCCTGGCTCGGGCCGTCCTGCAGCAGCATCTGGTTCACCCGCGCGGGGCCGCCGGGCGCGGCGATCAGCTCGGCCTCGGGCCGGAAGCCCGTCGCCAGCGGCTCCCGCGGCGTACCCAGCAGCACGATGCCGGCGCGATTGCCGAACAGCAGACGCCCCGGCGTCGGGTCGTCGGCGCGCGGCCACAGCACCACGGCGAAGGTGCGCTCGGGCGGCGTCCGTTCCAGGCGCTCGGTGCGGCCCTCGCCCGCCTCGGCCAGCACCGTGGCCTCGTAGCCGGCGGCGGTGCCGAGGCCGCGCACGGCGACGCCGCCGTTCTGCGGGCGCAGCCATGCCCGCAGGGTGCGGTAGGCGTGCACCTCACGGGCGTGGAGCTGCGGCGGGTCCTGGGCTGGGGCCTGGGTCGCGGTGGGGACGGCGAGCAGGGAGAGCAGGAGCGTGGTGTGGTGCATGGGACGGCGGGCAGGCGGCGGCCGACGAACGGTCGGGGCCGGGAACTCCGCAGGGCCGGATGGGGCCGGGATTCAGGCGCCGATCCTGGCCACGAAGGCCGCGTGCTCCGGGCTCGCGAGGCCCTGGTCGAGCTTGCGCAGCACCGCCGGCATGTCGTCTCGCAGGAGCGCCAGGGGGTCGAGCCAGAGCCCGGGGAAGGCTTCGCTCCGCATGACCGGCGCTTCGGGCGGAGCCAGCAGTTCGTAGCGGCCCCCGCGCAGGACGAACCAATCGATGGCGTGATCGTCGACGCGCCAGGCCAGGTACTCGCGGACGCCGTTGCGGCGGTAGGCGTGCAGCTTGCTGTGCAGGTCGTAGCTGACGCTGCTGGCGGTGACCTCCAGCACCAGTTCCGGGGGGCCTTGCAGGAAGTGATCCTCGGTGTCGCGGCAGGCGCCGCCGTGCTCGGGCAGCAGCCGCAGCAGCAGGTCGGGCTGCGGCTCGTTGTCGAGGTCGAGGCGCAGGGTGGTGTTGTCGTAGGCCCGGACGCCGGGGGTGGCGCCCTCGTAGTGACCGAGCCAACGGGACAGCAGGAAGTGCGGGCGTCCGTGCCGCGTGCTCACCGGGGATGGCATGTGGACCACTCCTTCGATGAGCTCCGCCTTCTTGCAGTCGGGCATGGCGGCGTAGCGGCGCTCGAACTCGTCGCGCGGCAGCCGGTCCCCGTGGCACAGGCGGGGGATGCCCCCAGGTGCTTGCATGGCAGACGACCTCATCACCAGGAGTGGAACGAACGCGGTGGATTCTACCGGGGATTCCATGGAATCCGGCGCCGCCTGTGCAGCGCGGCTGAGCCGTCCCGCGCGCGATCAGCCGATGACGGTCCAGCGCTGGCCGTCGGTGCCGGTCTGGTTGGCGGTGGGCGGCCGCTCGAGGTGACCCTCGCCGGGGCCGAACGCCGCCGGCGCCGCCGGCGGCTTGTCCTTGCCGGAGTAGGCGTTGCCGGCGTTGGGCGCGGCGAGCACGTCGCCCGCCTGGTTGACGAAGAAGGCGCGCTGGCCGGTGACGCCGGCCTCGATCGGCCAGGCGTAGCAGCACCACAGGACCTCGGCGCGGGCCGGATCGACGGCGATGCCCTTCATGCCGGTGCCGTCGGTGTGCTCGCTGACCGGCGCGCCGCCCTTGCCCGGCAGGAAGATGCGGAAGCAGTAGCCCGAACGGATGACGACGCCGTCGGTGTGCTTGCTGAAGGCGCGGGACAGCACCGGCGGGGTGATCTTCTGGTCGGTGAGCACCGCGTCGGGTCCGCGCACGCCCACCTCGCCGGTCAGCTCCGCGAAGCAACCGTACTCGCCGGCACCGTTCTGGTTGACGTCGACGACGCCGCTGGCCTGGCACTGGGCCTGCGCCGAGGCGATGTTCTTCAGGGTGGCGATCGCCGCCGACTCGTTGGCATTGGCGCGGGCGCTGGCGACCTGTCTGCGCGAGACGGTGAGCACGAGCTGCTCGCCCTCCCGTCGGACCTGATCGGGAACCAGGGTGGCCATGGCCTCGCGACTGCCGCCGCACAGCACGAGGTCACGGGCGACGGGGCCGCACAGGGTGCCGCGCCCCTCGGCGTCGAGCCGCACCATCCCGGCCGGCAACGGCTGCGGAAACGGAGCGGTGCCCTTCACCTGGAGGACGTTGCGATTGCCCGGCAGCCAGGCCGCGGGCAGCAGGCAGACCTCGCCGTCGCGCCACGGCGCGCCCTGTTCGTCGAGCAGCAGCACCTCGAAGCTGGTGCTGCGCAGGGTCTCCGGCGTGTGCCACAGATCGCCGTCGCTGCCCTTGCCGGGCATGGTCAGCAGATCGGCGAAGCGGCCCTTGCCGCCCGCCCCGGTGGCCGCGGTGGGTTCGGGCACGCGGGACTGGCCCAGGTAGCCGGTGGTGTTGGCGCTGGCCAGCAGGCGGCCGTCGCTGGCGAGGCAGAAGGCGAAGCGGCTGGCGTCGTCCGTGGGCCAGAAGTAGACGGCCCAACGGGCGTCGCCGCCCGGCTGCGCATCCGCCTGGGTCCAGCCCTCGGGGCCGTCGGTGAACAGGCAGGCGCGGAAGCCTGGGGCGAGTTCGTCGGGGGACGCCGTGCGCAGGGGCGCGAAGGGCTTGGCCTTCTTCTGCCGCAGGCTGGTCGCGGCGTCCTGCAGCCACCACCAGAGCATCGCCTCGTCGGCCGTCCAGACCGCGTTCAGGGTGCGGGCGGTCTCGGCGGCGGGGGCGGGGGCCTGGGCGGGAAGCGCGGTGAGGAGGGCGAGGGCGACGAGGGCGATACGAGCCATGGCAAGGCTGCTTCGGCGCCGGGGCGGCCGCGGCTTTACGCTTCCGGGGCTCAGGAGCGGATCCTGGCCACGAAGGCCGCGTGCTCCGGGCTCGCGAGGCCCTGGTCGAGCGTGCGCAGCACCGCAGGCATGTCGTCCCGCAGCAGCGCCAGGGGCGCGAGCCAGAGCCCGGGGAACGCCTCGCTGCGGACGAGCGGTGCTTCGGGCGGAGCCAGCAGTTCGTAACGGCCGCCGCGCAGGGCGAACCAGTCGATGGCGTCATCGTCGACGCGCCAGACCAGGTACTCGCGGACGCCGTTGCGGCGGTAGGCGTGCAGCTTGCTGTGCAGGTC
>CAZMGG010000164.1:0-11725 GCA_964565715.1 uncultured candidatus Brocadiaceae bacterium | reverse complement strand
GTGGCGAAGCTGTCGGAGCGGATCAGCTCGTTCTCGAAGACCTGCCGCACGGTGTCGACCGGGATGGCGAAGCCGATGTTCTCGGCGCCGACCGCCATCGCGTTGTTGATGCCGATCAGCTTGCCGGTGATGTCCAGCAGCGCGCCGCCGCTGTTGCCCTGGTTGATGGCGGCGTCGGTCTGCAGCAGCTCCTTGTAGTCACGGACCACGCCGTCGGGGGCGCGGACCCGGATCGAGCGGCCGATCGCCGACAGCACGCCGGCGGTCACCGTGTTGGCGTGGCCCTGCGGGTTGCCGATGGCCACGACGGTCTCGCCGATCATCAGGTCGGCGGAGCGGCCGATCGCCACCGGCCGGGCCTTCTCGCCCGGCGGCAGTTCCATCTGCAGCAGGGCCAGGTCGTGCTCGGCGCTGCTGCTGAGCACGCGGGCCGGCCGGGTCTTGCCGTCGCGCTGCCGCACCTCGGCCCGGAAGCCCTCGCCGAGCACCATCGGCGCCACCACGTGCCAGTTGGTGATGACGAAGCCGGCCTCGTCGAGCACCACGCCCGAACCCTGGCCCTGCGGCACCGCAGCTCCGCCGGCCAGCGCCTGCGGCCGCAGGATGTAGATGCTGACCACGCTGTCGGCGGCGGCCTGCACCGCCCGCACCACCGGGCTGGTGCGCAGTTCCTGGTCGCGGGCGTCGGACTCCACCACGGTCAGGCCGCCGTTGCCGCGGGTGGTCAGCGTGCCGGGCTCCTGGGCCGCGACGAGGCAGGGGAGGAGGGCGATGGGCAGCCACAACGCGCTGGTCCGGAGCTTGCTCATGGGTTCTGCTGGACGAAACAGGGCCGCAATGCCTCCGAGGTGAGGCGGCGAGCGTACCGAGCATGACCTTCCGCTGCACCGTGGCCATCCCGTTCCGCTGGGGCGACGTCGACTCGCAGGGCGTCGTCAACCACGCGGTCTACCTGACCCTGCTGGAGCAGGCCCGCTACGAGTACTTCGGCCGGCTCGGCCTGCTGCGGCAGGGCAACATCCCGTTCGTGCTGGCCGCCTCCAGCCTGCAGTGGCGGCGGCCGGGGCGGCTCGGCATGCAGCCGGAGGTCGGCGCCCGCGTCACGCGGCTCGGCCGCACCAGCTTCGCCATGGAGTACCAGGTGACCGCCGGCGGCGAACTGCTGGTCGAGGCGACCGCCACCCTGGTCTACGTCGACGCCGCCCTGCGGCCCGAGCCGATCCCGGAACGCGACCGGGCGGCGATCAGCGCCTTCGAGGGGCTGCAGGCCGGCTAGGTCCGGACCCGCACCTCGATCACGTTCGAGTCGAGGATGCGGTTGGTGATGGTCTGGTCCCAGACGAAGCCCTGGGTGAACAGCGACAGGCCGACCGCGGCGGCGGGCAGGGGCACGTTCAGCGACGCGTCGCCGTTGCCGTCCAGGAAGCCCGCCCACAGCGCGGCGAAGCCCGGGCCGACGCCGACGGTGATCGGCCCGAGCGGCACCGGCGTGCGGCTGAGGCCGATGGCCATGGCGGCGAACGAACCGGCGGGGCCATCCAGCGCCGCCCGCAGCGGGCCACCGCTCCGCGAGTGGTCCAGCCACCAGGCGGGCTGCCCGTCGATGCGGTGCACGCACAGCGCGCGGTAGAGGCCCGCCTCGGCGTCGATCACGCCGGCTCCCCAGCGGTTCTCCTTGCCCGGCACGGTGCCGCGGTCCCGCGCCGTCAGGTGCGCCACCATGGCGATGTCCTCGGGCGTCAGGCTCGGATTGGCGGACTTCCACAGCACGATGACGCCCATGGCACAGGGCGTGGCGTTGGAGGTGCCGCTGAACGTGACCTGCTGGCAGGGCGCCGCCCCGGTCGTCTGGGTGCCGGTCGGCGCGGACAGGTCGGGCTTCAGCAGGCCCTGCTGCGCGCCGCCGAGCCACGGGTAGTCGTTGTGACCGGCGCTCCAGTTGGCCACCGGGTAGGTGGGCATGTTGACCTGCACGTCGGCCAGGTTCCACGCGAACGGCCCGCACGGCGAGTAGGACATCAGGCTGTCGGTCGTGAAGTTCCAGGCGGCGACGCCGAGCACGCCGCCGAGCTGGCCGCGCAGGGTCTGGTTGGGGTCGAGCCACGGCGGCGGCAGGCAGCCCGGGGCGCTGATGTTGGTGGGCGGCCGGCGCCGGTCGGTGGTGCTGGGGCAGTAGGCGCCGTCGTTGGAGGTCGAGTTGGTGCGCACCAGGCCCGCGGCCAGCGTGCTCACGCCGATGTCGCGGTGCATCTTGTAGTTCGGCGGCGCGGTGGTGCTGGCCTTGTAGCTGTAGGAACTGGTCTGGCAGTCGGCACCCATCAGCAGCGCGTACTGGATGGCGTTCCACTGCGAGGACTCGTTGGAGATCTTGCCGGTGAGCAGCTTCGCCTGCGGCGCCATGCCGTTCACCACGCCGCTGCAGGTGCCGTCGGCGACGAGACAGCCGGCGGTGTTGGTGCCGTGGCCGCCGCCGTCGTCCAGGTTGGTGGAGTTGCCGGCGAAGTCCCAGCCGAACACGTCATCGACCAAACCGTTGTTGTCGTCGTCGCGGTTGTTGCCGGGGATCTCGCCGGGATTGCGCCAGAGGTTCTGGGCGAGGTCGCTGTGGAAGGTGGGCGAGGTCACCAGCCCGCCGTCGACGTTGGCGACGACGATGCCCTGGCCGCGGATGCCGTAGGCCCAGACCCGGTCGGCGAACACGGCGCCCGGGCCGACGCCGGGGGGCAGCAGGCTGGGCGGCGGCGGCGGGCCGAACGCGGGTGTGGGCGGAACCGTCGCGTTGATCGAGCCGAGGAGCACCGCGTCGTCCTGCACCTCCGCCAGGGCCGGCTCCGAGTCGAGCCAGACCTCGGCGATCCCCGGCAGCGCGGCGGCGGTGAGGATCGCGAGCGGCGTCGCCCTGGCCTGCACGAAGTTGCCGAGCCAGTTGCTGCTCACGGCATTGGCGTTGCCCGCCCGTTCCTCGGCGCGCAGGTAGGCCAACAGCTCCTGCTGGGTGCGTTCGGCGTGGGCGCGCAGTTCGGTGATGACCGTGGCCCGGCGATCGGCCAGCGGCAGCGACCAGACCCGCGGGAACCAGTGCTCGTAGCCGAGCCGATCGGCGAGCACGAAGTAGACCGGCAGGGAGGCCGTCGGCGCCGTGGTCCGCAGGGCGGCGGCGAGGTCCGGGTGCAGACGTTCCGTTGCCGCGGTGGTGAGGGCGTCCTGGGCCGGCAGCAGCGTGGCCAGCAGGACGGCAGCCAGGGCCGTGTTGCGCATGGGGTGGTGGTGGGGCGGCGGGCGCGGACAAGTCTAGTCGACGAGCTGGCGGGGGTTCAGGGTTCCTCGGGATCGACCGGACGGGCGGTGCGGAAGGCCCGCGTCCGGCCGCTGGCATCGGTGGCGGCGAGCATCCCGATCAGGGCCGACCGCAGCTCCCGGTGGCCGCCGGGGGCCGCCTCGCCGGGCCAGTCGCCGAGGGCGGCGGCGGCGCCGAGGCCGAGCAGCAGCGCCTCGTCGTCGTGCGGAATGGACGGCAGCGGCTGCCCCGCCCGGCCGGCCAGCAGCGCCGCATCGCAGGCCACCGCCGAGCGGCTGTGCCAGCTCCGGCAGCCGAGCGGGCGCACCCGATGCAGCGCGCAGCGGCGGTTGCGCAGCAGCGGACAGGGCAGCAGGGCGCGGCCGAGGTCGCGCCAGCCGAGGTCTCTGGTGTGGGCGGCGTCCGCCTGCAGGGCGCGTTGCAGCGCCTCGCCGTCGGGCGCCCCGCGGATTGCCGCCACCAACGCCTCGGCCTCGGCGAAGGTGACGCCCACCGGGAAGTGGCAGCAGGCGTCGCAGCCGGCCCGGCAGGCCCGGTCGCCGGCATCGGCCGTTGCCGCCAGCAGCCCGTCGGTCCGGGCCTGCACCGCTGCCGCCGCCGTCGCCGGCGCGGCGTCGTCGGGCAGCGACCGGAGCACCTGCTGAGCCTCCTCCAGGCCTCGGTAGAAGGGTGACTGCAAGACGCCCTGAGCCTAGGCGGTGCGGGCCGCCGAATCCCGCGCCCATGGCGGCCGCGTTGACGCCTTGCCCGGCCCTGGCGACGCTGCGCGGATGCCACGACGCCAGGCGTTCGCCCTGTTCCTCCTGCTCTGCGCCACGGGCGCCACGGCCCAGCAGCCGCAGGTGAGCTTCACCGGCGAGACCATGCGGCTGCGCTCGGCGTCGGTGACCGCCAGCGGCCCCGCCTGGAACGTCGGCCTCGTCATGGAGGACGACAACGCCGATCCGGGGCTGCCGACCAGCTACCGCCGCTGGTGGCACTGCCAGGTGGGCAACCTGCAGCCGGGCACGACCCTGAACTTCACCGTCAGCAACGCCGGCTACAGCGACGTCATCCTGCCGGTGTGGGCGCACAGCAGCGACGGCGGCACGACGTTCGGCGCCTACCAGCGTTGCCCGACCTCGGCGGTGCCGACCGTGACCGGCAGCAGCACGCACCGCTTCAGCCTGGTGGTGCCCCCAGGCGTGAACGCGCTGCGGCTGGCCAAGTACTTCCCCTACTCCGTCGCCCGCAAGGACGCCTGGCTCGCCAGCCTGGCGGGCCATCCGCGCCTGCGGTCCAGCAGCGTGCTGGGCCAATCGCACCAGGGCCGGCCGATCCACCTGCTGGAGTTCACCAACGCCGCGGTGCCCGATGCCGGCAAGCAGCGGATCTGGATCCACGCCGGCGCCCATCCCGCCGAGACCACCAGCTACTTCGCCGTCGAGGGCCTCGTGCAGTGGCTCGGCTCGGGCCAGGCGGAGCCGGAGCTGCTGCTGCGCCACGCGATCGTCGACGTCGTGCCGATGATGAACCCCGACGGCGTGTTCCTCGGCAACTACCGCACCAACTGGAACAGCCAGAACCTCGAGGATCTCTGGGGCAGTCCCTACACCAACGGCGAACCAGAGATCACCGCCCTGCGCACCCGCATCGAGCAGTTCATGGGCACGCCGCAGCATCCCGGCAGCAACCCGATCCGCGTGCTGCTCAACCTGCACAGCTCGCACAACGTCGCCTTCCCGTTCCACTTCGAACACACCGCCAATCCCAACTGGCACCCGGTCAGCAGCAACGCCGGCGTGATCCCGGCGGTGAACGCGCTGGAACGGCAGTGGATCGCCGCGTTCCGCGCCAGCGACCCGTTCACCAACCTCGGCACCACGCAGAGCAGTTCGGCGGGCGCACCGTCGCGGCCGTTCGTCGAGAGCATGATGCACGACCGCTGGAGCGCGGTGGCGGCGTGGACCACCGCCGGCCAGCAGCCGGTGATGGCCATCACCTGGGAGGGCACCTACCGCATGGGCCCCGCCGGCGCCTGGAACACCGAGGCCGACTACCGCACCTCGGGCGAGAACCTCGGCCGCGCGCTGGTGACCCATCTCGGCCTGCAGTTCACCAGCGGCATCGCGACCTATGGCACGGCCTGCACCGCGCTGGGCCTCAGCGGCACGATCCGCACCACCGGCCAGAACCGCTTCGCCGACCTGTTCGCGTCCGGCGCACCCGCCCACGGGCCGGCCTGGCTGGTGCTCGGCTTCGCCCGGCAGCAGACGCCCCTGCCCGCCCCGTTCGGCCCGTGCCCGCTGCTCACCGACGTGGTGGTGAGCACCGGCATGCCGATCGGCCCGTTCGGCTTCGGTTCCCTGTCGGTGCCGATCCCGCCGATCCCGGGCCTCGTGGCCAACCTGCAGTGCCTGGCCCTGGACCTGCAGGCCGCCAGCCCTGCCGTCGACACCAGCAACGGCCTCGAGGTGCGCAACCACTTCTGACCCGGGAAGCTTGCCCGGTCCTGCGCCTTTCCGGAGATCTGCTGAACTACCGGAGTAGTTGCAACCGACTACTCCGGTAGTAGCATGCGCGCCATGGGCAGGAACCAACCGCTCGCCGATCTCCAGCTCGCCATCGTCCAGGTCCTCTGGGACCGCGGCGAGGCCTCCGTCGCCGACGTCCACGCAGCCCTGCTGCCCGAACGCGGGCTGGCGCTCACCACCATCGCCACCATGCTGCGGCGGATGGCGGACAAGGGCATCGTCAGGCACCGCGAGAACGGCCGCCAGTTCCTCTACCGCGCCGTGGTCAAGCCCGACAACGTGCACCGCAGCATGGTCGGCGACCTGGTCGACAAGCTGTTCGACGGCGACCCGCTGCAGCTCGTGCACCACCTGGTGCAGCACGGTGAGATCGCGCTCGACGAACTGGAGGAACTGCGCCAGCGCATCGCCGACGCCGAGAAGGAACGCGGCCGCCGCCGGCCGGGAGGTGGCGCGTGATCGCCTGGACCCAGGATGCGGCGGCACTGCTGCTGACGTTCGCCCTGCACAGCACCCTGCTGCTGGCCTGTGTGCTGCTCTTCTGCCGGTTGGCCGGTGGCCGCTGGCCAGGCCTGCAGGAGACGCTGTGCCGCCTCTGCCTGTGGGCGGCGCTGGCCAGCACGGCGCTGCAGCGTTGGGCCTGGAACGGGCCGACCTGGTTCCTGACCGCGGCACCGACGCCGGCCGGCCTGACGGCCGAGCCGCCCGGCGAGGCGATGGCGGCATCGGCCACCGCCGCGGGCGCCGCAGCCCTCGACGGCAGCCTCGGCATCGGCTGGGCCGCCTGGCTCCTGCTCGCCGCCGGCGTCCTGGCGGCCTTCGGCCTCGGCCTCCTGCTGCGCGACCACCTGCGTCTGCGCTGGCTCCTGCGCGACCGCCAGCCGGAGACGGCGCCGCGGGTCCTGCAGGCCGCCGCCGACGTGGCCGCCGGAGCCGGCCTGCGGCAGACGCCGCGCCTCAGCACCAGCCACGCGCTCGGCTCGGCGATCGCCTTCGGCTCCTGGTCGCCGGAGATCTGCCTGCCGGCCCGCGCCGAGGAACTCGCCCAGCCCGAACTGCGCGCCATGCTCGCCCACGAGCTGGCCCACCTCTGCCGCCGCGATCCCCTCTGGCTCTGGCTCGGCGCCCTGCTGCAGGCCCTGGTGCCCTGGCAGCTCCTGCTGCGCCCCTTGCGCCGCCGCCAGCACCTGCTGGCCGAGCTGCACTGCGACGCCATGGCGGCGGTGGCCACCAGTCCGACGACGGTGGCGCGCTGCCTCGTGCAGGTGGCCGACTGGTGGCGACGGCCCGCCTACCGCGCGAGCCTGGTGCCGGCGATGGCGGCCTCGCCGTCGGGGCTGCGCCAGCGCGTCGACCACGTCCTGCGGGACGAGTTGCGCGAGCGGGTCTGCGCCGTGCCGCGCCCCGGCCAGGCCCTGGCCCTGGCCGCGCTGGCCATAGCCCTGCTGACCGCCGCCGTGCCCGGCGTCGCCGACGTCGACGCCCACTCGCCGCCGGCCGCGCTCACCGCGCTCCGCGCCGAGCGTCGCGCCGTCGACCTGGAACTGCACCAACTGCGCGCCCGCCTCGTGGGCACGGCCGACGACCCGGTCCTGCGCGATCTGCTCGCCGAGCTCGAACAGCGCCTGCAGGCGCTCACCGCCGCCGAAGCCCGCCTGGCCCAGGCCCTCACCGACCCCGACTTCCCCCTGTCTGGAGAAACCCGATGAACCTCACCTCGATCGCGCGCCTCTGCGCGCTCACCACCGCCGCCGCGTTCTGCGCCGGCGTTCCCGCCCAGTCCCGGCCGGCGGCGCCGGCCGAGCCGGCCGCGCCCCGCGCGGCCAGCCCCAAGGCCGGGCCGACCTTCGAACTCGGCCGCGCCCTGCAGGAGACCGCCCGCGCCCTGCAGCAGGAGGACCTCAGCGACGCCGAGCGCAAGCGGCTGATGGAGAAGGTCCGCGGCATCGCCGCGCGCCTGGAGCGGCTCGGCGAGGAGCCGGCGGCGGACGAGCGGGCCGAGCGTTCCCGCGCCCGGGCCGAGGAGGTGGCGCGCGTCGCCGAGCACATCGAGGTCGCCAGGCGCCGGGCACGCGAGAGCCAGGCCAAGGTCGACACGCTGCTGCAGGACCGCGACCGCGAGGCCGCGGAACACGCCCGCCGCCTGTTGGACGAGAAGGGCTTCACCCCCGCCCAGGACCGCGATCCGGTGGTCGGCGACGCGATGCGTGAGGCCCTCGAGCGGGCCAGGGTGAGCCAGGAGACGGCGCGCGAGGCCGAGGTGCGTTCTCGCGCCTTCGTCGAGCGCGCCCGGCGTGAGGAGACGGGCCAGAACCAGGACCCGGTCCGCACGCGGGTCCTGCTGGACCGGGCTCGCGGCAACGCGTCGCCGCGGACCACGACGCCGCAACCGGCCCCGCGCCGGGCCGCGGCGGTGCCGCCAGGCCAGAACGACGGCGCCGACGTCGCCGAGCTGATCGGCGAGGTGCGGCAGCACCTGCGCGAGGTGCGGCGGCTGATGGCCGAGATCCGCCAGCGGCTGGATGCGCCCGCGCCGGCGCAACCGCGCCGGACGGCGACCACCCGCGACGGCTGGCGCGTGCTGACCGCGCCGCCTGGCGCCCCGACGGCGCCTGCGGCCCCGCCGGCCCCGGATCCCTACCGCGCCGGGCCGCGGGCGCCGCGTTCCACGAACCCCGCCCCGGCTCCGGAACGTCTGCGCGCGGGCCCGCTGCCGCCGCGCGGGCGCGTCGGCACGCAGCCGGCGCCGAAGTCCGACGCCGAGGAGAAGGCAGAGGGCGTGCCGATGCTGCGGAACGTGCCGCTGCTGCGGGAGTACCTCGCGCCGAAGCAGCCGTCGCAGCCCGTTCCGCCGCCCGCCGGGCAAGCGCCGGCACCGGTCGAGGCGCCCGCGGTCCCGAGCACGTCCGCACCGCGGCTGCGCCTGGGCCGCCCCGTTCCGCCGCCGGCCGCCGAAGCGCCCGGCAACCCGCCGGCGCCGCTGCGGGTGATCTACCGCGACCAGGCCCGGTGAGCGGGCCCGCGCCCGACCTGCCGCCGTCGCCGTTCGTCCTCCGCCACGCCGGCTTGGTGCCGGCGGGCGGCACGGTGCTCGACGTCGCCGCCGGTGGTGGGCGCCACGCGGTGTTCTTCGCCCGCCGCGGACATCCGGTGGTGGCCGTCGATCGCGACGTGACGGCGCTGCGTGCCCTCGCCGAACCCCGGGTGACCGTGCTGCCGGCCGATCTCGAGGGCGCGCCGTGGCCGCTGTCGGGCCGGACGTTCGCCGCGGTGGTGGTCAGCAACTACCTCTGGCGGCCGTTGCTGCCCGCGCTGGTGGCGAGCGTCGCGCCCGGCGGCGTGCTGCTCTACGAGACCTTCGGCGTGGGCAACGAGCGCTACGGGCGGCCGCGCAACCCCGACTTCCTGCTGGCGGAAGGGGAACTGGTGGCGGCGGTTGCCGGGCAGCTCAGCGTGCGCGAGAGCTTCCACGGCACCGAGGGTGACCCGCCCCGCGCCGTGCGGCAGCGGCTGTGCGCGGTGCGCGCGCCGCAGAGAGCCTAGTAGCCGGCGCGGATGCAGACGCCGTTGCTGACCAGGATGCCGGTCGGGTTGAAGCCCGGCGCCAGCGGCGCGCTCTGCGCGAACAGGTTGGCGCCGAGGTAGATCGGATCGAGCGGCAGCACCAGCGGCGTGCTGCTCGAGCCGTTCAGCACGGCGGCGCCGTTGGTGACCACCGGCAGGATCCACTGCGCGCAGCCGGGCATGCCGAACACGCCGAGGTCGAAGCCCGGGTCGGCGATGGAGCCGAAGCCGATCATGACCAGGTTGAACATCGCGCTCGGCGGGATGTGGGTGGTGACCAGATTGGGCGTGGTGCCCAGCACCGGGCGGGCGTCGAGGTCGAGGAAGGGCGGCGGCTGGTTGTCGCCGGACGTGAAGGCCAGCACGTTGCCGTTGTCGGCGAGGTCGCGGCTGCCCGGGTCGCGCACGCCGTTGCCGGGGCTGTAGCCCACCAGCAGCGGCGCCGCGGCCGGCGTGACGATGCCGTAGTGGAACTCGACGATGCCGGTGTCGTGCAGGACGAGCTGGGCGGTGAGCGTGCTGCCGGGCTGGTTCAGCTCCGGGATGCCGAGCCAGGTGACGTAGGCGCGGTCGTTGGTGGCGTTCGCCTCGAAGTGCACCGAGCCGCCAGCACTCGGATCCCAGTCGCCCCAGGCCGGGCAGAGGCGGGCGGGGCCCTGCAGCAGGCCGGGGACGTCGTCGGCGAACGGCGTGGCGCCGGTGCTCGTGCCGTCGAGCCAGACGAAGCCGTTGCTGGCGATGGTGATCTGGGTGATGCCGGGCGTGCCGCGGAAGGGGAAGGTGAACGGCAGGGTCTGCGGCGCCGTCAGGTCGTCGTTGCCGAGCGGCAGGCTGGCCTGGTTCGCCAGGGCGGGCGTGGTCGGCGCGACGATGGCCGCGGGGATGCCGGCCACCGCGTAGTCCATCCCGGTGCCCGGCGTCAACTGCAGGGCGAGGCCGCCGAGGTCGAAGACCGGGACCGGGCCGGGGAAGTGCTCGTGGAAGCCGACCGACTGGCGGTAGCAGCCGGTGCCGTAGGTCAGCGTATAGCCGTAGTCGACCGAGGGCGCGTGGTGGAAGGCGCAGCTGACGCCGAGCGGCGTGTTCACGGCGTTGGTGAACAGGTCGCCGGTGGTGGCGAAGTTGCCGAGGGCCAGCCAGGCGTCGCTCACCTGCAGCGGCATCGAGGGCATCCAGGAGGGCACGACGACGAGCGGGTGCAGCGGGCCGATGTTGGCGCCCGCGGTCGGCGCCTGGATCTGGATGGCGACGCCCGACGCGCCGGTCGGCAGGAGCGCCGGCGTGCCGAACACGACCACCGACGGCTGGTTGGTGGCGCTCACGGTCAGGGTGCCGGTGCCGGCGAGCGTCCAGGCCGCAGCGGTGGTCTCGTTGCCGACCCAGGTGCCGGGCACGACCCAGACGTTCACCGTGGTCTGGTTGTTGAGCTGGTTCGGGTTGATGACGCCGTCGTCGTAGAGGTTCAGGTCGAGCTGGCGGATCTCGGTCGGGCCGACGGCGGTCACGTCGCAGAGGATGCCGGCGCCGTTGTAGGCGGGCGGCGGCGGCACCGGCGCCGGCTGGTAGTGGGTGGCCACGAACGGCGAGGCGGTGGCGAGGGTGCTGCCGGGCAGGGGCGCGGTGCAGGTGACCGGACCCTGGCAGACGGCGGTGGCGGTGAGGAGGGCTGCGGGCAGGAGGGCGGTCGGATTCATCGCGGGCAGGTAGGCGAGGCCTTCAGACGTCCCAATGGTGCCCCGGAAGTTCCGTTTGGGCAGGCCCCGGGCCGGGAAGGCCGTTTGCGCCGGGGCGAGCGTGTATCGGATCGGGACGAAGGGCCGCTCAGGTGGCGGCGGCGTAGTCGCTGACCGGCGGGCACGAGCAGATCAGGTTGCGATCGCCGTGCACGTCGTTCACCCGCGCCACCGAGGGCCAGAACTTGCCCTCCTTCAGCCACGGCGCCGGGAACGCCGCCCGCTGCCGGCTGTAGGGTCGCGTCCACTCGTCGGCGGTGACCGCCTCGGCGGTGTGCGGCGCGTTCTTCAGCAGGTTGTCCTTCTTGTCGGCCTTGCCCTGCTCGATCTCGCGGATCTCCTCGCGGATCGAGATCAGCGCCTGGCAGAAGCGGTCCAGCTCGGCCTGCGACTCGCTCTCGGTCGGCTCGATCATCATCGTGCCGGCCACCGGGAAGCTGATGGTGGGGGCGTGGAAGCCGTAGTCCATCAGCCGCTTGGCGATGTCGCCCACCTCGACGCCCGACGTGGCCTTGAGCTGCCGCACGTCGACGATGCACTCGTGGGCCACCATGCCGTTCTGGCCGGTGTAGAGCACCGGGAAGTGCCCCTCGAGCTTCTTCGCCACGTAGTTGGCG
>CAZMGG010000163.1:7234-11755 GCA_964565715.1 uncultured candidatus Brocadiaceae bacterium | reverse complement strand
CCGACACCGGCTTGCCGGCCAGCACTTCCTGCACCGCCTCCCACAGATCCCGGCGCCCGACCTCGCGGCGGTCGCCGAGGCCCGTCCAGGCGTCGTCGATGCGGCCCTGGTAGCGCACGTGGCCGCCCTGGATCACCACCGCCTCGGGCGTGACGGTGGCGCCGCACAGGCGCGCCAGTTCCTGCCGGGGATCGAGCGCGATCGGATCGGGCAGGCCATAGGCCCGCTGGTGCGTCCGCGCCGCGGCCACGGTCAGGTCGGGATCGACGTGGACCAGGAACAGCCGCACGCCGTGCCGGGCGAACTCCGGCGCCAGCTCGGCCAGGGTCGGCGCGTAGGCGTTGGCGATCGGGCAGTCGTGGGTGACGAAGACGATGACGTGGATGGCGTTCTCGTGCGCGTCGAGCGGCCGGCACTGGCCACCGTCCAGCGTCGACAGGATCGGGCCCTTGGGCAGCGCGAGGCTGCCGCAGGCCACCGGCAGGACCGCGAGGCAGCCGAGCAGCAGGAACGCCGCCGCGGCCCGTCTCACTTGCCGCCGCCCTCCCGACCGCCGCCGGGGCCGCCCAGCTCACCGCCGCCCAGCCCGCCGGGCAGCAGCCCGCCCAGCCCGCCGCCGTTCTTGAAGTCGTCGACGGTGAGGAAGCCGTCCTTGTCGGTGTCGAGCCGGTCGAACATCCGGCGCATCCGTGCGGGCACCTCGTCGGGCGCCACCTTGCCGTCCTTGTCCTTGTCCCACTGCTTGATCTGCTCCTCGACGCGCTTCTGGATCTGCTCCATGCGCTCCTCGCTGACGACGCCGCGCAGCTGGTGCTGGGCGATCGCGTCGAGCAGCGTCTGCCGGTCCTGCTCGTCGGCCGGCGTCACCAGCAGCGTGATGCTGCCCATCTCGTCGGTGGACTCGCGGCCCCAGCGCACCCGCTTCGGCGGGTTGTGCGGATTGTCCGGGTTGTCCTTGCTGTTGTCGTAGAGCAACTCGGCCTTCAGCTTCGCCCCCTTCGGCAGCCGCACCAGGCTCTGGTAGGTGTAGCGGTTCTGCCAGTTGAAGTCCCAGTCGCGGATCAGCAGCAACGGCTCCTTCTTGCCGTCGGGCAGCTCGGCGAACATGCGCATGCTGGTGCAGAGCATGTGGGCGTGGCCGCCGACCGACACCGCGTCGACGTCGCACGGCAGCTCGAACTCGTCGCCGATGCGGAAGTCCTTCTGGCCGGCCGGGATGTCGAGGCCGGCACCGATGCCGAACAGCGGCGGCAGCTGGATCTGCGCCAGCGTGCGCGCCGGTGGCTGCTTGGCGAAGTAGAGGCCGATGGTGGTCTGCTCCTTCTCCTTCCTGCCGGCCGGGTGGAAGTGGCTCTGCAGCACCAGGTCGCTGCCCTTCGGCAGCTTCATCGCCAGGCCCTCGGGCAGGTGCTCCGGCATGCCGCCGACCGCCCAGCCGCCGAGCGAACCGGCGCGGCGCAGCCGCATGCCGGGAAAGCCCGGCTGGCGGTCGCGGCTCTCCTGCTGCAGGCGCTGGGCCTCGCCGTCCTCGTCGAGGAAGAACAGCACGTGGTGCAGCACCGAACGGGCGCTCGGCCGCACCTCGATGGCGGTGACCCACCGGTCCTCGGGCAGGCCGATCGGCACGACGAAGTTGCGGTAGATGTCGGGACCCTTGGCCGGCACCTCGAACGGATCGAGCATCTTGACGATCAGGTCGGGCTCGCCGAGCTGCCAGCCGTCGGCGAACTGCGGCAGCGCCGGCAGGGCCTCCTTCGGGCCCTCCTTCATGCCGGTCTTGACCCACTGCGCGATCGTCCCGATCTGCGCGTCGGTGAGGCGGTTCTCGCCGCGGAAGCTGCCGTGGCCCGGCTCCGGGTGCCAGGGCGGCATGTAGCGGTCGGCGGTGACCTGCTGCAGCATCCGGCCCTTCTTGCGCACGTCCTGGTAGCTGAGCAGCGGGAAGGGCGCCACCTCGCCGGGGCGATGGCAGCCCGCGCAGTGCTGGAACACGATCGGCGCCACGTGCTCGGTGAAGGTCACCTCGGTGGCGGCGGCCGGGCCGGCGGGGGGTGGCGGGGTCTGGGCGAGGGCGAGACTGGCGAGGCTGGAGGTGGCGGCGGCCAGCAGGGCGGTCGGCAAGCGCATGGGTTCCTCGGTGGGGGCGCCGCTATTGCGCCACGGGGCCGCCGCGGGGACAAGCCGGAGCGCCGGCTAGCGACCCGGCGGGCCGCCCGGCTGCGGCCGGGTCGGCCGGCCGCCGGCGCCGGAGCCGGCCACCAGGGGCCGGAAGGAGTCGGTGGCCGGGTGGTAGCCCGACAGCACGCCGGCGCCGAGGTCGAAGTGCCAGCCGTGGAGCTGCAGGCGGCCCTGGCCGATGGCCTCGCGGATCCAGGGGAAGGTGGCGAGGTTGGCCAGCGACTGGGCGATGCCGGCCTGCTCGCTGCGGCGCAGCCGCGCCTCGGCGTCGCCATTGCCGTCCTTCTGCAGGGCCAGCAGGCAGGCGGCGCGGGCGATCTCCATCCACGGCTGGATGAACATGAAGTCGCTGCCGGAACCCTCGACCAGGGCGCGGATGCCGCCGCACTGGCTGTGGCCCAGGACCAGCACGTTCTCGACCTTCAGGGCGCGGACCGCGAACTCCAGGGCGGCGCTGGTGCCGTGGTGGCGGCCGTCGGCGACGCAGGGCGGCACCAGGTTGGCGACGTTGCGCACCACGAAGATCTCGCCGGGCGGCGAGTCGGTGAGCAGGCCCGGATCCACCCGCGAATCGCAGCAGGCGATCACCATGGTGTGCGGCTGCTGGCCGCGGGCCAGTTCCTGGTAGCGGTCCGGATGCTCCTCGAACCAGTGCTGGCGGAAGCGGCCGAAGCCCGCCAGCAGCCGCTCGATGGAGGCGGTCACGGCGCCAGCCTCTGCCGCATGTTCTCCAGGATCAGGCCGCTCTTGCGGCGGTTGTCCTCGGTGTCGAAGGTGCCGACCCGCACCTTGATGCGGACGAAGCCGGTGGGATGCCGTTCGAGCTTCAGCACGCAATCGCCGGCCCGCAGCTCGGTGTCGCCGGGCAGCAGCTTCGCCTTCGGGTCGGGTGCGTAGCCGTTCTCCTTCAGGCTCTGCAGCGCGGCGTCCCAGACCCGCTCGCTGTCGGCATGGAAGTCCATCCAGGCTTCGTTGTCCGAGTAGGACACCGCGCCGTAGGCGGCGGCGCCGGCGGCCACCACCGCCAGCACGCAGCCCGGCAGGACGGGCAGCGACAGCAGGAGGAGCAGCAGCGGGGGGCGGCCGGTCCGAGGGATGCTCATCGGCGTGAAGGAAGCAGCCCGCCCGGGGTCTGTAAAGAGGAGTTGCGGCGGGGCGGTCAGGCAGGGTCGCCGGTGGCCGCGGCGAGGAAGGCGCTGGCTTCGGCGATGGCCTGCTGCAGGTTCTGCGTGGCGGTGCGGCCCGATCTCGCCCGCGGCACGAGGCCGTGATCGCCATCGGCGAGCCAGCCGATCGTCACCGCCGGGCCGGGGCTCACCGCGCCGAACTCCGCCCGCGTGCCGAACGGATCGCGTTCGCCCTGCAGGATCAGGCAGGGCGTGCGCAGCGTCGCGAGGTGGGCGGTGCGGAGCTGCTGCGGCCGGCCCGGCGGGTGGAACGGGTAGCCGAACACGACCACGGCGCGGGCGCCGAGTTCGTCGGCGACCATCGTCGCGATGCGGCCGCCCATCGACTTGCCGGCCAGCGCGACGCGGGTGTCCGGCGGCAGGCTCGCCCGGACGGCGCGGAAGTGCTCCAGCAGGACCGGCAGGCGGTCCGGACCGGGCCTTCGACCGGACCGGCGCGCCGCCATGTAGGGGAACTCGAAGCGTGCCACCCGCAGCCCGGCGGTGGCGAGGCCGGTGGCGACGTCGGCCAGGAACGGCGACTCCATGCCGGCGCCGGCGCCATGGGCGAGCAGCACCGTGAGCGGCGCCGCGGCGTGCCCGTCGAAGAGCAGGTCCACCCTGGCATCCTAGGGGGCGGACCCGCTGTGGCATCGCGCCACACCCGGCGCGGCGCCCTGTGGCGGAAGCCGACGGGTCCGGCCACCGGAATCCCTACGGTCCCGGGTTTGTTAAGACCGAAGAGGGCAAAGCGCCCGCGCGCCTCGCCATGCCCTCGTCAGGCTCCACTCCCATCGATCCGGGTCTGCCGCCTTCCCTGCGAGTGATGGTGGTGGGCGATGGCGAGCTGCGCCGGCTCCTGGCGGTGGAGATCGCCCGGCACGACCGCATCGATCTGGCGGCCACCGCGCCGTTCGGGCCGGCGCTCTGCGAGAAGGTCACCGCCGCCCGGCCGGATCTGATCGCCCTGGAACTGGACCTCGCCGGCAAGGGCCTTGCCCACCTCGCCGAGTTGCGGCGACTCGGCGTCGACACGCCGGTCCTGGCCATGGACCGCGGCCCGCTGAGCGGCGGCGGCCGGGCGGCGGCGCTGGCCCAGGCCCACACCAGCGTGGTGTCGGTGCCCCCCAGCCTGCCCGAGGGGTCGGCCGCAACCGCCTGCGCGCCCGTGATCAGC
>CAZMGG010000163.1:0-7134 GCA_964565715.1 uncultured candidatus Brocadiaceae bacterium | reverse complement strand
CGGTGCCGGTGGAGAAGGCGCCGGTCGTCACCCGGAGCCGGGCGGTGGTGGCGGCCACCACCGTCACCGCGCCACGGACCGCCCGGGCGCGGGTGCCGCAGGTGCTGGCGATCGGCGTCTCCACCGGCGGTCCCAAGGCGCTGGCGTCGGTGCTGCCGGCGTTGCCCGCCGACTTCCCGTTGCCGGTGCTGGTGGTGCAGCACATGCCGGCGGGCTTCACCGAGTCCCTGGCCCGATCCCTGGATCAGCAGTCGCCCCTGCGGGTGGCCGAGGCCGAAGACGGCGAGCGGCTGCTGGCGGGCCGGGTCTATCTGGCGCCGGGTGGGCGGCACCTGGGCGTGCGACGCCGCAACGGGCTGCCGCACCTGTTCCTCAGCGACGCACCCCTGGAGAACTCCTGCCGGCCGGCGGTGGACTTCCTGTTCCGTTCGCTGCGGGAGCTGTTCGGCGGCTCGGTGCTCGGCGTGCTGTTGACGGGGATGGGCGAGGACGGCCACCGCACCAGCCGGGAGCTCTACCAGGACGGCGCGACGATCCTGGCCCAGGACCAGGGTTCGTGCACCGTCTACGGGATGCCGCGCAAGCCGATCGAGGAAGGCTTCGCCGAGGCGGTGCCGCTGGACGGCATGGCCCGCCGCATCCTCGAACTGTCGGTGCGGCAGCCGGGCGGCTGACGGCGGGGGCGGCGGGCGCCACCGCGCGCTGGCCGGCGTCGCGGTAGCCGCTAGAGTGCGCGGATGAACCGACCCCTGCTCCTGTTGGCCGCGGCCGCCGGCGCCGCCGTCCTCTCCGCCCAGAACACGGGCATCCCCGAGTGCAAGGACACGATCAAGACCGCGTCCGGCCTCGAGTACTGCGTGCTGCAGAAGGGCAGCGACCAGCCCGGCCCCGCCGCCACCGACCTGGTGGTCGTGCACTACACCGGCTGGCTCACCAACGGCACGAAGTTCGACTCGTCGCGGGACCGCGGTGAGCCGGCGCGGTTCGGCCTCAACCAGGTGATCGCCGGCTGGACCGAGGGCCTGCAGCTGATGTCGCCGGGGGCGCGGTTCAAGCTGACCATCCCGCCGGAGCTGGGCTACGGCAGCCAGGACAAGGGCGAGATCCCGCCCAACAGCGTGCTGGTGTTCGACGTGGAGCTGCTGGAGATCGTGCGGATGCCGAAGTTCCGGCCCGCCAACCAGGAGGCCACCAAGACCACCGGGTCGGGCCTCAAGTACGAGATCGTCAAGGTCGGCACCGGCGCGATGCCGGGCAAGGACGACGCCGTCGAGATGCGCTACGCGCTGTTCAGCACCGGCGGCGAGCTGCAGTTCTGCTCCGAGCAGCAGGACCACAAGCTGTCGGGCACGAAGGACATGCTGCCGTTCCCGTTCCTGCAGGAGCTGTGCTCGATCCTGAAGGTCGGCGACGTGGTGCGCTGCGAGGTGCCCGCGGCGCTCGGCAGCGGCGACAAGCCGATCGGCCGGCTGCAGCCCGGCAGCGTCACCGTCTGGGAGATCGAGCTGACCAAGGTCATGCCGGTGCCGGCGTTCCAGGCCTCCGATCCGGCGAAGCTGCAGAAGACCGAGTCGGGCCTGCAGTACGAGATCGTGAAGCAGGGCGAGGGCAGGCGGCCGAAGGCGACCGACACCGTGCTGGCCCACTACACCGGCTGGCTGCTGGACGGCTCGGTGTTCGACAGCTCGCACCTGCGGGGCGCGCCCACCGAGTTCGCGCTCAACCGGGTCATCCCGGGCTGGACCGAGGGCCTGCAGCTCATGCAGGAGGGCGGCGTGTTCCAGTTCGTCATCCCGGCCGAACTGGCCTACGGCAGCCGCGGCGCGCCGCCGAAGATCGGCCCCAACGCCACCCTGGTGTTCCGGGTCGAGCTGATCCAGGTCAAGTAGGTGGGGGCTCGGGCTCCGGTCCCGGCCCTGGCCGGTCCCGGCGCGGGCGTGGCATGATCGGCGCCCGATGAGTTCCGAGCCCGCGTTCCGGCCGGTGGTCCCGGCGGCGCCCATGCCGCCGGCGGGCCTGCGCCTCGTGCGCCGGGCGCGGGTGCCGTTCTGGCTGTGGCCGGTGCTGGGCTGGTGCCGGCTGGAATTGCCGGCCTGGGGCCGGCTCTACCGCTGGTGCGGGGGCGAGGACGAGCGTCGCTGGCGGGCCGCGGGCCGCCGCACCGTGCGCGGCAAATGGCACGGCTGCACGCTGGACCTGGACCTCGGCAACTGGTCGGAACGGCTGAGCTGGTTCCTCGCCCGCTACCACGACCTGGCCCTGCAGATGCTGCTGCGGCGGCTGCTGCGGCCCGGCGACGCGTTCGTCGACGTCGGCGCCAACCACGGCCTGCTGACCGTGCTCGGCGCGCACCTGGTCGGGCCGGCGGGGACCGTGGTGGCGTTCGAGCCGAATCCCGAGGCCGCCGCCGCCATCGCCGGCCACGTCGGCCGCAACCGGCTCGGCAACGTCAGCCTGCACCCGTGCGGGCTCGGCGAGGTGGCCGGCGATGGCGTGCTGCACGTGTTCGCCGGCCACGACGGCTGGGGCAGCCTCAGCGGCGCGGCGCCGGCCGGGGCCGCCCTGTCGCAGACCCACCGCATCACCGTGCGCCGGGGCGACGAGATGCTGGCCGGCCTCGCGGCCGGCACGCCGGTCGTGTGCAAGATCGACGTCGAGGGCTGGGAGGTCGCCGTGCTGCGCGGCCTGCGCCAGACCCTGGCGCGGCTGCGGCCGGCGCTGGTGCTGGAGGTGGTGCCCGAGCACCTGCACCGGGCCGGCAGCAGCGTCGACGAACTGCTGGGTTTCCTGCACGAGCAGGGCTACCGGCCGTTCGGCGTGCGGGCGGCACGCCGGCTGCTGCGCCGCCGGCTCGAACTGGTGCGGTGGACGCCAGGGCTGCCAGGCTGCGAGCCGGACGTGCTGTTCCTGCCCGACAATGGCGCGCATCGCCCGCGGCTGCAGGCGCTGCTGCGCCGCTGACGCGGCCGGTGCCGCGCGGCATTCCGCCCCGGTGTCGCATCGCGGCCCGGTGTTTGCCAAGATGCCGGCGATGACCGAGCCCTCCGCCGCCACGGTGCAAGCTCCCGTCCTGGTCGCCGAGGGCCTCTACCGCTTCCAGACCGTCGAACGCGCCGAGGTGCCGATCCTGCGCGACGTCGCCCTGCGGGTGATGCCCGGCGAGTTCGCCGTCATCATGGGCCCTTCCGGCTCGGGCAAGTCGACGCTGCTGCACCTGCTGGCCGGCCTCGACCAGCCGTCGGCGGGCCGCGTGCTCGTGCAGGGCCAGGACCTGCAGCAGGGCGGCGAGCAGGAACGTGCGGCGGTCCGCCGACGGTCCTACCGCGTCATCATCCAGTTCTTCCACCTGCTGCCCGACCTGACGGTGCAGGAGAACGTCACCCTGCCGCT
Source organism: uncultured candidatus Brocadiaceae bacterium (assembly GCA_964565715.1). Lineage (GTDB taxonomy): Bacteria > Planctomycetota > UBA1135 > UBA1135 > UBA2386 > CAZMGG01. The sequence continues at coordinate 3,744 of CAZMGG010000163.1, read as the reverse complement.
GCGCATCCTCGGCCAGGAGCCGCGGCGCCACCGCGAGCGGATCGACGGGCTGCTGGCCCTGCTGGGCGTGCAGCATCTGGCCCGGCGCCTGCCGGGCACGCTCAGCGGCGGCGAGATGCAGCGCGTCAGCATCGCCCGGGCGCTGGCCGCCGAGCCGCCGCTGATCCTGGCCGACGAGCCCACCGGCAACCTGTCGAGCAAGGCCGGCGAGGAGGTGGTGGCGCTGCTGCGGCAGGTGCGCGACCGGCTCGGCACGGCGATCCTGCTGGTCACCCACAACCCGCGGGACGCCGCCGCCGGCGACCGCATCCTGTTCCTGCACGATGGCGCGCTGCGGCCCGAGGCCGAGCTGCGCGGAGGCCCCTTTGCCACGGCTGACGTCTTTCATCGTCTTCAGGAGCTGGGCATCTAACCCGCTCCGCACCGCCCTCAGCCTGCTGGGGATCGGCTTCGGCACCGCCATCGTGGTGGCCATCTACGTGATGGACCACAACACGATCCGCAGCCGCATGATCGCGCAGGATCCGATGCGCGGCGCGGTCGACCTGGAGGTGGCGCCGCTGCAGGCCGCGCGCGACGCGGCGACGGTGCTGCAGGACCTGGCCGGGCGGCCCGGCGTGCAGGGCGCCGCCGTCTGGCGCGAGGGGCGCGTGCTCGGCGAACGGCAGGGCCAGCGGCTCGATCTGGCCGCGTTCGGGCTGTCGCCGCTGCCGGCGCAGGCGTTCGGCCACTACCGGGTCGCCGAGGGCCGCGACCTGCGGGCCGGCGACGGCGACGCGGCGGTGCTGCTGGGTCAGGAGGCGGCGCGGCTGCTGCAGGTGCGGCCGGGCGACCGCCTCGACCTGGTGGAGCCGATGGGCGCGCAGCGCGTGCTCTGCCAGGACGGCGTGCTGCAGGTGCTGGCGCCGGAACCGGGCCGCGCGCCCGCCCGCGCCGTGGTGCAGGTGGTGGGCATCCTCGGTCACGACCTGCTCGGCCGGCGGAACTTCGGCCAGGTGGTGGTGGGCAGCCACGCCCTGGTGCGGGGGCTGGCGCCCGCGGGCCAGGACCTGTTCCACGTGGTTCGCACCTACGGCGCCGACCTCGACCGGCTGCGGACCTCGCTGCAGGCCGACTACCGCGCCGTCGACCTGCGGGCGGCGATGCTCGGCGAGGGCGCCGACGAGCGCGCCTTCCGCAACGGCCTGAAGGTGCTGGGCTGCCTCGCCCTGGTGCTGGGCATGTTCGTGGTGTTCCAGACCCTCAGCCACAGCCTGGTGTCACGGGTGCGGCAGCTCGGGCTGCTGCGCTGCCTGGGCGTCTCGCCGGGCGCGGTGCTGCGGATCTTCCTCGGCGACGCCGTCGCGCTGGGCGTGCTGGGCAGCCTGCTCGGCATCGGGCTCGGCCTGCTGCTGGCGCTGCTGCTGCGCGAACAGCGGGTGAGTTCGCTCGGCGTCGGCAAGGAGTGGCTGACCTTCGAGGTGCCGCTGGTGCCGGTGCTGTGGACCGGCGTGCTCGGCGTGGTGTTCACCCTGGCCGGGGCGGCGTTCCCGCTGTGGCGGGCCCGCCGGCTGTCGCCGCTCTCGGTGCTGCACGGCCGCGGGCTCGGCGACCGGCAGGGCCGCGACCTGCTGCAGGGCGTCAACCTGTGGCTGCTGCTGCTGCTGGTGCTGGTGCTGCCGCTCGCCTACCTGGCGATGACGCCGCTGGTGTCCGAGGAGGGCTACGAGACCCTGGTGGTGGTGCTGGAACTGGTCGGCATGCTGCTGCTGTTCGGCGCGGTGCTGCTGCTGGCGCCGATGATGGTGGCCGTGCTCGGCCGCGTGCTGCTGTGGCCTGTGCGCCTGCTGCTGCCGCTGCCGGCCTGGCTGGTGGCGGTCGAACTGCGGCGCGGCCGCGGCCGGGTGGCGGCCTCGGTGTGCGGGCTCGGCGCCGTGCTGGTGGCGCTGCTCGGGCTGCAGGGCATCACCGCCGGGTTGCGGGCGGAGGTGCGCGAGTTCGGCTACGAGGCCCTGGAGGAGCGGCTGTTCCTGGAAGGGCCGGCGGTGACGCCGGCGGTGGCGCTGACCCTGGGTGCCGTGCCCGGCGTGGACCGCGTCGAGCCGGAGGAGGGGCAGGTCGCGCAGGGCTTCCTGCTGTCGGGCCTGGCGCCGGAACTGGCCGCCGCCGCCGGTTCCGCCCTGGAGGCCGATCCGGCGGCGCTGCGGCGCTACGCCGATCCGGCCCGGCGCACCCTGATCGCCAGCCACCGTCTGGCGGCGAAGATGGGCTGGCGCAACGGCAGCCTGGTGTCGCTGCACGACCGCAACCGCAACCCGGTGGCCTACGAGGTGGTGATGGTGTCGGACCGCTCGGGCTACCAGCCGAGCGAACGCGCCTGGGCGGTGACCGCGCCGCACTGGCTGCGCCGGGACTTCTGCGTGCCCGAGGCCTGCGTCGAACGGGTGACCCTGCGGCTGCAGCCCTCTGCCGATCCGGACGTGGTGCTGGAACGGGTGCGGCAGCTGCTGCCCGGCATCCTGAAGGCCCGTACCGGCGTCTGGATCCGCGACTACCACCTGCGCGACGTCACCCGCGACTTCCGCCTGTTCGAGCTGCTGCTGCTGCTGATCCTGCTGCTGGCCGGCGTCGGCCTGCTGAACGGGATGACCATCGCCGCGCTGGGCCGCACCCGCGAGCTCGGCGTGCTGCGGGCGCTCGGCATGGGGCCGCGGGCCCTGCTCTGGTCGTTCGTGCTGGAGGGCGCCGTGGTCGCCGTGCTGGCGGCGCTGCTGGCGCTCGCCATCTGCGTGCCGATGGTGCAGGTGCTGCTGGCCGGCCTGAACCGCGTCGCCGGCCTGCGGGCGCCGGTGGCGCTGCCCTGGGAGTGGATGGTGCTGGCGCCGGGCCTGGCGCTGGTGGTGGGGGTGCTGGCCGCGCTGCTGCCGGGCCTGCGCATGCGGCGGCAGGATCCGGCGGCGGCGGTGCGCTACGAGTAGCTGGAACCGCGCCGGCCGCCGGATACAAACGCCGCCTTTCGGCCCTTCGGCCCACGAGAGAACGGCATGGCGAGCACCCGATCCCCCTGGCAGCGAACCCACACCTGCGGCGCCCTCGGCGTCGCCGACGACGGCCGCGAGGTGGTCCTGAACGGCTGGATCGAGAACCACCGGCACCACGGCCAGATCCTGTTCCTCGACCTGCGCGACCGCCACGGCGTCACCCAGGTGGTGGTCGACCAGGACCATGCGCAGGCCCAGGCCGGGCTGTTCGAACTGGTGCGGCGGCTCGGCGCCGAGGACTGCCTGTCGGTGCGCGGCGTCGTGCGCCGGCGGGCGCCGGACAAGGTCAACCCGAACCGCAGCACCGGCGCGATCGAGCTGCTGGCGGGCGCGGTGACGGTGCTCAGCGAGGCCGACACGCCGCCCTTCGAGATCCTCGACAAGGCCGAGGCCAACGAGGAGCTGCGGATGCAGTACCGCTACCTCGACCTGCGGCGCCGGCCACTGCAGGAGGCCCTGCTGAAGCGCGCCCGCTTCGTCACCGCGGTGCGCAACTTCCTGCAGGAGCAGGGCTTCATCGACCTGGAGACGCCGATCCTGACCAAGAGCACGCCGGAGGGCGCCCGCGACTACCTGGTGCCGAGCCGGGTCAATCCGGGCAAGTTCTTCGCCCTGCCGCAGAGCCCGCAGATCTTCAAGCAGCTCAGCATGGTCGGCGGGCTCGACCGCTACTTCCAGATCGCCCGCTGCTTCCGCGACGAGGACCTGCGCGCCGACCGGCAGC
>CAZMGG010000162.1:0-11994 GCA_964565715.1 uncultured candidatus Brocadiaceae bacterium | reverse complement strand
CAACGAGCCGCGGAGAAAGAGAGGCGGGGACGATACCGAGGGGTCGGAGCAGTTCAAGGCGAGCCACGGCTTTTTTCAGCAGGCTCCGTCGCCGGGGGGCGTCCCGCGCCCCAGCCGCGCCGCCGCCGCCCGGAAGGCCTCGAGCCGGCCTGCCAGTTCCGCCGCCGTCTCACCGCCGAGACGGGTGAGCATGGCGTCGGCCAGCACCAGGGCGACCATGGCCTCCGCCACCACCGAAGCCGCCGACACCGCGCACAGGTCGGAGCGTTCGTGGCCGGCGGCATCGGCCGCGCCCGTCGCCAGGTCGACGCTCGGCAGGGGCTGGCCCAGGGTGGCGATGGGCTTCATGGCCGCCCGCACCACCACGTTCTGGCCGTTGGTCATGCCCCCTTCCAGCCCGCCGGCCCGGTTGCTGCCGCGGGGCAGCGCCAGCGGGCCACCCTCCTGCACGCTCGGCGCCGGCAGGATCGGATCGTGTACCTGCGAACCGAACAGGCCCGCCGTCGCGAAACCTGCCCCGATCTCGACCCCCTTGATGGCGGGGATGGACATCACGGCCGCCGCCAACCGGGTGTCCAGGCGCTCGTGCCACTGCAGGCAGCTTCCCAGCCCGGGCAGGGGGTCGATCGCCTGCACCTCCAGCACACCGCCGACGGTGTCCTTCTGCCGCCCGGCCTCCTGGACCGCCGCCAGCATCGCCCCGTCGGCCGCCGCGTCCAGGGTGTAGAGCCGCGAGCCGTCCCGGACCTGGGTCAGCCGTTCCAGGTCGGCGGCGCCGATCGGCCCCGGCACCTCGGCCGGCATGGCCGCTGCGGCCACCGAACGGACGAACCCGAACACCCGGCAGCCGGCCAGCGCCAGTACCTGGGAGCACACCGCGCCCGCCGCCACGCGCCCGGCGGTCTCCCGGGCCGACGCCCGCTCGAGGGTCGAACGGATGTCGCGATCGAGGTGGCGGTAGCAGCCGGCCAGGTCGGCATGCCCGGGCCGGGGCCGCGTCGGCTCCGGCAGCCGGTCGATGGAGTCGTCGCGATTCCGCACCAGGAGGCAGAGCGGCGAGCCGATGGTCCGGCCGCCCCGCAGCCCGCCGAGGACCTCGACCCGGTCGGCCTCGATCCGCTGCCGGCCCCCGCGCCCCGCCCCGCCCTGACGGCGGCGGAGGGCGGCATCGACCCGGTCGATGTCGAGGAGCAGCCCCCGGGGCAGGCCCTCCAGGATGGCCACCACGGCCGGGCCGTGCGACTCGCCGGCGGTGCGGAACGACAGCCGCGAGAGCAGCTGGCTCATCCGGCTCCCGCGTCGCCGTTCGAAGGCACAGCCGCAGCCGTCAGCAGCCCGCGGACCAGGTCGGTGAACGCGCCGAGGTCGAAGGGCTTCTTCAGCACCGCCGCCACGTGCGGATGGGCCTGCAGCGCCGCGGCGGCCTGGCCATCGAGGTAGCCGGTCACCACCACCACCCGCGGCGGCCGCGGCCGGCCGGCGAGCCAGCCGACGACCTCGAAGCCCGTCAGCCGCGGCATGTCGAGATCGCACACCAGCACGCCGAAGGCACCGTCGGTCAGCGCCGCCACCGCCGCCGCGCCATCGGCCACCTGGACGACCTCGCAGCCCAGGCGGCGCAGCACCTCGGCCAGCAGGCCCGCCACCGCGCGGTCGTTGTCGGCGATCAGGACGCGGGGAGCCTGCATGGAAGGGTCCGATGGTAGCGCGGCCTCGCGCCTGCTCCAGCCCGGCGTCAGGAGGGGCCGCCGTCCAGCGGCTGCAGCCACGACACGTCCTCGAAGGGCACCTCCAGGCGGAGCTTGCCGTAGTCGACCGTGATCGTCTCCCGGACCTTGTCGACCTTGTGCACCGGACAGGTGCGCCCGTAGCGGGTCAGGTGGACCGGGTCGCCGCGCTTCAGGCCGAAGCAGAACGCCATGCGCCGGCGATGCACCGAGACCTGGCGCAGCAGGCCTTCCACCGTCGCCTTGAGCTGGCGCGCCCGTTCGCCGTGCTGGCCCGGCGCGCTCAGCAGCGCCTGCAGGTCCGGCGCCAGCGCCTCGCGCAGCGACTGCACCTGCTGGCCGACGACGAGGTCGGCCTCCTCCTGCAGCCAGCTGGCCTGGCGCTGCGCCTCCTGCAGCTGCTCCTGCACGCGGCGGCTGTCGGCGGCGACCTTGCGGCTCAGTTCGGCGGTGCGTTCGCGGTCGGCCTCGGCGTCCCGCCGCGTCTGCTGCACGGCGTCGATCACCTCCTGCAGGCGCGTGTCACGCCGGCCGAGCAGGGACCGCGCCCGCTCCACGACCTCGGGCGGCAGCCCGACGCGGCGGGCGATGTCCAGCGCGTGGCTGTTGCCGGGGATGCCGACCTCGAGCCGGTAGAGCGGCTGCAGGGTGGCGCCGTCGAACGCCATCGAGCCGTTCTCCGCGCCGGGGTTCTTGTAGGCGAAGTCCTTCAGGCGGCCGAGGTGGGTCGTCACCACCGCCAGGGCCGCGCGCTGCAGCAGCCGCTCCAGCACCGCGTAGCCGAGCACGCCGCCCTCCTCCGGATCGGTGCCCGCGCCGAGTTCGTCCAGCAGCACCAGGGGCCGCTCGCCGGGCGCCTCCAGGCAGCGGCCGATCCGCACGATGTGCGAGCTGAAGGTCGACAGGTTCTGCGAAATGCCCTGCTCGTCGCCGATGTCGGCCAGCACCGCGGTGAGGAACGGCACCCGCGTGCCGGCGCCCGCCGGCAACGGCACCGCCGCCATCGCCATCAGGGCCAGCAGGCCGATGGTCTTCAGCACCACGGTCTTGCCGCCGGTGTTGGGCCCGGTCACCACCAGGACGCGGGCGGGATCGCCGAGCGTCACGTCCAGCGGCACGATCGGCCGCTCGGCCCGCGACCGCAGCAGGATCGGGTGCCGCGCCTGCCGCAGCACGAACGGTCCGTCGCTGCCGACCTCGGGCACCAGGAAGCCGTCCTGCGCCACCAGCACCGCCTTGGCGTGCAGCAGGTCGAAGGCAGCGACGAACGCGACGCCGGCCTCGACATCGGCCCGGTTGCGGCCGAGCCCCGCCCGGGCCGAGGCCAGCACCACCTGGATCTCGCGGTGCTCGGCGGCCTGCGCGTCCGCCAGCCGGTTGGCCACCTCCACCACCGCCGCCGGCTCGACGAACAGGGTCGAGCCCGACTGGCTGCGGTCGTGCAGCACGCCGGGCACCCGGCCGCGGTACTCCTGCTTCACCTGCAGCAGCGGCCGACCGTGCCGCCAGGCGACCTCCGGCGACTGCAGGTAGCGGCGCAGGTCGCCCTCGGCCATCACCCGCACCACCGCCGCGTCCACCGCCTGCCGGGCCGCCTCGATGTCGAGCCGCGCCTGCCGCAGGCGCACGGACGCGCTGTCGAGCACCTCGCCGCGGTCGTCCACCAGCAGTTCCAGTTCACCCACCAGGTCCGCCAGGGCCGGCGCGGCCTGCGCGCGGGCCGGCAGCGCAGTCGCCGCCGGCCGGCCGGCGAGCCACGAGCGGCAGCGCTCGGCGGCCCGCAGCGTCCGCTTCAGGTCGGCCAGGTCACGGGCCTGCAGCACGTGCTCGCCGCGGAAGCACGGCCCGAGCCACGAGCGCACCTCGACGGCGCCGCCGAGCGGCGGCTGCTGCCCGTCGGCGAGGCACCCCGCCAATTCGGCCACCTCGGCGTAGCCCGCCGCCACCGCCGCGGCGTCCGGCAACGGCCCGAGCGCGGTCACCGCGGTCACGCCCAGCGGCGTCTGCAGCCGCTCGGTCAGCAGCGCCCGGACCGCGCCGAACTCGAGCGCATCGAGGTCGTACGGCGACGGTGCGGGCTGGCTCGGGGCGGGTTTCGGCATCGGCAGCCGAGCATGTTGCCGATCGGCGCCGGCTTGTAAACTCCGCGCCCCGATGAGCGCAGCGACCCCCCACGGCTTCGGCACCCTGGCGATCCACGCCGGCCAGGAACCCGACCCCACCACCGGCGCGATCATGACCCCGGTCTACATGACCAGCACCTACGTGCAGGAGGAACCGGCCAGGCTGAAGGGCTACGACTACTCGCGCTCGGGCAACCCCACCCGCACGGCCCTGGAGCGCAACCTGGCGGCGCTGGAGGGCGGCCGCCACGGGCTGTGCTTCAGCTCCGGCATGGGCGCGATCAACTGCGTCATCGACCTGCTGCAGCAGGGCGACCACGTGGTGGCGGGCAACGACCTCTACGGCGGCACCTACCGCCTGCTGACGACCCTCTACCAGAAGCTCGGCATCAGCACGACCTTCGTCGACCTCAGCGACCTGAAGGCGTTCGACGCGGCGCTGCGCCCCAACACCCGGCTGGTGCTGCTGGAGTCGCCCACCAACCCGCTGCTGCGCTGCTTCGACATCGCCGCCATCGCCGCCCGCTGCCGCCAGCAGGGCATCCTGACGATGGCCGACAACACCTTCGCGTCGCCGTTCCTGCAGCGGCCGCTCGAACTCGGCGTCGACATCGTCGCCCACTCGACCACCAAGTACCTCGGCGGCCACAGCGACGTGGTCGGCGGCGCGCTGGTCTGCAACGACGACGAACTGCGGCGGAAGCTGGCCCACTTCCAGAACAGCGTCGGCGCCACGCCGGGACCGATGGACTGCTTCCTGGTGCTGCGCGGCACCAAGACGCTGCACGTGCGCATGGAGCGCCACTGCAGCAACGCGCTGGCGGTGGCGCGCTGGCTCGCCGAGCACAGGAAGGTGGCGGTGGTGCACTACCCGGGGCTGCCGAGCCATCCGCAGCACGAGATCGCGATGCGGCAGATGCGGCTCGGCGGCGGCATGGTGTCGGTGGAGCTGAAGACCACCGTCGAACGCGCCCGCGCCGTGATGTCGTCGTTCCGGGTGTTCTCGCTGGCCGAGAGCCTGGGCGGCGTCGAGAGCCTGGTGGACCACCCGGCGAGCATGACCCACGCCTCGATCCCGGCCGCGGAACGCCACAAGGCGGGGCTGGCGGACGGACTGATCCGGCTGTCGGTCGGCATCGAGGACGAGGCGGACCTGATCGCCGACCTGGATCAGGCCCTGGCCCGGGTGTGAGCCGGGCGGGCCGCGACCGACCGGGCCCTAGCCGGCCGAACCCGCCTCGCCGCGACGATCCTTGCGCGGCGGCGGCAGCACATCGTCGTCGTCGTCGTCGTCGTCCAGGTAGTCGTCGTCCGGCACGTCGTCCCCGGACACCTTCTTCCGCATCATCCGGCCGACCTTGAACTTGACGATGCGCTTGGCCGGCACCTCGACCTTCTCGAGGGTGCGCGGATTCTGGGCCCGGCGGGCGGCCCGTTCGCGGGACTCGAACACGCCGAACTCCCTGAACTCCAAGCGGTTGCCTTCCGAGAGCTCGTCGATGATGGCATCCAGGAACTGCTGGATGATCTCCTTGGCGACGACCTTGGTCACGCCGCTCTTCTCGGCGATCCGGTTGACGAGTTCCTTCTTGGTGACGGTCCTCACCCGCGGCTCCCTTCTCCTCCCGACCTCGGCCTTGGGCAAAGCGCCTGCCGACCTCGGGCGGAATGGATTAAGTAGCGGCTTCATATAGCTTTGTGGCCGTCCTGTCGAACCCCTTTCGGCTTCACGTGAAAGTTGTCCGCGGTGCTGCGCAACTGGCACCGGTGCTGGCCGACCTCGGCCTCGGAGACCCCGCCGATCTGGCGACGCCGACGCTGGGGCAAGGGGTCACCGCCGCCCGCAGTTCCCGGGTCCGACGCCTCGCTTCGGTCGTAAGTGTATATTTTATAAAGACTTATGAGTATCCATCCCACGCCGACCGATGGCGGGGAGCCCTGCGCAACACCTTCCTGAAGCCCTCCCGGGCGCGTCGCGAGTGGGACGCGCTCGCATGGCAGCGCCGCGCGGGGCTGCCGACCGCCGAACCGGTCCTGGCCTGGGAGGAACGGCGGTGCGGCTGGCTGCATCGCGCCGTCCTGGTCACGCGGGAGGCTCCTGGCACGCCGCTCGACCGGCTCCTGCCGACGCTGCCGCCGGCCCGCCAGGCGCAGGTCGGCCGCGCCGTCGGCGACCTGGTCCGCCGCCTGCACGAACTGGGCTTCCGCGACCGCAACCTGGACCTGCGCAACCTGCTGGCGGCGCCGGTCGGCGCGGCCTGGCAGGTGGCCAACATCGACTCGCCGCGCTTCCGGCTGGTGCGTCCGGGCCCGCCGCACGACCGTCTGGCCCACGCCGACTGGGCGCGGCTGCGGCCGCAGTTCGCGCCCTTCCCGTCGGCCCTGGCGGCGCTGGACGGCGCCGCCGCCGAGCCCGGACCCGACTGAGCGCTGCGGCGGGGGTGGCTACGGGTCCCGCAGCAGGTCCTCGACCCGCGGCGGCCCGCCGTCGTCGGGCAGCCCGGCCGCGGCGATCGCCTTCAGCCGGAACGGCACCGCGAGACTGGTCTCGAGATGGTCGAGGGGCTCCTCGGGCTGCACCAGTTCCTGGTAGAGCCGGAACGCCGTGCGCGCCTTCGGCCACCAGCGCGCCCGCGACGCCTCGTCCACCGCCAGCACGTCGTAGTAGAGCAGGCCCAGGTTGAGCACCGCCCGGGCGTTCTCCGGGTCCCGGCCCAGCACGCGCCGGTAGAGGTCCACCGCCTCGCGCTCCCGGCCGTTCTGCGCCCGCCACAGCGCGGCGGCCTTGTCCATCAGCGCGCCCGCGTCGTCCGGATCCGCCGCCAGCAGCGCGGTGTCGATCCAGTGGATCGCCAGGTCGCCCCGGGACAGCCGGTAGACCAGCAGCTGGACGTAGCCGCGCACGCGCTCCAGGTCGTCGGGCCGGGCCCGGACGTAGCGGTCGTAGTGCACGGCGGCCTGTTCGTGGCGGCCGAGGTCCACCAGGGTCTCGGCGAGGTCGAGGTGGGCCTCGGCCAGTCCGGGATCGAGAGCGACCGCCCGCTGCAGGTGGTCGGCGGCGGCGGCGAGGTGGCCGTGGGCGCGCTGCAGCCGCCCCATCGACAGGTGCGCGTAGGCGAAGCTCTGGTGCTGGCGCAGGATCGCCTCGAGGGCCTCACGCTGCAGGAACGGGCTCTCGCTGCGCAGCCGCGCCCGCAGGTAGTCGGCCACCGGCGAGCCGGGACGGCCCCGCAGGTCGCGGTAGTGGTCGCGCATGCGGCGCTCGGTCTCGCCGCCGAGCGCGATGGCGCTGTCCTGGTACCAGAGGTGTGCGGGCACGAACTCCGGCTCCCGCTCCACCACCGTGCGCAGCAGCGGCACCGCCTCGGCGTGCCGCCCCTGGCGGCGCAAGGGCTCGATCCGGCCCATCGCCTCGGCGATGACCGGATCCTGGACCTGGCGCACCTCCGGCGGCTGGTCCGGGCGGGGCACCCCGCCGCAGGCGCCCGGCAGCAGCACCGATGCCAGCACCATCGCCGTGGCGCGTCGTCGGGCGCGTCGCGGAACGGGCCTAGTGCGCAACCACGACCCCATCGGCGATCCGGAACCCGGCGAGATCCCGGGTCTGGCCGTTCTGCAGGGTGAACACGTTGCCGCTCGCCTCGGCGGCGAGCGCCATCGGCCGGCGCCCGGTGTAGACCCGCAGCCGGAACGCGCGGAGCACCGTGAAGGTCAGCGCCTGCACCGCGCCGGGCCGGCCGGTGGCGATCTGCTGGTCCAGCGAGTTCTCGGTGACCGTCACCACGAAGGCGCTGTCCGGCGAACCGCTCAGGTTGAGCCACTCGGTCTCCTCCCACTCGGCGCCCGGCGCGGCGGGCACCTTGCGGGCGCGGTGGCGCAGCGTGTCGACCGCCGGCTGGCTCACGCAGGGCACGAAGTTGGCCGACAGCGTGATGGTCAGCTCGTCGCAGGCCACGTCCTGCCGGACCAGGAACGGCGCCAGCAGCCGCCGCGACTCCTGCGTCACCTGCTCCGGGGTCGCCGGCGGCGCGCCGCCGCAGCCGGCCACCAGCAGCGCGCCCATCGATGCCGCCGCGAACGGCAGCCCCCACCACGATCGTCGTTCCATGCCTGCCTCCGTGATCCGTCCCATGCGCCGTCCGATCAGCCGCCGAGGCCGATGCGTTCGCGCACCAGCGCCATCGTCTCGTCCGCCACCGCGCGGGCCTTCTGCGCGCCAGCCGCCAGGATCCCGTCCAGCTCGGCGGGCTTCTGCCGCAGGGCGGCGGCACGCTCGCGGATCGGCGCCCGCACCTTCTCGATGTTGTCGTTGAGCATCTTCTTGCAGTCGACGCAGCCGATCCCGGCCCCCCGGCAGCCGCGGTCGATCTCGGCGAGCTGGTCGGGCGGCGTGAAGAAGCGGTGGTAGGCGAAGATGTTGCACACGTCGGGGTTGCCGGGATCGGCACGGCGGAGGCGCGCCGGGTCGGTCTTGGCCCCCCGCAGCTTCTGCATCGTCTCCTCGGCGGTCTCGAACAGGCCGATCTCGTTGTTGCGCGACTTCGACATCTTGGTCTCGCCGTCGAGCCCCATCACCCGCGGCGCCTCGGAGCGCACCACCTGGGGCTCGGGGAAGGTCTCGCCGTAGAGCCCGTTGAACCGGCGCACGGTCTCCCGGGCCAGCTCCAGGTGCTGCTCCTGGTCCTCGCCCACCGGCACCCGGTCGGCCCGGTAGAGCACGATGTCGGCGGTCTGCAGCACCGGATAGGTGAACAGGCCGGCGTTGATGTTCTCGGGCTGGTGCTGCGACTTGTCCTTGAACTGCGTCATCCGGTTGAGGTCGCCGAGCTGGGTGACGCAGCTCAGGATCCAGGCCAGCTCGGTGTGACCCGGCACGTGGGACTGGACGAACACCGTGGCCTTGTCCGGATCGACGCCGCTGGCCAGCACGCCGATGGCGATCTCCCGCACCGCTTGGCGGAGCTGCGCCGGATCGGGCCGCGCGGTGAGCGCGTGCAGGTCGACGATGGCATAGAACGCATCGAACTGGTCCTGCATGCGCACCCAGTTGACCAGGGCGCCGAGGTAGTTGCCGATGTGCAGGTTTCCCGTCGGCTGGATGCCGGACATGATGCGGGACATGGCGGCACGGTATACCCGGCGGCCGCGGCGGTCGAACGGGCAAATCGCGCCGCCGGCAGGGCCGCGCCCGCCACGTCGCGCGCCGGCACACGCTGCGGGCCGCCTTTCGTGCGCCGGCCCCGCGTCGCACCGCCGCCGTCGGATCGGCCGACGGATGCGAATCTTTCCATGCGGCGAGCGGGACCGCCGGCTATTCGTATCGGGCTCCATGGTCAGCGAGGGCGGCACGGCGGCGGTCAGGCTGGTGGCGGCGCTCTGCCTCGGCACCGCCGTGCTGGCCCCGGGCTGCACCCTGCTGCCCGCCGAGTTCAACCTGTCGCCGCTCTACCGGCAGCGTCTGGCCGAGGACGGCAGCCCGCTGGAGTGGGACGTGCTGTGGCCGATCTTCCACTACGAACGCACGCCCGAGGGCCACGACGACTTCCGGATCCGGCCGTTCTACCGGCGGATCGGCGAGCCGAACGCCACCGAGCACCAGTTCCTGTGGCCGCTGGGGCGGGTGCGCGCCGACCACGAGGAGTCCCACTCCCGGCTGTTCCCGCTCTACAGCCACCGCAGCCGGCTCGACGAGGACGGCCACCGCGACGTCGACTGGTATGCGCTCTTCCCGTTCGTGTGGGGCGGCTCCCACGAGCAGGGCGAGGAGGACTACCTGGCGGTGCTGCCGTTCTACGCCGACATCCCGCAGTTCGTGACCTACGACCGGTTCCGGGCCCACCTCTTCCCGCTGCACGTCGAGGTGCAGAAGGAGGGCCACTCGCACCACCTGTGGCTGTGGCCGCTGATCGGGATCGGCTACTGCGCCGAGGCCAACCACCAGTGGTTCCGGGTGCTGCCGCTCTACAGCCAGGACATCGAGCCGGGCCGCCACGAGCGCTACTGGTATCTGTGGCCGTTCATCCACTGGAGCCTGGAGAACCAGGACTCCGACGATCCGGTCCACACCTTCTGGCTGTGGCCCCTGTTCGGCTTCCGGCGCAGCCACGAGGTGGACGGCTGGTCGTTCCTGTGGCCGTTCTTCGAGAAGACCTCGCGGCGGGACCACTTCTACAAGCTCAACCTGCTCTGGCCGATCTTCCACTACTACGAGAACGCCCAGGAGGACCACGTCGTGCAGTGGTGGCTGTGGCCGCTGGTCGGGCGGGTGGTGAGCGACGACCAGCGGAGCTGGAACTTCCTGTGGCCGCTGATCTGGTGGCGCGAGTACCACGACCCAGACGGCACCGACCGGCAGACCTGGATCCTGCCGCTGTTCTGGCACGTCGATCGCGACCGCGCCGACGGCAGCAGCGAACGCTTCGTCAAGATCTGGCCGTTCGCCCACCGCATGGTGCAGCGGGACGCCGAGGGCCGGCCGGTGGGCGGCGACTGGAGCATCCTGTCGCCCTGGCCCTGGCGGCAGGGCAACGCCTACGGCGTCGCCGAGGCCTACGGCTTCCTGTGGGAGCTGGCCCGCGGCCGCCAGCGCAGCGCCGACGACGACTCGTTCGATCTGGCCGGTCACCTGTTCACCTGGCGGCGGCGCGGCGACAAGATCCAGGCCAGCGTGCCCCTCCTGTTCAACTACGAGTCCGACGCGGACGGCAGCACCGTGCGGCTGCTGCAGTTCCTGCCCCTGCGCTTCGGCCCGGCCGGGACCACGGAGCCCGGCCGATGAGCTTCGTCGACCGCACCGGCGCGGTGATCGGCCGGCGGCTCGACGACGCCGGCTTCGTGGTCGGCATGCTGCTGCGGGTCGCGCGCTTCCTGCCGCGGCTGCCGCGACGGGTCCGGTTCACCCTCGACATGGCGTTCAACGCCGGCGTGCGGGCCCTGCCGGTGACGCTGGTGGTGGCGGCGTTCGCCGGCGCGATCCTGGCCATGCAGACCGGCATCGAACTGCGGCGGTTCGGCGATTCGGCCCTGCTCGGCACCATCACCGCCCTGTCGATGTGCCGCGAAATGGGGCCGTTCATCACCGGCGTGATCCTGGCGGCGACGGTCGGCTCGTCGATGGCCGCCGAACTCGGCACCATGCGGGTCTCCGACGAGGTGACGGCCCTGGAGGTGATGTCGGTGGACCCGGTGGACTACCTGGTGCTGCCGCGGGTGGTCGCGATGGCGGTGATGTGCCCGCTGCTGACCGCGCTGGCCGACCTGGTCGGCATCCTCGGCGGCAGCATCGTCGCCCAGCAGAACCTGGGCGTGTCGCAGACCCTGTTCTGGAATTCCGCCGAGAAGGCCCTGACCTCCACCGAGCACCTGCTGCCGAAGGAGGTCTACGTCGGCCTGTTCAAGGCCTTCGTGTTCGGCACCACCATCGCGGTGGTGAGCTGCGCCGCCGGGCTGCGCGCCAGCGGCGGCGCGCTCGGCGTCGGCCTCGCCGTGCAGACGGCGGTGCGCAACTCGGTGATCCTGATCATCGTGTTCGGCTTCATCCTGACCTGGTTCTTCTACTTCCTGGCCGGATGATCGAACTGCAGGACGTCCACAAGCGGTTCGGCGACCGGGTCATCCTCGACGGCATGACGCTGCGGGTCGAGAAGGGCATGAACTACGTCATCATGGGCCCTTCCGGCGTCGGCAAGAGCGTGACGCTCAAGCACATCATCGGCATCCTGGCGCCGGACCGGGGCAGCGTGCGGGTGGACGGCCAGGAGGTGGCGGCGATGGATGCCGAGCAGCTGATGGCCATGCGCCGCCGGATGGGCTACCTGTTCCAGAACGGCGCCCTGATCAACTGGCTGTCGGTGCTCGACAACGTGGCGCTGCCGCTGCGGGAGCACAGCCGGCTGCCGGCCGGCGAGGTCCTCGACCGGGCCCGCCACGTGCTGAAGCTGGTCGGCCTGGATCACGCCGCCGACCACTTCCCGGCCAGCATCTCCGGCGGCATGAAGCTGCGCGCCGGGCTGGCCCGCGCCCTGGTCACCCAGCCCGAGTACGTGCTCTACGACGAGCCCAACGCCGGCCTCGACCCGATCATGGCGCAGCAGATCCACGACCTGATCGTCGAGGTGCGCGACGACCTCGGCGTGACCGGCGTC
>CAZMGG010000161.1:9912-12025 GCA_964565715.1 uncultured candidatus Brocadiaceae bacterium | reverse complement strand
TACTTCCAGATCGCCCGCTGCTTCCGCGACGAGGACCTGCGCGCCGACCGGCAGCCGGAGTTCACCCAGATCGACCTGGAGATGTCGTTCGTCGAGGAGCACGACGTGCTCGACGTGGTCGAGGCGATGCTGGTCCACGCCTTCCAGCAGGGCTTCGGCATCGACGTGCCGGTGCCGTTCCCGCGCATGGACTACGGCGAGGCCATCGCCCGCTTCGGCAGCGACAAGCCCGACCTGCGCTTCGGCATGGAGATCCAGGACGTGTCGGCACTGGCGGCGAAGTCGCAGTTCCAGGTCTTCAAGGGCGCCATCGAGAGCGGCGGCGCGGTGAAGGGCCTGTGCGTCAGCGGCGTGGCCGAGCAGTACTCGCGCAAGCAGATCGACGCGCTGACCGCGTTCGTCGGCACCTACGGCGCCAGGGGCCTCGCCTGGGGCAAGGTCACCGACGCCGGCATCCAGGGTTCGATCGGCAAGTTCTACGAGGGGGCCGCCGGCCAGGAGCTGATCGCGGCGATGGGCGGGAGACCCGGCGACCTGCTGCTGTTCGTCGCCGACCGCAGTTCGGTGGTGCACAAGGCGCTGGGCGAGCTGCGGGTCAAGCTCGGCACCGATCTCGGCCTGCGCCGGTTCGGCGAGTGGCGCTTCCTGTGGGTGATGAACTTCCCGATGTTCGAGTGGAACGAGGACAAGCAGCGCTGGGACGCCGCCCACCATCCGTTCACCGCGCCGCTCGACTGGGACGCCGACTTCCAGAAGGACACCGCGGCGCTGCGCAGCCGCGCCTACGACATCGTCCTGAACGGCTGGGAGCTGGGCTCGGGCAGCATCCGCATCCACCGCCGCGAGGTGCAGCAGCGGGTGTTCGAGTTCTTCGGCATCGACGAGGCGGCGCAGCGGCAGAAGTTCGGCTTCCTGCTCGATGCGTTCCGCTTCGGCCCGCCGCCGCACGGCGGCATCGCGCTCGGCGTCGACCGCATCGTCGCCATGGCGCTGGGCCGCGAGTCGCTGCGCGACGTGATCGCGTTCCCGAAGACGGCGACGGCGACCGACCTGATGTGCGATGCGCCGTCGGCGGTCACGCCGGAGCAGCTCGCCGAGCTGCACATCGCCAGCACGAAGAAGCCGGGCCAGGCGTCCGGCGGAACCGTCTAGAAGTCGAAGCCCATGCCGACCTCGAAGAAGACGCCGGTGTCCAGCGCGCCCTCGACGAAGTTGGTGCCGGCCGCGCCGTTGGTCAGCTTGTAGTCGCCGGCCACCGCCAGCCCGACCCGGCCGAACAGCGAGAAGGCGTCCGACGGCCGCGCCATCACGCCGAAGTAGGTCAGCACCTCCTGCACCTGCACGTCGTCGCGCTGGTTGCCCAGCGCCTGGCTGGTGCGGACGTGGTACTGGGCGCCCTGCACGTCGACGCCGAGCAGGAAGCCGAGGCCCGGATCCGGCCACCAGGAGATCTCCGCCGACTCCGGCAGCATCAGGTCGAAGCGGAACTCCGGCGACAGCATGTACGACACCCCGACCAGGGGCAGGATGTTGGCGTCGCGGTAGACCTCGTTGTAGCGGGCGCCGAGCTTGAAGAAGAGGTCGTCGCCGCTGCGCCAGGTGAACAGGCCGCGCGCCGGGAAGTCGAGGTCCTTGCCGTGGACGGTGCCGTCCAGGTCCGAGAACAGCGTCGGCTCCACCGACATCTCCAGCAGCACGTTGTCGTCGATGAACGCGCCGAAGCCGAGCTTGATGCCGGTCTGGTAGAGCGTCTCGTCGTTGAGGACGGGGTTGTTCTTGAACTGGTAGCGCCGCGCGTCGAGCCGCAGGCCCGTCAGCAGGTAGCCGTCGGTCGACACCATCATCGGCAGGTCGGCGTCGAACGTGCCGCGCAGCAGGTGGAAGCGGCCGGGCTCGTGGTTGATGGCGGCGTTGGGGAAGAGCTGGCCCTTCACCTCGATCAGCGGGTCGAACCGCTGCCGCTTGAGCAGGAAGTCGCCGTGGTGCTGCTGGAACAGCCCGCGCAGGCTGTAGTCCGGCTCCTGGTAGCGGACGCCGCTGGTGCCGGTGCCGACCACGCCGGCATCGGCGTCCAGCAGGGTCGGCAGCGAGGCGCTGGCCGGTACGCCGCCGG
>CAZMGG010000161.1:0-9812 GCA_964565715.1 uncultured candidatus Brocadiaceae bacterium | reverse complement strand
TACGCCGCCGGCTCCCGCCTGGTCCTCGACCAGGTACGGCGACGGGGCGGGCAGGCGCTGGGTGGGGGACTGGAGGTCGCGCTGGGCCGCTGCGACGGCAGCGAAGACGGCGGCGACGAGAGTGACGCGCAGACAGGAGTTCGACATGTTCCTCTGACCGAAGGAAGCTCTGATGACCGAAGGAAGCCCTGACCGAGGCATGCCCCGGTGGCTGGCGGCCCGGACCGGACGATGCCCGGAACCGGCGCCAGCCCTGACCGTGAGCCTGACCGTGGGGGAGCGCGCAGGCGCTCGGGTGACCGGGGCCCAATCCTGGGCACCGCCCCCGCCGGAATCAAGCGCCAACGCGCTCCTGGGGCCCCTCTACCGCTGGAAGATGGGCAGGTACTGCTTGGGGAGCTGCAGCAGCAGGCAGGCCACCGCGGTGGAGAACTCGTCCCCGGGGCCGACCCGGTTCGGCCAGCTGCCGTCCTCCCGCTGCATGGCCAGCAGGTCGCGGCTCAGCGCCGCGTAGTAGGTGCGGAAGCGGTCGCCGCCGGCCTGGAACAGGGCCTGGCAGGCGTAGTAGTTGCCGTACCAGAAGTAGTAGTGCTGGCCGTAGTAGTCGGCGATCGGGCCGTACTCCTTCAGCAGGAACTCCAGGGCCGGGTCGGTCTGCTCGGGGTCGTAGATCCCCGCCGAATGCAGGCAGGTGACCGCCGCGGCGTTGATCGCGAACTCGCGATTCTTGTCGAACGCGCCGCGGCCGTGGATCTTGTAGTAGTAGAGGCCGCGGTCGCGGCCGCGCGGGGTGCGGCTCGCCTGCACGTAGGCCACCGCCCGCTCGATGGTCTCGTGCGGCACCTGGATGCCGATGTTCCTGGCCGCCCGCAGGGCCTGCACCTGGCAGACCGTCACCGACAGGTCCAGTTCGCGGTCGAAGGGGTTGTAGCGCCAGCCGCCGTGGACGTTCTGGCAGTCGACGATCAGGTGCACGGCGCGTTCGAGCGCCAGCTTGACCGCGTCACCCTGGAAGCCCTCCCCAGGCCGCGCCGGCCCGCGGCCGCGGCCGGCCATGCCGTAGGCCTCGGCCAGGAACAGCGTGGCGAAGGCGTGGCTGTACATCCGCGTGCCGCTGTCGGTGAGGAAGCCGTTCTCGCGGCCGTGCGCCAGGATGTAGTCGACGGTGCGCTGCACGGTGGCCTGGTGCGGGCCGCGGTCCGGCAGATGGCCGCCGGCGAGGAACGCCATGCCGCACAGCGCCGCGACGCCGAGGTGGCCCGCCCCCTCGCGGCGCTGGTCCGGCACCGATCGGGCGATGTCGAGTTCGTGGTAGCCGTCGCCCTGCTTGTGGCCGACGACGCCGACGAAGGCGCCGGTCGGCAGCTGCCGTTCGGCGAGCCACTGCAGGCCGCGGCCGGCGGCGGCGTCGAGGGCGCGGTGGGTGGCCTCGTCGAGCTGCCAGCCGGCGGCCGGGCCGCTCGACGGCAGGGCCGGGGAAGCCGGCGCCGGCGCTTCCTGCGGCGTCGGCAGCGCGGTGAGCACGGCGAGGACCCAGCACAGCATGGGGCGCGATCTTACGGAAGGCGTGCGGGCCGCTGCCGGTGTTTCTCGCCCGATCGGGTCCTGGCCGGTGTGCGGCCGCAGGGCTACGCTGCGCCGCTCGGCCCCGAGCTGCGTGCTGCCCATGACCACTCCGACCCCCTCCCGTCGTTCCTTCCTGCAGGCCGCCTCTGCCACCGCGCTGGGCGGCGGCTCGCTCGGCGCCCTGCGTGCCACCGCGCCGGTCCACGGCGGCCGGCAGGACCGGCTGAAGATCGGCCTGGTCGGTTGTGGCGGTCGCGGCAGTGGTGCCGCCGTGCAGGCGCTGAACGCCGACCAGGACGTGGTGCTGTGGGCGATGGGCGACGCCTTCGCCGACCGCATCGAGGGCAGCCTGAACGGCATCACCGAGGCCGGCCGCGAGGGCGGCGGCTTCGCCGACCGGATCGACGTGCCGCCCGACCGGCGCTTCGCCGGGCTCGACTGCACCGACCGGGTGCTGGCCGCGGGCGTCGACGTGATCCTGCTGGCCTCGCCGCCGGGCTTCCGGCCCGAGCAGATGGAGAAGGCGGTGGCGAAGGGCGTGCACGTGTTCTGCGAGAAGCCCGTCGCCGTCGACGGCCAGGGCGTCCGCCGGGTGCTGGCCGCCGCCCAGCAGGCCGCGCAGAAGAAGCTCTGCGTCGTGTCGGGGCTGTGCTACCGCTACGAGGACGGCCGTCGGGCCCTGATGCAGAAGATCCACGAGGGTGCGATCGGCGAGATCCTGGCGATCCAGGGCGACTACGTCACCGGCGAGCTGTGGATGCACGCCCGCCGGCCGGAGTGGAGCGACCTCGAGTGGCAGCTCCGCAACTGGCTCTACTTCACCTGGCTCTCCGGCGACCTGATCGCCGAGCAGCACATCCACACGCTGGACGTGATGGCCTGGCTCAAGCAGGACGTCTACCCGGTGCGGGCCTGGTCCACCGGCGGCCGGCAGAAGCGCACCGACCCGGCGTTCGGCAACGTCTACGACCACTTCGCCACGGTCTACGAGTGGCAGGACGGCACCCGCGGCTACAGCTTCTGCCGGCAGCAGAACGGCTGCTTCCGCAACGTCAACGAACTGGTGCTCGGCACCGACGGCCGCGCCGACGTGTTCCGCAAGCGGATCGGCGGCGCCCACGAGTGGCAGTTCCAGGGCAAGGCCCGCGACATGTACCAGGCCGAGCACGACGAACTGTTCGCGGCGATCCGGGCCGGCACGCCGATCAACAACGGCGAGTACATGTGCCACAGCACGCTGATGGCGATCATGGGACGTCTGGCGGCCTACACCGGCCAGCAGGTGAGCTGGGAGCAGGCCCTGAACAGCGAGGAGGTCACCATGCCCGGCAAGCTGGCCATGGACATGGCCCTGCCGGTGCCCGAGGTGGCGATCCCGGGCCGGACCCGGTTGGTCTAGACGATCCCGGGCGGCTAGGATCGTCCGCTGGTCGGCACAGGGCGACCGCCCGGTCGCGGCCGGCCGAGTTCCGCTCCCACGGAGGTTCCATGCGTTCCCTGCCCCTCGTCGTGGCGCTTGCCGGCGCCGCGGCCTTCCTGCCCGGCCAGGCCAACTGCGCCGGTCCCGGCCAGCTCACCACGATCGCCACGCAGTCGCCGTTCGCCGGCGGCTGGCTCTACGGCCACCCCAACTACCCGAACCCGCCGGGGCCGACCTACATCGGGCTGGCCTTCGTCTACGACCTGACGCTCAACACGACGATCGGCATCGAGCGCGTCGACTTCGACTTCTACGACGCCGGCGGGCTGGTCAACCTGGGCAACGGCGGCACCGTCACCAGCCCGAACCAGGTGGGCGCCACCACGACGGTGGACTTCTACGTGATCCCGCTCACCTCCTGGGTCGGCAACGAGACCAACCCCGCGGTGTGGGGCCTGCTCGGCACCGGCACCCTGACCATCGGCCAGCCGCACGCCGCCTCGCCGGCCCTGTTCAACCCGCCGATCACGCTGCCGGCGGGCCTGTGGGGCTGCATGATGGTGGTCAACCAGACCACCTCGGGGCCCAACCCCGGGCCGCTGCATCCGATGCTGGATCAGCCCACGACGATGCCGCCGCCGCCGCAGAACACGGTGCTGTCGATCACCAACCTGCAGTTCCAGCGCGAGGCGTGGACCGCCACCCTGGCGCCGGCGACCCACCTGCAGAACATCGCCTGGCACTACCGGGTGCTGCAGGACGGCGCCAACTGGACCAGCTTCGGCGCTGGTTGCGGCAGTCCGGCGCCGACGCTGGCGCTCGGCGCGATGCCGCTGGTCGGCGGCAGCCTGGACCTCCGCGCCAGCAACGCGCCGGCCACCTCGCCGTTCGCGTTCTGGCTGGTGGGCTTCACCGTCAACGCCCCCGGCCTGCCGCTGGATGGCTTCGGCATGCCCGGCTGCAGCCTGCACCTGCCGCTGGGCAGCCCGATCGCCAGCACCATCACCGGCGTGAGCGGCGGCAGCGCCAGCCTGCCGCTCGGGATCCCGGCGAGTCCCTCCTACAGCGGGCTCTTGCTCTACGCCCAGGCGGCGCTGAGCGCGCCGGGCATGAACCCGGCCGGCCTCGCCGGGACCAACGCGATCTGCGCGCAACTCGGCCTCTACTGAGGTCCCGGTCCGCGCCGGGGCCGGCCCCGGCGCGTGCTTCCGGATGGGCGATCCGGTA
Organism: uncultured candidatus Brocadiaceae bacterium; assembly: GCA_964565715.1. Taxonomy (GTDB): domain Bacteria; phylum Planctomycetota; class UBA1135; order UBA1135; family UBA2386; genus CAZMGG01. The sequence goes on along the minus strand of CAZMGG010000161.1, from coordinate 5,599 downwards.
AGCCTGCGGCCCCATGCCGCCGACTCCCCGGTTCCGCCTGTTCGTGATGATGGCGCTGCAGTTCTTCATCTGGGGCGCCTGGCTGCCGCTGATCTTCGGCTACCTGCCGAGCCTCGGCTTCACGACCGGCGAGCAGGCCTGGATCCTGAACGCCTTCCCGCTCGCCGCCATCGTCGGGATGTTCTTCAGCAACCAGTTCGCCGACCGCCACTTCGCCGCCGAACGGTTCCTGGCATTCAGCCATCTGGTGGGCGGGCTGGCCATCCTCGGCTGCGGCTTCACCACGTCGTTCTGGCCGTTCTTCCTGCTGATGTCGCTGCACTGCCTGCTCTACGTGCCGACCATCTCGATCACCAACTCGATCGCGTTCGCGGCGATGCGGGATCCGGAGCGCGAGTTCGGCCTGGTGCGGATGGGCGGCACCATCGGCTGGATCCTGGCGGCGTGGCCGTTCACCTTCGTGTTCGTCGACTGGGCGGCGGTGGACGCCAGCGCGCCCGCGGGCTTCGTCGCCTGGCTCGGCGCGGCGCTGGGCAACGGGCTCACCGGCGAGGCCGCCAGGGCCGCCACCCGCTGGACCTACGTCGCCGCCGGCGCGGCCTCGCTGCTGCTGGCCATGTTCAGCTTCGCCCTGCCGCACACGCCGCCGCGGCCCGGCGAACGGCTGGCCTGGGTCAAGGCGTTCTCCCTGCTGCGCCACCCCTGGGTCCTGGTGCTGTGGCTCGTCGCCTTCGCCGATTCGTTCGTGCACAACTGCTTCTTCAACTGGACCGGCGTGTTCCTCGGCAGCGAGCGGGTCGGCATCCCCAGCAACTGGATCATGCCGGTGATGAGCATCGGCCAGGTGGCCGAGATCCTGACCATGTTCGTGCTGGGCGTGACCCTGAAGAAGCTCGGCTGGCGCGCCACCATGGTGGTGGGGGTGCTCGGCCACGCGGTCCGCTTCGCGGTGTTCGCCTACCTCCCCGAGCACCAGTGGCTGGTGGTGACGGTGAACGTCGTGCACGGCATCTGCTACGCGTTCTTCTTCGCCACGGTCTACATCTTCGTCGACGCCTACCTGCCGAACGACATCCGCAGCAGCGCCCAGGGCCTGTTCAACCTGATGATCCTCGGACTCGGCGCCCTGCTGGCCAACACGATCTGCCCGTACCTGCTGCAGCAGGTCTACACCGAGGGCGAGGTCACCGACTGGCGGGGCCTGTTCCAGGTGCCGCTCGGCATCGCGCTGCTGGCCGCCCTGCTGCTGGCCGCCTGCTTCCGCCCGCCCGCCCGGCAGGCGCCCTGACCCGGTGCGCGCGAACCCGGCCGGACCCTTTGACACACAACAGGTTGTGCCGGTAACTTCCGCGCCCATGCCAGGGATGGCGTGCGCGGTCAGGCGCCGCCGGGCCCTGGCCTTCGGACGTCCATGCGCTGTCCCTACTGCAAGGCCGACAACGACCGGGTCATCGACTCGCGTGCTTCCGCCGATGGCTTCGCCATCCGCCGGCGCCGCGTGTGCGCCGACTGCCAGCGTCGCTACACGACCTACGAACGGGTCGAGACCGCGCCCCTGCGGGTGGTCAAGAAGAACGGGGAGCGCGTGGCGTTCGATCGCAGCAAGGCCCTGTCGGGCATGCTGCGGGCCTGCGAGAAGCGGCCCGTCTCTGCCGACCAGCTCGAGGCGATCGTCGATCGCGTCGAGCGCCAGTGCCTGGAGGCCTTCGACAAGGAGGTCCCCAGCAAGGTGGTCGGCAACCTGATCATGCAGGAGCTGCGGCAGCTCGATCAGGTCGCCTACGTCCGGTTCGCGTCGGTCTACCGCGAGTTCAAGGACGTGAGCCAGTTCCTCGACGAGCTGAAGCCGATGCTCGAGAAGCGGCGCGAGGCGGAGAGCGGACGCGAGACCAAGGAGACCCGGGAGACACGGCAGCAGGGAGGCAGCCATGAAACGGCGGGCGGAATACCTGGTTGAGAAGCGTGACGGTCGCACCGAGTACCTGCGCGCCACCAAGCTGGCGCGGTCGATCCACCTGGCCCTGCAGGGGGCGGGCATCGACGAGGACTGGCGGGCCCTGGACCTCGCCACCGCGGTGCTGGCCGGCGTGCGCCAGCGGCGCAGCGCCCAGGAGGAGCAGGGCCGCACGGTCGGCATGCTGTCCACCCGTGAGCTGGCCGATGCGGCGCAGCAGGTGATGGTGGCCACCGGCGCCGCGGCGGCCGCCGCCGCCTATGGCGCCGTCGCCGTCGAGCGCTCGCGCCGGCGGCGGGCGATGGACGTGCTGGCCTCCCGCAGCAAGGCGCCGGACTACGAGGTCCTGCCGGAGATGGGCGAGCCCGCCGAACCCGACATCGGCCAGGTCACCGGCCACGCCGCGGGCGCCGGCCGCCGCCACCCCGGCGCCGATCCGCGGCGCAACTAGGGCACGACCAGGAGCACCTCCGGCATGCAGCTGAAACGCCTCTCCTGCCGCGGCTTCAAGAGCTTCGCCGACCGCACCGAGTTCGAGTTCGATCGCCGCCTGACCGGCATCATCGGTCCCAACGGCTGCGGCAAGTCCAACGTCGTCGATGCCATCAAGTGGGTGCTCGGCGACCAGCGCGCCAAGAGCCTGCGCGGCAGCGAGATGACCGACGTCATCTTCAAGGGCGCCGAGGGCCGCGAGGCGATGGGCATGGCCGAGGTCACCATGACCTTCGAGGACCCCGAGGGCCGGGTCGAGGGCCGCACCGAGATCGACATCGGCCGCCAGCTCACCGTCGACAAGGAGTCGACCTACCGCCTGAACGGCGACTCGGTCCGCCTGAAGGACGTCCGCGACGTGCTGATGGACACCGGGCTGGGGGTGGGCGCCTACGCGGTGATGGAGCAGGGCCGCATCGACGCAGTGCTGTCGGCCAATCCCGAGGCCCGCCGGGCGATCTTCGAGGAGGCCGCCGGCATCTCGAAGTTCAAGCTGCAGAAGAAGGAGACCCTGCGGCGGCTGGAGCGCACCGACCAGAACCTGGCCCGGGCCACCGACCTGCTCGAGGAACGCATCCGCCGCATCCGCAGCCTGCGCATCCAGGCCGGCAAGGCCCGCCGCTGGCAGGAGCTGACCGCCGAACTGCGCGACCTGCGCGCCGCCCTGGCGGTCGGCGAGGGCCGCGTCCTGCGTGAGGCGCTGCAGGCCCAGCAGGAGGCCCTCACCGGCCTCGACGTGCTGCTCGACACCGTCGAACAGGAGCGCGACGAGGCCCAGGACGCCATGGCCGGCGACGATGGCGCGATCCGCACCGCCGAGCAGGCCCTGGCGGCGATCCAGACCGAGCTGAACCGCAGCCTCGGCGAGCTCTCCACCCTGCGCGAGCGCCGCGTCGCCCAGCAGCGCCGCAAGGAGGAGCAGGAGCACGAGGCCGAGCGCACCCTCCAGCGCAGCGAGCAGCTCGAGCCGCAGCGCGACGAGCGCCGCATCGAGCTCGAGACCGCCCGGGATTCCCTGGTGGAGAAGGAGCAGGAGCTGATCGAGCTGCACCGGCAGCTCGAGACGCAGCGCGCCCTGGTGGCCGAGGCCCAGGCCCAGGTCCGCCGGCTGAGCCAGGAGCGCGAGGTGGTGCGTTCGCGGCAGCTCGAACTGCTGCACGCCCGCACCCGCGCCCGCAACCAGGCCCACGACCAGGAGGCCCGGCTCGGCGCCGCCCGCGCCCGCGACCAGCGCCTGCGCGAGCGCCTGCAGGTGCTCGGCGCCGAGCTGGAACGCCTGCGCGGCGAGGCCGCGGGCCATCGCGCCGTGCAGCAGGACCTCGTCGTCCGCGACCGCCTCCTCACCGAGCGTGAGGCCACGAGCCTCGCCGACCTGACCGAGGCCGACGCCGCCGCGGCCGCGCTCGCCGCCGACGAGGCCCAGCTCCGCCGCCGCCTGTCCGAGGTCGAGGGCCGCCGCCAGGCCCTGCAGGCGATGGAGGCCCACTTCGAAGGACTCGATCGCGGCCCCGTGCACGTGCTGCAGCAGCAGCCCCAGGGCCTGCGCGGCCGCCTGCTCGACCTGCTGGAGGTCGACCTCGACCACAGCACCGCCCTGGAGGCGGCGCTCGGCCCCTACGTGCAGGCCCTGGTGGTGGACACCCGCGGCAACGCCGAGGCGATCCTGCAGCAGCTCACCGAGGACCAGCGCGGCCGCGTCCTGCTGCTGGTCGAGGACGAGTTCGGCCCTGACCTCGACGAGGCCCGCACGCTGGCCGTGCCGCCCGGCGGCCAGGTCCTGCTCGACCTGGTGCGGCACTCGCCCCAGGCCACCACCCAGAGCCGGCGATTGTTGGCCTGGCTGCTGCGCGGCGTGGTGCTGGTCGAGCACCTGCGACTGGCGGACCCGACCCGGTCCGATCTCTGCTTCGTCACCCCGCAGGGCGAACTGCTGTGCGGCCCGCGCATGGAAGGCGGTGCCGCCGCCGAGGGCCACGGCGGCCTCGTCGTCCGCCGTTCGCAGATCCAGCTGCTCGGCAGGCAGGTCGAGGATCTCGCCGCCGAACTCACCGCCCTGCAGGGCGGCAAGGACCGCGCCGTCGGCCGCGTCGACCGCCTGAAGCGCGAGGCCCGCGCCGTCGCCGAGGCGCTCGCCGCCCTGCGTCGCCGCCGCCAGGAGGGCGAGGCGCAGTTGAGCCGCCTGCACGCCCGCACCGGCGACCTCGACCGCGAGCACCAGGAGCTGGCCCACGAGGACCAGGAGCTGCGCGGCCTGATCCACACCGCGCTCGCCCTGCTCGGCCGCCACCTCTGCAACGTCCGCCTGCTCGAGCGCCTCGAGCGCACCCAGCAGCAGCAGGAAGCGGGCATGGACCAGGCCATCGAACAGGCCCAGGCCGCGGCCCTCTCCGAGGTGCAGAAGGAGCAGGACCTGCGGCTGCGCCAGGTGCAGGCCGGCGAGGCCCGCGAGGGCCTGCTGCGCGGCATCAAGATGCGCGAGGACGCCCTGCGCGAGTTGGAACGCAACCTCGCCGACCTGCACGACCGCGCCGACGCCCTGCGGCAGTCGGCGCAGCGCGCCGCGACCGAGGCCACAGCCTCACAGGACCAGATCGGCATCCTCGAGGACGAGGTGGCCGAACGCGAGACCGCCCGCGCCGAACGCCAGCAGGTCCTCGACGAGGTCCGCCAGCGCCGCGACGAGCACCAGCGCCGCCTGCGCGAGGTCGAGGGCCGCCGTTCGACCCTGCGCGAGCAGACCGCCCAGGCCCGGCTGCAGATCGCCGACACCGAGCATCGCTTCCAGCGCCTCGAGGAACGCCTGCGCGAGGACACCGCAGTCGAGCTGCGCCGCTGCCTCGGCGAGATCCAGGGCATCGGCCTCGAGGACTGCCGCGACTTCATCGGTCCGGTGCCGCCGCCGGACCTGGTCGAGTGTCTGCAGGGCCCGCCGCTGCCGCCCGAGCAGGTGGCCGAGTGGCACGCCCTCGACCGTCTCTGGGAGCAGCCCGACTTCGACGCCGCGGCCGCCAGGAGCGAGGCGCAGGTGCTGCAGGCCCAGAAGGACCGGCTCGGCGCGGTCAACCTCGACGCGGTGCGCGAACTCGAGGAGGAGGAGGGCCAGTTCGGCAGCCTCGAGCAGGAGGTCGCCGACCTCAAGGAGGCGCGCCGCGG
>CAZMGG010000160.1:0-12230 GCA_964565715.1 uncultured candidatus Brocadiaceae bacterium | reverse complement strand
CTTGACGCCGCCGGCCTTGCCGCGGCCGCCGGCGTGGATCTGCGCCTTCACCACCGCCAGGGCACCGCCCAGCTTGGCGAAGGCCGCCTTGGCATCGGCGGGAGTCTGGCACGGGATGCCCTGGGGGACGGGCACGCCGTAGCGGGCGAGGAGCTGCTTCGACTGATACTCGTGGACGTTCATGGGGATCGGGGGGCGGGCAGGGTAGCGGCGGCCCCGCCCCTGGTCGAAGGTGCACCCCGGATTTGCTGTGCCCGGCAGATACTTGGGTGGGTGGCGGCTCGCCGGCCGCGTAACCGCCGCCTACCATTCCCCCGTCCGCCGCCAGGCCCCGGCGACGGACCCCTCCCCGCGCTCATGCCCACCCTCCGCGCCCTGGTGGCGATCCTGTGCTGGGTCGCCGCTCCCGCCCTCGCCCAGGTCCCCGACTTCTACGATCCGGACACCGTCCGCGACCTGCGCCTCACGTTCAGCCAGTCCAACTGGTGGACCCTGCTGCAGCAGAACGTGTCCAGCGAGACCAACATCGCCGCCAACCTGCAGCTCGACGGCGCCGGCCCGACCATCACCCTGCCCAACGTCGGCGTGCAGTTCCGGGGCAACACCAGCTACAGCCAGCTGCCGCCCGGCTCGCAGAAGACCAGCTTCAACGTCGACACCGACTGGATGGTGCAGGGCCAGGACCTGCTGGGCTACAGCAACCTGAACCTGAACAACGGCTTCCACGACCCGCTCTTCCTGCGCGAATTCCTCACCTACATGATCATGCGCCGGCACGGCGTGGCGCCGAAGTGCAACTTCGTCCGGCTGTGGCTGAACGGCGTCTACTGGGGCATCTACATCAACGTCGAGCAGCCCAACAAGGACATGATGAAGGCGTGGTTCCGGTCCAACGACGGCAACCGCTACCGCGGCTTCCCGGCGTCCGGCAGCTTCGCCAACGGCCGCTGCGCGATGACCTGGCTCGGCAGCTCGCCGTCGCTCTACCTGTCGGCCTACCAGGCCAAGCAGGGCGACGGCACCGACATGGTCACCCTGTGCAACGTGCTGAACAACACGGCGGCGGCCCAGTTGCCGGGCCTCCTGCCGGCGATCTTCAACGTCGACCAGTTCTACCGCTATGCGGCGGTGATGAACATCACCACCCAGACCGACAGCTACATCGGCACCGGCAAGGACCACTTCCTCTACCACGACGAGGTCCACGGCGACTTCCACGTCTTCCCGTTCGACCTCAACGAAGCGCTGGCGGCCAGCACCACCCTCGACCCCTGGTACAACACCACCAGCACGATCAAGCCGGCGATGAGCAAGACGCTCACCAACGCCGACTGGCGCGAGCGCTACAAGGCCCACTACCGCACCATCGTCGAGGAGACCTTCAACTCGGCCTGGCTGGCCCCCGTGGCGCAGCGCTACCACGCCATGATCGCCGCCGACGTCGCCGCCGACACCAAGAAGCTCTACACCACGGCCCAGTTCAACAGCAACCTGACCCAGTCGGTGACGATCAGCGCCGGCGGCACGGTCACCGTGCCCGGCCTGCTGCCGTTCATCCAGAGCCGTGAGACCTTCCTGCGCGCGCGCCCGGACTTCACGCCGGCCCGCACCGCGCTCAGCAACCTCGCCCGCGCGCCGCTGAGCCCGAACCCCACCCAGGCGGTGACAGTGACGGTGACCGCCAACGGCCTCGCCGCGTCCATCAAGCTGTGGTGGCGCAACGTCGGCCCGTTCACCAGCACGCCGATGTTCGACGACGGCCTGCACGGCGACGGCGCGGCCAACGACGGCGTCTGGGGCGCCAGCATCCCGGCCCAGCCACCCGGCTCGCGGATCGACTACTACACCGAGGCGCGCACGGCGACCGGGCTGGCCACCTTCCTGCCGTCGGGCGCCGAGCACGGCGCCCCGCAGTACCTGGTGTCCTGGCCGATGACCCCCTCGCCCATCGTCATCAACGAGTTCGTCGCCCAGAACCAGACCGGCATCGTCGACGAGAACAACCAGCGCGAGGACTGGCTGGAGCTCTACAACACCTCCAACGCGCCGGTGAACGTCGGCGGCATGCGGCTCAGCGACGACCTGTCGCAGCTGAAGTTCACGATCCCGGCGAACACCATCATCCCGGCGTTCGGCACGCTGCTGGTCTGGTGCGACGAGGACGGCACCCAGGGCCCCCTGCACGCCAACTTCAAGCTGGCCAGCACCGGCGAGACCGTGGCCCTGTTCGCCGCCGATGGCCAGTCGCTGCACGACGTGTTCGTGTTCGGCCCGCAGCAGGCCGACGTCGCCACCGGCCGCGTGCTGGACGGCGGCCCGACCTGGGTCACCCTGCCGGTGCCGACCCCCTATGCCCGCAACGAGCCCACCGCCTGCGGCACACGCACCTTCGGCGCGCTCGATCCGAGCGTGCACGGCACAACGCTGGCGGTCACCGGCAGCGTGCAGGTCGGCCAGGCGCCGGTCCTGACGCTGTCCGGCGCCGCCCCGGGCTCGATCGGCGCGATGCTGCTCAACCTCCTGCCGGCCCACGTCGACCTGGGCGCCTACGGCATCCCCGGCGAGGTGATGCTGCTCGAGCCGACCGGCCTGGTGGTCCACTCGGCGGTGTTCGTCAACGCCGCCGGCATGGCCACCTCGCCCTTGTCGATCCCCAACAACCCGACCTTCGCCGGCCTGCGCCTCTTCGGCCAGGCGATGACGCTGGCGGGCACCGGCTTCGACACCACCCGGGCCATCGGCCTGGTCCTCTGCCCCTGAGGCCGGCATTCCGTCGATGACCGGCCTCCCCGCCTGGCAACGGTACGAGTGCAAGTATCTCGTGCCGGAGAGCGTGGCCGCGGCGCTGCGCCGTCGGTTGCTGCCCTTCCTGCAGCCCGACGAGCACGCCGCGGGCTCGCCCGACCACACCTACCCGGTGAGCACGCTCTACCTCGACGGCTCCGAGCTGCAGCTCTACCGGGAGACCGTCGAGGGCAAGAAGCAGCGCTACAAGCTCCGCATCCGCGCCTACACCGACGATCCCACGGTGCCGCTGTTCGCCGAGATCAAGCGCCGGCACGACGGCATCGTCCACAAGCAACGCTGCCCGGTGCCGCGGGCGGCGCTGGCCACCATCACGGCCGGCACGCCGCCGGACCTGTCGGCCATGCGCCCCGCCCAGGCCAGCGCGCTGCTCGAGTTCTGCCGGCTGGTCCAGCTCCGCCGGGCGCTGCCGACCGTGGTGGTGCGCTACGACCGGCAGGCCTACGTCGGGGCCGTCGAGCCCGAGTCCCGCGTCACCTTCGATCGCGCCCTGCGCACGCTGCGCACCGACCAGCCCGTCCTGCCGGTGCAGGACGCCCGCTTCCAGCCGGTCGCCGTGCGCGGCGTCGTGCTCGAGCTCAAGTTCACCAACCGCTGCCCGAACTGGATGCTGCAGGCGGTCCAGCACTTCGGCCTCCGCCGCATCTCCTTCTCCAAGTACTGCCGCTCCGTCGACCGGATCGGCGCCACCGGCCTGGAAGCCGCCCACTAGCCCGATGCCCGAGTTCCTCCAGTCCCTCGCCAGCACCTGGGCGGCCGGCCTGCCGTCCCTGCAGGACGCGCTGCTCTGCCTGCTGCTCGCCTTCGTCCTCGCCAAACCGCTGGCCTGGGTCTACGTCCGCACCCACCACGGCATGAGCTACTCACGCTCGTTCGTGCAGTCGCTGGTGCTGCTGGCGATGATCGTCACCATCGTCATGCTGGCCATCGGCGACAGCCTGGCCCGGGCCTTCGGCCTGTTCGGCGCGCTCGCCCTCATCCGCTTCCGCACGCCGATCAAGGACTCCCGCGACACCGCCTTCCTGTTCCTCGCCGTCAGCATCGGCATCACCGTCGGCGCCCAGCAGCTCCTGCTCGCCGTCGCCGGCACCGCCTTCGCCCTGCTGGTCACCCTCTACCTCGACTGGATCCGCTTCGGCGAGCGGCTGGGCACCGACTCCGTCCTCCGCTTCCGCATGCCCGCCACCGCCGAGCAGGAAGCCCGCCTGCGCACCGTGCTCGGCCACTACTGCCGCACCTTCGCCCTGATGCACCTCCGCGAGGGCGCCCTCGAGCAGGAGCTCGAGTATGCCTACCAGCTCCGCCTGCACGATCCCCACCAGGTGGCCGGCCTCCTGCAGGACGTCCGCGCCATCCCCGGCGCCAGCGGCGTGGTCCTGCTGGCCCAGGACGAACACGAGGAACTGTGACCCAGCCGTCCCCCAGCCGCCCCCGCGCCCAGGCCAACGTCCGCTTCGCCGGCCGCCTGCGTGGTCTCACCCCCGGCCTCGTCTGGCTCGCCTGCATCGCCGCCATCCTCCTGCTCGCCCAGGGCCGCCATTCCCGCGCGGGACTCCGCGGCCTCGTCGAATCCCGCCAGCACACCGTGGTCGCCCCCATCGAGGGCCGCCTGGAGACCGTCCTGGTCACCCTCCATCAGGAGGTCCAGCCCGGCCAGCGCCTCGCCCGCTTCGCCGACGCCGACCTGCGCCTCCGCCTCACCCGCGAGCAGCACGAGCTCGAACGCCTCGCCGCCGAGCTGCGCGAGCGCGAGGCCGACCTCGAACGGCAGGCCGCCACCGACGCCATGCGCCAGGCCATGGACCAGAGCACCGAGCAGCGCCGCCTCGCCAGCGCGCTGGAGGCCGCCCAGCTCGACGCGCTCGGCACCCGCGCCGAGCTGGCCGAGGCCCGCGTCCGCGAGCAGGGCCTCGCCATCGAGACCGGCCGCCTCACCGACCTCGCCCAGAAGGGCCTGCTCGCCGACACCGAGCTGGTCCGCCGCCGCACCGAGCACGATGCCCTCAAGCAACGCATCGCCGAGCTGGAGCAGGTGCAGCAGGAACGCCACGCCCGCATCGCCGCCAGCCAGGCCCGCCTCGAGCGCTTCGCCTTCGAACAGCCCGGCGCCATGCCCCGCGACGTCGCGCTCGCCCCGCAGCGCTGGCGCATCCGCGTGCAGGAGACCCGCCTCGACGAGCTGACCCTGCAGGCGAGCCAGCTCGACCTGCTGGCGCCGGCCGCCGGCCGCATCGCCTCGCTCGCCGCGCAGTCCGGCGACTGGCTGCGCCCCGGCGCCCTGCTCCTCACCGTCGTCGACCCCACCCCACAGCGCATCGTCGCCTACCTGCCCGACACCCTGCGCACCGGCCTCCGCCTCGACCAGCCCCTGCAGGTGGTCCGCGCCGACGGCCGCCCCGCCGGCCACAGCCCGGTGCAGAGCATCTCGCCGGCCCTGGTGGCCGTTCCCGAACGCCTCTGGCGCATCCCCGGCCAGCCCGAATGGGCCTGGGAGGTCATCCTGCCGCCGCTCGCCACCCTGGCGCCCGGCGAGGCCATCGGCCTGCAGCTCCGCTGAGCCCATCGGCTGCCGCCCGACCAGCCCGGCGAATTCCGGCCGCCCCGCTGCTAGTGTGACCCGCCGCATGGACGGCATCCTGGTCTACCAGCAGATCCGCGAACTCATCCAGAACGGTTCGCTGACCAGCAATCCCCCGATCGCGCCCGCCCAGATCCAGCCCAGCTCGCTGGACCTGCGGCTCGCCACCCGCGGCTACCGGGTCCGTTCCGGCTTCCTGCCCGAGAACTGCCGCGTCGCCGACCGCCTCGACGAGACGACGCTCTACACGTTCGATCTCACCGACGGCGCGGTGCTGGAGAAGGGCCACTGCTACATCGTGCCGCTGCTCGAGCGCATCGAGCGGCCGCTCTCCTGCCTCGTCCGCGCCAACCCGAAGTCCTCGACCGGCCGGCTCGACCTGTTCACGCGCCTGCTCGGCGACCGCTGCGGCCGCTTCGAGCAGCTCAATCCGGGCTACACGGGTCCGTTGTACCTGGAGATCGTGCCGCGCAGCTTCCCGGTGAAGGTCCGGACGGGCTTGTCACTCTGCCAGGTCCGCTTCAGCGAGGGCAACGCGGTGCTGTCCGACGCCGAGCTGCGCGCCGAGCACGAGCGCGGCGGGCTCCTGTTCGACGACCGCGGCCAGCCGCTGCCGGCCGCCGCGCTGCGCATCGACGGCGGCCTCTGCATGGGCGTGGCGATCCGCCGCGACCAGGACCTGCGCGGCCCGATCGGCTACCTGGCGCGGCGCTACACCGGCGTGCTCGACATGGCCCAGGAGGGCCGTCACGAGTGGGACGAGTTCTTCGCCGAGATCCCCGAGCCGCGCAACGGCCGGCTGGTGGTCGAACCGGAGGAGTTCTACATCTTCGCCAGCAAGGAACGGGTGCGGGTGCCGCCGCATCTGGCCGCGGAGATGGTGGCGTATGACGTGGGGATCGGCGAGCTGCGGACGAACTACGCGGGGTTCTTCGACAACGGCTTCGGCGGCGAGAAGGGTACCCGGGCGGTGTTGGAGGTGCGGCCGCACGACGTGCCGTTCCTGCTGGAGGACGGCCAGGTGTTCTTCAAGCTGGCCTTCTTCCGGACGCAGCAGATGCCGGAGGTGGTGTACGGGGACCGGCGGCTGAGTTCGCACTACCAGGGGCAGGGGCTGAAGCTCAGCAAGCACTTCCGGCAGGGCTGAGGAGGCGATCTGACGCCTGCCGGCAGCGCCTGAACGCCTTCTGAGACACGGCTCCGCCGGCACGTCCCGCCAACTTGATTGCGCACGAATCTGGAGTTCCAGTGGCTGCGAGGCACAAGTCCGGACATGTCACAGGATTACGCCGCCGGGTTGTGCGGCGTTACTGACTACACAGGGCTGGAGGGCCCAGGGTGCACGGCGGAGTCGGGACTCTCGATTGGCGCCGGATCACCGAGACTGCGGTTCCGCTGGCACGGGGCGTCATCTTGATTGCGCACTAATTCAAGTGACGATCCTGGCGGCCAGATCGAGGGATGCAGCACGGACGCCGCGCGTGCCCGGTCCTGGCTTCCGTCGAGATGCGCGCGGTGTCGCCTCGTCGCCCCCCACCCTCACTTCAGCGGGATGTCGAGCACCGGCCACCGCTCCCAGCCCGCGAAGTCGAAGTGCCACCACTCGTGCTCGTACACCGAGAACCCCTCGGCGGCCATCGCCTGCCGCAGCAGTTCCCGGTGCCACCGCTCCCGTGACGTCCCGCCTGGCCAGTCCGGATACGCCCGCACGGTGAACTCGTCGAACCCCGACGGCATGTCCACCACCTTGCCGCTGCCGAGTTCCACCAGCGTCAGATCCACCGCGCAGCCGCGGTTGTGCCGCGAGCCCTTGCTCGGATCCGCCACGAAGTGGTGCAGATGCTCGGGCGTCGCCGCCCAGAACAGCCGCGTCACCGACCACGGCCGGTACGCATCGAACACCAGCAGCCCGTAGCCCTTCTCCTTCAGCGCCGCCTGCACCCGCGCCAGCGCCGCCGCCGCCGGGGCCTGCATCCGCGCCACCGCGTGCTCGTACACCGCCACCCCCAGGAAGTTGTCGGCGGTCGCATACCGCACCTCCAGCTTCACCCCCGGCACCGCCGCCGCCAGGTCCACCAGCTCCGGTTCCCGCGCATCCGCCGTCGCCGGCGGCTCCGCCTTCGGCAATGCCGCCCGCACCTCGGCCACCGGGCCGACCGGCTCGATGCGGAACGGCCCCTGCGGCCACGGCCGATGCGGGAACAGCGTGCCGCCGACCCGCACACCCGTCAGCACACCCTGGCCGTCGCGCTCGAACACCACCAGATCACCCGAGTACATCGTGCCATCGCCGAAGCGGAACCGATCGGGCCCCAGCGGCTCCAGCACCGCGCGCTCCACCCATTCGATCAGGACGCACAGCCGGCCCTGGTCCTCGAAGACCACCAGCACGTCGAAGTCCCAGCCGTACTCGCCGAGCAGCGGCAGCAGGTCCGGCGGACAAGGCGCCGGCGCCACATCGGGCTGTCGTTGCATGGTGCGGCCGCGATAACGGACCGCCTTGCCGTCGTCCAGCACCTGCAGCGTACGGCTCAGCGACGTCCGGTCGTCGGCCACCAGCTCGTCGCCGCGCTGGCGCAGGCGCATGCGCTGGCCCGCCGACGGATCCAGATACAGCTCCTCGCCGCGGGCCAGCAGGTCGAGCCAGCCGCGCGCATCGGCATAGCGCCCGGCCAGCGCCCGGGCCCGCTCCGCCCCCACCGGCTGCGGCGGCACCACCGGCTCGATTCCCTTGCCCTGCCGGGCCCGCAACAGCCCGCGGAGGGTGCGTTCGGCGATCGCCTCGCTGATCGCATTGGTGAAGTCGACGGTCGTGACCACCGCCACGGCGAGGCCCACTTCGGGCAGCGCCGCCAGCTGGCTGGCGAAGCCGTAGACCGCACCGCCGTGCTCGACCTGGCGGTGACCGTCCAGCTCGCCGACGAAGAAGCCGAGCGCGCAGCCGGTCGTCCGGTCGGGCGGGGCGAACGGCACGCGCCACATGGCAGCCTGCGACTCGGGCGTGAGCACGCGCCGGCTGGTGTGCGGGAACCAGGAGCGGGCGAAGCCGGTGAGGTCGGCGACGGTGGAGCGCAGGTTGGCGGCGGGGCCGTAGCCGAACGGGAAGTCGGGCGTCGGGATGGCGCGGCCGTCGGGGGTCCACATGATGCCGGCCGCCGTGCGGGCGACGAGGTCCGGGCGGGCGGCGAAGTCGGAGTCGTGCAGGTGGAGCGGGGCCAGGACCAGTTCGCGCACGGCGTCCTCGAAGGACTTGCCGGTGACCTTGGCGATCACCGCGCCGACCACGCCGGGGCCGGGGTTGGAGTACTTGAAGCGCTGGCCCGGGCGGTAGACCAGCTCGGTGTCGTTCAGGCTCTGCACGGTGGCCAGCAGGCCCGGATCGCTGGCGTCGAAGTAGTGACCCACCGGCGACTCGCGGACCAGACCGGCCTGGTGGCTGAGCAGATGCCGCAGGGTGATCTGCCCGGCGCCGGGGCCGCGCGGCGCGAAGTCCGGCAGGTAGCGGGTGACCGGCGCGTCGAGGTCGAGCTGGCCGCGTTCGACCAGGACCATGCAGGCGGTGGCGGTGAACAGCTTGCTGATCGAGGCCACGCGGTGGACGGTGCCGGCCGAGGCGGCGGTGCCGGCCGGGTCGGCGAGGCCGAAGCCGGTGGCCATGGACCAGGGGCGGGCGTCGCCACCGGGCTCGTCGATGGCGGCGATGCAGACGGCGGGCAGGCCGTGCTCCTGCATCAGGCGCGGGATCCAGCGGCCCAGATCCTCGACCAGCGCCTCGCGGAGCTGGGCCTGGACCTGGGGGTCGACCGGCGCCTGGGCCGGCAGGGCGAGGAGCGGGAGGCCGAGGACGAGTACGCGGAGGAAGGCCTTCACGGCGGGCAAGTCTGGCCGGGCGCCCGGGCCCGGTCCAGCCGCACCGAGGTTTATTCAGTCATGATTGACTACATTTAGTCACTGACCGATGATCATCCCTGGGACATGGACCGGCACCACCTCGACAGCCGGCTGCTGCCGCACAACCTGCACTGGCAGGGGCGGGAGGCCTTCGCGAAGGCCGACCCCACCCTGATGCGGCTGCGGCAGCAACCGCTGGTGCACGAGTCGGAGCTGCTGGGGCGGCTGCCGCTGGACGTGCCGGGCCTCTACACCCTGGTCGGCGGTCGCCAGGTCGGCAAGAGCACGCTGGTGAAGCAGGCGATGGCGGCGCTGCTGCGGCGCGGGCAGGCGCCCACAGCGATCGCCTACGTCACCTGCGAGCCGTTCCGCGACGCCGAGGAGCTGCGGGTGGTGCTGACCGACCTGCTGGCGGCGCGGCCCGGCGGCGCGGCGGGATGGCTGTTCCTCGACGAGGTGACCTACGTGCCGGAGTGGGACCGGACGATCAAGTACCTGGCCGACGCGGGCTTGCTGCAGCAACACTTCGTCCTGCTGACCGGTTCCGACCACGTGGTGATCCAGGACAGCCTGAAGCGCCTGCCCGGCCGCCGCGGCCGCGCCCGCGAGCACGACTTCCACCTGCGCCCGCTGTCGTTCGGCGAGTTCTGCGGGCTGCGGGGCCGGTGCGATGCGGGCCTGCTGGCGGTCTGTGCCGAGGGCGCCCTGGCGGATGCGCCGCCGCTGCCGGCCGACGACATCGCGGCGCTGACCGGGGAGCTGCACGCCTACCACCTGTCCGGCGGCTTCCTGCCGGCGATCAACGATCTGCAGCGGGACGGGGCGATCGCCGACGCCACCCTGCGCATCTACGCCGACTGGATCCGCGGCGACTTCCTGCGGCTGGAACGGAACGAGCGCTACCTGCGCGAGGTGCTGCAGGCCATCGCCGACCGGCAGGGCTCGCAGCTCACCTGGAACGCGCTGGCCAAGGTCCTCTCCATCGACCACCCGAAGACCATCGCCGACTACATCGGCCTGCTGGAGCGGATGGACGCCGCCCTGGTGGTGCCCGCCCTCAGCGAGGACACGCTGGGACCGGCACCGAAGAAGGCCCGCAAGGTCTTCTTCGCCGACCCGTTCATCCACCGCGCCGTGCGCCACTGGCTCGGCGAGCCCGACCACGACCTCGACCCGGACCTGCGGCTGCAGCGCGACCTGGAGGCGACCTTCGCCGCCCACGTGGCGCGCCAGCGGCCGGTCTACTACCTGAAGGGCCAGGGCGAGGTGGACATCGCCTGGCTGGAGCGGCGGCGCATCCACTGCCTGGAGGTCAAGTGGTCGCGCCAGCATCGACCGGCGGACCTGAAGGAGATCCGCCGGCGGCCGCGCGGCCTGATCGCCGGCCGGATCGGCCAGGCGGGCAGCATCGACGGCATCCCGATCCTGCCCGCCGCCGTGCTGCTGCTGCGGCTGTCGGCCGCTACCGCACGCAGTCGACCCTGAGGCCGTTGCTGGCGGTCAGCACCAGGTTGCCGCTCAGCAGGTCGAGCGGCAGGAACTGGAACCAGCTGGTGCCCACCGCCGTGGCCGGGATGGCGTACGAGTCGGTGGCGTTGCCGAGGCTGTCGCTCTGCAGCAGCCGCACGCCGGTGGCGTTGCAGAGCAGGCTGCAGCCGCCGGGCAGCTGCACGCCGAGCTGCCGGTCGCCGCTCGCCGCCAGCACCACCGAGTTGGCGAAGGCGCCGTTCACCAGGAAGGTCAGCACGCGGCTGCTGCCGATCACCACCTCGGCGCCGTTGGCGGTGACGCCGCCGCAGGCGGTGCCGTAGGCGGTGATGGTGCACTGCGCGGTGAGGTCGGGCCGGAAGCCGGTCCATATCTCGGTCCACGCCGAGACGAAGTCGTTGGGGTTGCCGGTGCCGGTCGCGCGGCAGTCGTTGGTCACCCGCACGACGACCTGGCCGCTCGGGCCGAAGGTGAACGGGAACTCGCGGCTGGCGCCGGCGGTGGCGGCGAACTCGACGTTGCCGTCGTCGCCGATGTCGATCGAGCCGGCCACGGCGCCGGTGGTGCTGGCGCGGAAGTTGAAGACGATGCGGCCGGCGGTGCCCGGCGCGTTGCGGAAGGTGAGCAGCAGGGCGTGCGGGCCGTGCATGGCGCCGTTCTGCTGGGCGCTGCTGCTGGTGCCGGCGATCTCGGCGGCGGTGCCGCGGGCGTAGGCGCGCTCGAAGAAGTTGAGGCCGATGCTGCCCTGGTAGGGCTGGGTCGGATAGGCGATCGTCGTCGCGCTGGCGTAGCCGCCCTGGTCGAGGCGGGCGTTGATGTTGACGGTGTTGGGCGTGCCGGCCACCGGCGTGTTGGCGGGCACGACGGTGAAGGCGCTCTGGGTGCCGACCTGCGACAGCACGGCGATCGGCGTGGCGGTGACCGTGCTGAGGGTGGTCTGCGGGATCTGCGCGGTGAGGGTCGCGAGCGGCAGCAGCAGGAGGGCGGGGACGACGATGCGGCGGAGGCTCATGGGGATCCGGGGGGCCTGGGCAGGACGCGCCATGGTAGCCCCCGACCAGGCCTGGAACCCGACGCCTTCTAGAACCCGACCGCCTCTTCGCCGGCGATCCGCTTCTTCAGCGCCGGATCGGGCCGGCCCGCCACCGCCGCGGTGGCGCCCTCCTGGAAGCCGTCCACCTCCTCCAGCGACACCGCGATGCGCGAGCTGACGCCGCGGCGCTGCATGGTGATGCCATACAGCACCTGGCACGCCGCCATGGTGCGCTTGTGGTGGGTGACGATGCAGAACTGCGTCTCGTCGGTGAACTCCTTCAGCACGCGCAGGAAGCGCTCGACGTTGGTCTCGTCCAGCGCCGCGTCGACCTCGTCGAGGATGCAGAACGGGCTCGGCCGCACCTTGAACAGGGCGAACAGGATCGCCAGGGCGGTGAGGCTGCGCTCGCCGCCGGACAGCAGGTTGATCGAC
>CAZMGG010000159.1:0-12335 GCA_964565715.1 uncultured candidatus Brocadiaceae bacterium | reverse complement strand
CTCGAGCCCGGCGCCGGCGAGGCCCCGCCCCCGACGGTCGCCGGAGAGGCCCCCTAGACCGTGCGCGCCTTCTCGTGGGCCCTGGCCCGCAAGTACCTGCTCAGCCGCTGGGTCAACCTGCTGGGCATCGGCGGCGTGGCGCTGGCGGTGTGGGCCCTGATCCTGGTGATCGCCGTGTTCAGTGGCTTCGTCGGCTCGATCCAGCAGGACATCCGCCGCAGCAGCCCGGACCTGCTGCTGACCGCGCTGCCCCACGACACCGGCTACGGCCCGCTGGCGACGGCCCTGCGCGATCCCGACGTGGCGGCGCTGGCGCCGCGCCTGCGCCACTACGGCGTCTACTACCTGCGCGGCGGCCTGCAGCCGCTGGCGCGCGCCGAACTGGCGGACTTCCGCAACACCGACACCCAGTTCGTCGTGCTGCTCGGCATCGACCCGGACCTGGAGGGCCAGGTGGTCGACCTGCGGCAATGGGTCGAGCGCAGCCCGGAGGGCCTGCGGCCGCCGGATCCCGACCGCCCGTTGCGCGTGCCCGACGACCTGGAGTACCGCGGCCGCCAGCGCCTCGGCCTGCCGGTGCCGCACAGCGTCGCCGACTACCGTGCGGCCCTGCCGGGCCTGCTGCTGAGCAAGAGCCGCGCCCAGCTGCTGTTCCGCTTCGAGCCCGGCGATCCGGTCGACGTGGTCACCGCCGGCTTCGACCCGGTGGCCGGCGGCGGCGACGGCCGGCAGGTGAAGGCCCTGCACAAGCGCTTCTGCGTGACCGGCACCTTCGACACCAACCACCGCCTGTTCGACGACAACACCGCGCTGGTGCCGATCGAGGCGTTGCGCACGATGCTCGGCCACGACCTGGCCGACGCCGATTCCATCGACCTGTGCACCGACGTCGCCATCGCGCTCCGGCCCGGCGCCGATCCCCTCGCCGTCGCCGCGCGCCTGCGGGAGGCCGCCCGCCAGGTGCTGCCGCCGGGCAGCGCCCCCGAGGTGCTGACCTGGCAGCAGCAGAACCAGGTCTTCCTCGACGCCGTCGAGCACGAACGGGCGCTGATGAAGCTCGTGCTGTTCGCCGTGATGATGGTGGCGGCGTTCCTGATCCACGCCACGCTGCACATGATGGTCTCCACCAAGGTGAAGGACATCGGCATCGTGCTGGCGATGGGCGGCGAGCCCCGCGCGGTCGGCGCCATCTTCGTGCTGTCGGCCGGCGTCGTCGCCGTGCTCGGCTGCGGCATCGGCCTCACCGCGGGCATCTTCAGCACCATCTACCTCAATCCGGTCAACGACTGGATGCTGCAGACCTTCGGCCTGGAGATCTTCCCCCGCACCCTCTACGACCTGCCCGAGGTGCCCTGGCGCCTGGAGCCGGACTGGATCGCCATGGTGCTGGGCGGCGCCCTGCTGCTCAGCCTGCTGGCCGCCTGGCGCCCCGCCCGGCAGGCCGCCCGCCTGCAACCCGTCGAAGCCCTGGCCTGCGAATGACCACCCCCGTCCTCTCCGCCCGCGGCCTGCACAAGACCTACCGCCTCGGCAAGCGCGAGATCCCCGTGCTGTGCGGCATCGACCTGCAGATCGCGCCGGGCGAGATGATCGCGCTGCTCGGTGCGTCCGGCGCCGGCAAGTCGACCCTGCTGCACGTGCTCGGCCTGCTCGACGCCCCCACCGCCGGCACCGTCGAGTTCGACGGCCGCCCGGTGCACGACCTCGGCACGGCCGAGCGGGCCCGGCTGCGGCACCAGCACGTCGGCTTCGTCTTCCAGTTCTACCACCTGATCCCCGAGCTCTCCGCGCTGCAGAACGTGATGCTGGCGCCGATGATGCACCGCTCGCTGCTGCAGTACTGGCGGCAGCGGCGCACCGTGCGGGCCGAGGCGGAGGCCCTGCTGCGGCGGGTCGGACTCGGCGAGCGCATGCACCACCGTCCCGCCGAGCTGTCCGGCGGCGAACGCCAGCGCGTGGCCATCGCCCGGGCCCTGATCGCCGCGCCCCGCGTGATCCTGGCCGACGAGCCCACCGGCAACCTCGACTCGCAGACCGCCGACGGCGTGATGCAGATCCTGTTCGAGATCAACCGCGAGCGCGGCATCGCCTTCGCCCTGGTCACCCACAACGAGGAACTCGCCGCCCGCTGCCACCGCATCGTGCGGCTCAAGGACGGCGTGGTGGTGGCCTGATGTACCGCCTGTTCCTGGCGCTGCGCTACCTGCTGACCCGGCCGATCCACCTGCTCGGCATGCTCGGCGTCACCGTCGGCGTCTGGGCCCTGATCGTGGTGGTGTCGATCTTCTCCGGCTTCCTGCAGGTGGTCGGCGACCACCTCCGGTCGGCCGGCGCCGATGTCAGCGTCTACAACATCCCCGACCGCGTCGAGCCCGAACGCCTGCGGGCGGCGATCCTGGCCGATCCCAACGTCGACGCCTGCGCGCCGCACCTCGTGCACTACGGGCTGCTGCACCGGCCCGGCCAGCGCCCGGCCCCCCTGCCGCTGCTCGGCCGCGGCTCCCTGCAGGGCGGCGAGGGCCCGTTCCTGTTCGTGCAGGGCGTCGATCCGCGGCAGGAGGACACCGTCGGCGGCTTCCTCGGCTGGCTCGCCGCCGCCGACCCGGACCTGCGCGTCGCCGATCCGACCGCGCCGCTGCAGCCCCTGCAGGGCCGGCCGGCGATCCTGCTCGGCCAGGAACGCATGCGCCGCGACGGGCTGCGCCCCGGCGACCACGTCGTGCTCACCTCGGGCCGCCTGCTGCGCGCCCAGGACGGCGGCCAGGCCCTCGAACAGATCAGCCAGGACTTCACCGTCGCCGGCGCCTTCCGCACCCGCCACACCGGCTTCGACGGCAACCAGACCTTCGTCGCGCTGGACACCCTGCGCGACCTCCTGCGCCCGGACCGCCCCTTGGCCGTGCACGAGATGGTCGTGCGCCTGAAGGACCGCGGCGACGCCGCCGTAGCCGAGACCGCCGCCCGCCTGCAGCGCCAGCTCCCCCGCGAACTGCGCACCGGCCGCGAGGAGGGGCCGCCGTTCGTCCAGACCTGGCGCGACCGCAATCGCAGCATCCTGCTCGGCGTCGATCACCAGCGCGGGCTGATGAAGATCGTCCTGATCGTCACCCTGGTGGTGGCGGCGTTCCTGATGTTCGCCACCCTGTCGATGATGGTCACCGAGAAGACCGCCGACATCGGCATCCTCACCGCCCTCGGCGGAACGCCGCTCGGCGTGATGCAGGTGTTCCTGTTCTGCGGGCTCACGATAACCACCGCCGGCCTCGTGCTCGGCGTCCTGGCCGGCTGCCTCTCGGCGATCTACCTCGACGACTTCAACAACCTGCTGCGCGCCCTGTTCGACATCGACCTGTTCCCGACCAAGGTCTACAACCTCGACCGCGTGCCCTACGCCCTCGATCCGCTCTGGATCGCCCAGGTCTGCGGGATCGCCCTGCTGGTCGGCGCCGTGGTCTCGGCCCTGCCCGCCTTCCGCGCCGCCCGCCACGATCCGCTCGAGTCCCTGCGCGGGGCGTGACGCCGCCACGCCCCGGGGCTACGGTCACGCCCATGCGGCGCCCGCTGCTGGCAGCCCTCCTCGCCCTGCCGCTCTGCGGCTGCAGGACGACCGAGACCGACACCCTCGCCGCCGAGGTCGGCCGCCCGTTCACCGCCGCCGCCGGACTGCTGGGCCGCGAGTTCGCCCCCGACCGCCTGGCCCGCCGGTTCGGCCAGGCCACCGAGCGCACCGCCAGCATGCTCGACGATCCCGCCGAAGCCGGCGACAGCGCCCGCACCACGCTGGCCCGCATCGCCCGACAGGCCGAGGGCCGCATTCCCACCCTGCGCGCCCGTCTCGGCGACTTCGGCGCTCGCGTCCTCGACCGCGTCCGTCCGCCCCGCGCCGGCTGGCTGGAGGCCGAGTGCTCGCCGGCCCGGATGGGCGACGCCCTGCGCACCGCCGGCGAACGCACCGCCCGCCTGCTGGCCTTCGACCAGCGCGCGCTGGGCGAACAACGCGACCTGCCGCACCGCACCGACCCCGACGACGACGGCCCCGAGCCCGGCTGGCTCGAACGGATCTTCCGCCGCATCCTGCCCTGAGCGCCGCGCTCGCGTCCCGCCCACCGACCCCGTAACAGGCCCCATCATGGCCCACCTTGCCCGACTTCCGTTCGCCGCCCTGCTGCTGGCGGCCCTCGCACCGGCCCAGATCCCCAGCGCCGCCGACGCCCACAAGGCGCTGCCCGGCGATCGGGGCAAGGGTGCGGCCACCATCCAGCCGAAGCAGATCGAGGGCTGGCTCACCACGCTCACGTCGCCCGAGTTCGGCGGCCGCGGCACCGGCCAGGACGGCTTCCGGCTGGCCGCCGAGTACCTCCGCGACCACTTCCAGGCGCTCGGCCTCGAGCCCGGCGGCGACAACGGCACCTACTGGCAGACCGTGCCCTGGGCCAATTCCGCCGTGGACGTGGCGCAGAGCCACGTCACCCTGAAGAAGGGCGACCAGGTGGTCCTGAAGGTCCCCGGCGAGCGCCTCGCCGGCATGGCCAGCAACTCCGTCGACGCCACCGGCGAGGCGGTCCTGCTGGTGCTGGCGCCGCCCACCGGCGAACGCGGCCGCATCGAGGTCGCCATCCCCGACGACGTCGACCTCGCCGGCAAGGTGGTGCTGGTGCACGTGCAGCAGCCCGACGGCGCCGCCCGCGCCCGCGGCACCGCCCAGTTCGCGGTCCTGTCGGCGCTCGCCGGCAAGAACGCCGCCATGGTGATCGGCCTCGAACCGGACGCCGTGCAGGGCGGCATCACCGGCCGCTCGGGTGCCGGCCGCGGCGCCGGCCGCGCCTTCGCCGGCGCCCGCCTCGCCCCGGCCTCGCTGAGCCTCGGCGGCGACGACCTCGAGGCCCTGCTGGACAAGGCCGGCATCGGCAAGGACCAGCTCGCCGGCAAGCCGATGGCCATGGCCCTGCCGTTCACCGCCCAGGTGCAGGTCCCGGTCAAGGAGGTGCAGCTCCCCGCCTACAACGTGATCGGCATCCTGCGCGGCAGCGACGACAAGCTGAAGAATGAGTACGTCGTGATCGGCAGCCACCTCGACCACCTCGGCCGCCGCGACGACGTCTACTACCCCGGCGCCGACGACGACGGCTCGGGCTCGGTGGGCGTGATGGCCGTGGCGCAGGCCTTCGCCAAGAACCCGGTCCGCCCCCGCCGCAGCATCCTGTTCGTCGCCTTCTGCGGCGAGGAGCGCGGCCTGGTCGGCTCGCGCTACATGGCCGACAACCCGCCGGTTCCGCTCGCCAGCATGGTGGCGGAGCTGCAGATGGACATGATCGGCCGCGACGAGGAGGAGAACGTCGAGGGCAACAAGGGCGAGAAGGCGGAAGCCAACCGCAACACCGTGCACCTGATCGGCACGCAGAAGATGTCGCGGGACCTGCACGAGCTGTGCATGCAGAAGAACGAGACGGCGAAGCTGGAGATCGAGTGGGACCAGGAGGGCATGTTCTCGCGCTCCGACCACGCCAGCTTTGCGGCCAAGGGCGTGCCGATCGCGTTCTTCTTCACCGGCCTGCACCGCGACTACCACCGGCCCAGCGACACGGTGGAGAAGATCAACTTCGACAAGCTGGCGCGGATCGCGACCTGGGTCTACGACATCGGCTTCGAGCTGGCGGTGCAGGACGGCCGGCCGCTGGTGGACATGGACCTGTGGGAGAAGAACCGGCGCTCGGTGCGCGGCGTCGAGGTGCCGGCCGCGCCGGTGCGCAAGAAGGACGGCGGGTAGGCGGAGAGGGGGCGGGTCATCACCGCGGCGCGTCGGTTCGATCCTGCGGCCCGACCTCCAGCCATCCCCGCCTGCTGTCCCAGGAATGCGGCAGCGGCTGTTCGCCGCGGAGGGCACGCACCAAGGGCATCAGGAATCGGCGCAGCCCGGCGACGACCGTCCCGAGGCCCAGATGCCCCCCACCAAGGCGCGTACGGCGCACAAACGCCAGCCACTGCCTCTGCTTGTCCGCCGAGGCGGCGAACTCGTCGCCCAGCGCGATGGGTGTCCCTTCCGGGAGGCTGGTTTGCCGGCGGTCGAGCGTTCCACGGATGGCCGACGCGAGGATCCCGCCCTCGAACTCGAACTGCTCCGACAGTACGAGTACGTCGTAGAAGTCCTTCATCCGGCTGTTCAGAAGGCCTAGCGACACCATCGCCTCGAACTTCTCGGCGACCACCGTCTCCCGCGGATACGCCAAGAGCAGCGCCGGCGGATGGCCGAGCAGGGAGCCTCGCCACGGCCCAGCAGATCGATGTCCTGGGTGGCACGATGCGGAATCCTGGTCCATGCCAGGAACAACATCGCCCCCTTCAGGATGAACTGACGCCCGTGCCGTGACACTGACAAGCGGTGCAGCAATCGCTCGAGGACGAACTGCGTCAACACCATCTGCCCGCTGACCTGACGCTCCCGCGCGATGTTGCGCAGTCGCGCCTGCACAGAAGCCCCCAGGTCCTTCGGCTTGCGCGTCACACGAGCGCCTCCAGGTAGGGCCGGATCGACTCGGTCACGCGGTCCACTTCGGCATAGTACAGGAGCCGATCGACCCTGCGTCGCGGGCGTCGGAAGTACTCGCGGATCGCCTCGAGGGCGACATCGAGCCCGATCGTGTTGCGGAAGCGGAAGCAATCGACGACGGTCTTCTCGAGATCGAAGACGGGCACTTCGATGCCATCGATGTCGCACCGGATGACACCTGCGGCGAGGGGCTCAGGCGCCATTCGTACCACCCGCAGCGGCAACCCGTCGATACGAGGAGCGCGCGAGCCCGTGGCAATCGCCACCCATGACTCGAACGGATTCTGGGTGGTGACCCTGTGCACCCGCAGGGCAGACAGCAGGCATACCACGGCGCCTGGCACTCTCCGTGCGATGACAGCGAGAGAGTGGTGCAGAGATGGCTCGGCGTCGGCGACGACATAGAGCCCGCGTCCGACCTTCCGCAGGCGGTCGTCGGCAACGAGTCGCTGCAGAAGGGTGCGTGGGAGCCCGTGACGGGCCAGATCCCGGGGTCGGAGCACGCCGAGCTTGCGGGCGAGCTTGATGACTTGGGCGGCGGCTTCCATGGTCGTTACAAATCGTACCACGAAAACTGTATCGTTGTACGTTTTGTAACACCCCTTGGGGCCGAGCCGGGCGGGTAGGCGGTCAGCGGCCGAGCGCGGGCAGATCGAGCCGCCGGATCACCGCGCCCTCCAACCGCACGGCCAGTTCGCCCCAGTGGGCCGCGGGCTGACCTTCAGCGGCGAGACGCTGCGCCACAGCCGCGTCCACGCCGAGCGCTTGGGCCAGCGCCGGTGCCGGCAGGGCTGCCTCTTCGCCGCCGAGCCCGCAGGCCCGCAACGCCAGCGCCGCCGCCAGCCGCACATCGGTCCCCGGCACCCCGAACGCCGCGGCCGAATGGGTCCCAGCACCAGGCCATCTGCCCCCCACCTCCAGGTGCGTCTCGCCCCATTCCCGCGCCCACGCCCCGCGCAGCAGCCCCTCGCCCTGCGCGAGCAGCCGGCCGCGGGCCGCCACGACCACCAGGGCCCGCAACGCCAGCCGGCCATCGCTGCCGCCCAGCGCCGCCGCCACTTCCTCGTCGGTGGCCGCGGGCCCGCACCGGGCCCAGGCCGCGGCCTCGATCACGCCCTGCACCGGGTAGCCACCCATCGAGGCCGCGCGCAGCAGCTGCACTTCCAGGTCCTGAGCCGTGGCCAGCACCGCTCGCCCGTGCGTCGCCACCAGCCGCAACGCCGCGTGCCAGGCCGCCTCGTCCACGGTGTCCGCGCACGACCGCAGGATGGCGTGTCCGAGGCGCTCGCCCTGCAGGTCAGTGGCGGCCAGGAGCCGATCCACCGCGACCAACCGCCCAGGATCGCAGCCCGGCAGGCCCCACAGGACCTGCTCCACCACGCGCGCCGCCTCCTCGCCCAGCCCTGCGGGCAGCTTCGCCTCGACCGCGGCGAGGCCCAGCGCCGCATCGAGCGCCAGCAGCACCGCATCGGCGTCCGCCTGGCGCAGCTTGCCGCGGGCGGCGCTGACCACGGACTGCCGGGCCTGGTCACAGGCGGCACGCCAACCCGGGCCGGCGTCGTCGTCGCGCACCCGATGCAGCAGCGGCAACGCCACCAGCGCCGCCTGGCCGAGCTGCGCCAACACCGCCAGCGCGCGCTCGCGGACTTCGGGCGCCGGATCGCGCAGCCGCAAGGCGAGCGCCAGGACGTGCTCCCGCTCCGGCTCGGCTGCGGTCCGCAGTGCCTCGAGGGCCTGCAGGCGAACGGCCGGCAACGGATGCAGCAGCAGGGCCGTCGCCACCGCCGGGCCGCGTTCCCCCGCCTGCCAGGCCGCCTCCGCCAGCACCTCCCAGGCGGGATCGAAGCTGCGGTCCATGTTCCACGGCAGCACCTCGCCGCGGCCCCGTCGTTCCAGCATCACGACCATCTCGCGCACGACCGGCGCCGCCGCCGCGGCGCGACCATCCAGCACCGCGCGCGCCGCCACCACCGCGCCCACCGCGCCGGAACGCAGCTCCTCGCGCAACCGCCCAGTCGCCGGAGCCGGGCCGAGATCGAGCTCGCGCAGGGCCGCCTGCAGCAGGAACGGCGACAGGTCCGGCGTCGCCTGGCGTTCCAGTTCCTGCCGGCACCGCGCCCGCAGGTCTGGTTCGGCGTGACACGCCACCCGGCCCAGCGCCCACGCCGCGTTGCCGCGCAGCGCCGCGGTGCCGCCGTGGCCGTACGCCGCCAGCAGCTCCGGGACCGCCGGCAGCGCCGTGCGGCCGAGCCGGCCCAGGGCGTAGGCCGCAGCGGCGGCGGCAGCGTCGCGGTCGGTGGCAGCGTCCGTCCGTTCCGCCTGCGCGAGGGCCAGGACTTCCCGCAGCATCGCCGCGCCCGCTTCGCCCGCGCCGATCCAGCGCTCGCACTCGGCCGCCGCGGTGGCCGGCGCCGCCAGCCGCTGCAAGACCTCGAGGGCCTCCTGCGCGCTGGCGCCGGGCCCAGAAGCGACGCCGAGCAGCACCGCCAGCCCCCATCGCCGGTTCAGCGCCACAGCGTCACCCGTCCCTCCGGCACCGGAACGGTCACCGTCTGCGCCTGCCCCAGGCCGGTTCGCCCGCCAATGCGGATGGCGTAACGCCCCTCGCACAACGGCAAGCCGCTGAAGCGCAGGGCGAAGGTCGGCGGCGTTTCCCAGGTGACCCCGCTGCCCAGATCCTCGATGTGGAACCAGGTGAACTCGGGCCGTGCGTCGACTGGGCGAGGCGGCCCCTGCAGATCGAGCCCGATCTTCTGCTGGCTGCGCCAGTCGCGCAGCAGCACGGGCGACTCGGCGGCCATCGGTGCCACCACTCGCGGGATGGCGCGGGAGCCGCCATGCTCCTCGGCCCACACCAGGTGCCGCTGCCCCGCTGGCAGCAGGAAGGTCCGCTCGGCGCAGTCCTCGCCGTCGGGCCAGGCGGAGTCCTCCAGCACCCAATTCTCTACGAGCCATCCGTCGGCGGCCGCCACGCTGACAATGACTGTTTGTGCCTGCGTCGGGCGCCAGACACGCACCCTCTGCCGGACGTACTCGTGGGGCCCCTCGATCCGCAGGCTCTCCTCGCCGCGGAAGCGCAGCGTGCCCAGACCGTACATGCCGCCGCGGCCCAGCATGATCGCCTGGCACACGTAGTCACCGTGCGGGACTTCGTCCGCCGTCACGGTGATCCATTCCCCGGTGCGTCCTTGGGTGAACCACACCATGCTATGGACCGGCGATGGCGAGATGTCGGGCGCGAGCAAGGGGCCACGGATCTGCACCTCGACCTCGGCCGGCTCGGGAAACGGCACCAGGATCTCGACGCGCAACGGGGAGTACTGGTCCGGGATCGGCGCCTGGAACACGACGGTGACGTCGTTCCTGGCCAGGACGGGATCCAAGCGGCTCTGGGCCATGGCGACACTCCGTCGGATCGGCTCGGGCGTCGCCGGCCACACCCGTGACGCCATCACCAGGACATCAATGGGCTCGTAGGTGGGCGCGTGGGCGACACCCGTGTCGCCCGTCCAGCGGACCATCTCCTCCAGGCCGCGCCGCTCATGACGCTTTACCAGAGGCACGAGCCCCTTCAGGGGAAGGCGGAAAGCGGTGTACAGTTCGTGCTGCGCCAGCACCGCCGGCGACTCCTGCAGGACCCGGCAGTGCACGACGGGTCGCGGGCGCAGTTCGATGATGCCATTACTCTGCGCGACCGCTGGGTCGATGCTCGTGATCGCGTGCTGCCGGTGGTAGGCGACCAGCGAGGAAGCTGGACGCAGCGCGGCGAGCCGGCAGGTCCCGTCCGCATCGGAACGGACCACCTGGACGGTCTCGGGAGCTGCCAGGGTGCCCGTCCACTCGATGACGACCGCGTCGGCAACCGTCTGGCGGGACTCGGCACCGCGGACCACCAGGGGGATCGGCGGCGGCGCGGCGGCTGGTGGGATCTCCGTCCGGATGGCGCCCGCGGCCGGGTCACCGGCGGCCGCAACCGCGTCCGGGCCGGGACGCCGCGCCGGCGAAGACGTCGCATCGCGCCATCCCGTCCAGGGACTCCAGAGAAGCAGGGCCGCGCCCACCACCGCCAGGACCAGGACCGCCCGCAGCCAGGGTCTCGACCGGGATGGCCGTGGGTCGGGCATGGGCCACTTTGCAATGCAGAGAGATCCGCCTACTCCACGCGGCCGGCGCCGCCGGGTTCGCCCCAGCCCTCGCGCAGGGCCACCGGCGGCCCCAGCACCTCGCGGAGCACGACGGCGCGCTTGAGGTCGCTCAGGTCCAAGAGCCCGCGGCGCCGCTGGCGGACCGCGCTGTGCTGCGCCGTGCGGCCGCCCAGCCCGCCCAGGTCCGAATGGCCCACCGCGCCCGAGGCCGGCGTCTGGCGGCGCTGCACCCCCTCGCCGACGTGGGGATCCACCCGCGTGCCCATCCGGCCGAGGCTGGAGGGCCGCACCGGCTGCGGCGGGCGCTCGGCGGAACGCGACGGCGGCGCCACCGGCCGGCGCTGCGGTTGCGGCCGCAGCGTCTGGCGCAGCGGCTCGGCGCGCGGAACCGGCGGCGGAGTCGGCTGCGGCCGCTGCTGGGCCTTCTGCTGTTCGCCGAGGATGCGCCGCATCTCCGCCAGCGCCTCCTCGGCGGAGACCTTGCGCTGCGCCTGCGGCGGCACCGGCGGCGGCCCGCCGGCGCCCGGCTGGGCCGCGCGCTTGGCCTTCTGGCTGGCGGTCTGCACGACCTTGCCGACCAGGCCGAGCAGCCAGGTCACCAGCAGGACCAGGACGATCGGGTTGTCGAACAGGAAGCGGATCAGGTCACGCACGGGAACTCCTCGCGTTGCCGGCTACTGCTGGTCGCTCTGCTTCTTGCGATGCTGCTCGGCCTGCAGGCTCGCCTCCTCGCCCGCGGCGATCTGGGAGCGCATGCGGGTGTCGGACTCGATGTTGCGCATCCGGTAGTAGTCGAGGATGCCCAGGTTGCCGGTGCGGAACGCGTCGGCGATCGCCTTCGGCACCTCGGCCTCGGCCAGCACCAGCTTGGCGCGGTTGGCGGCGATCTCGGCGACGTTCTCCTGCTCGGCGGCCACGGCCATGGCGCGGCGGCTCTCGGCGGCGGCCTGCGCCACGCGCTTGTCGGCCTCGGCCTGGTCGGCCTGCAGGCGGGCGCCGATGTTGTCGCCGACGTCGACGTCGGCGATGTCGATGGAGAGGATCTCGAAGGCGGTGCCGGCATCGAGGCCCTTCTGCAGCACGCCCTTGGAGATGCGGTCGGGGTTCTCGAGCACCTGCTTGTGGGTGTCGGAGCTGCCGATGGTGGAGACGATGCCCTCGCCGACGCGGGCGATGATGGTCTCCTCGGTGGCGCCGCCGACCAGGCGCTTGATGTTGGTGCGGACGGTGACGCGGGCCTTGGCCAGCACCTGGATGCCGTCCTTGGCCATGGCGGCGACCTTGCCGTCGGCCGGGCAGTCGATCACCTTGGGATTGACGCAGGTCTGCACGGCGTCGAGCACGTCGCGGCCGGCGAGGTCGATGGCGGCGGCCTGGCGGAAGTCGAGGCCGAGGTTGGCGCGGTCGGCGGCGATCAGGGCGCGGACGACGTTGGGCACGTTGCCGCCGGCGAGGTAGTGCGCCTCGAGTTCGTTGGTCTTCAGCGGGATGCCGGCCTGGTTGGCCGAGATCATGCCGCGGACGATGACCGTCGGGTTGACCTTGCGGAGCTGCATGCCGATCAGCGCGAACAGGCTGATCGGGGTCTTCGACATGTAGGCCTGGATCCACAAGTTGATGAACTTGAGGAGCACGATCACCAG
>CAZMGG010000158.1:0-12432 GCA_964565715.1 uncultured candidatus Brocadiaceae bacterium | reverse complement strand
TGTCGCAGTCCGAGCAGGAGCAGGGGGCGACGCGATGACCCGCCCCTGCTGCCGCATGCTGCGGGGCCTGCTGCCGGCCGACTGGCCGGCCCGCATGGCCGTGCTCGGCTTCGCCGACCGGCTCGACCGCCAGCACGGCGCCGGCGCGGTCGACGTGCTGTTGTTCGCGTTCGGCGAGCACCGCGCCACAGGCCACCTGCCGGCCGACGCCACCGTGCGCGAGCTGGTCCTGGCCCTGGGCGAACTGCTCGGCGGTGTCCGCGCCGAGGCCCGTGTCGGGCGCAGGGAGGAGATCCGGGCATGAGCCACCAGCACGCTCCAGGATCGCCGATCGACGCTCCGGGCTCTCCGGGCCGATGCGACACGCGATCGCAGACGGCACCCACCGCGCCCGGCGCGCCGTGGCCGATCCTCGGCATGAGGCAGCGCCAGCGCACCGACGGCACGCCCTACCTGGTGCACATTCTCGGCGAGGCCCTGGCCCTCCCGGCCGGCGCCGAGCTGCTGCTGCGCCGCATCGACGCCGACGACGGCACCGCGTTCGGCGGCGCCACGCACGCCCTGCAGGTGATCCTGCCGCGGGGCCGCTGGCAGCCCACGAAGCGCGAGAAGGCCGAGGCCCTGGCCGATCGGCTCGACGGCTGCGCCATCCGAGCCACGCCCGACGAGGCCGCGCCATGAGTCCCCTTCCGCCTCAAGTCGCACCCGTTCCCGTCCCGCCGCTGGACCGTCCCGGACGGTTCCGGACGGTCGGACGTTCCCCTTCCCCGCCGGTCGCCGCACTACCTCGCGGCGCCCGGCATTCCGCGCCGGCCCGTCCGCCCTTCTTCCTTCTTCGGGCCCGGGCCGGTGCGTGTCTTTCGACCCTGACCGAGGTTTCCCGATGCGAGTGATGCTCCCCCTGATCCCCCAGAAGTTCCCCCTCTCCGTCCTGCTGCAGGGCATGCCCGGCCCGTCCATCGTCGGCGACGGCATCGACCCGCCCGGCACCCAGGGCGCCGCGTTCGCCTACCAGCGCGTGGGCGAGATCGTCGCCGCGTTCGGCGTCGCATCGGCCAAGGCCAGCGCCGACAACCGCCTGTCCGCACCCGGCAAGGCCGAGCGCATCCGCGACGCTGCCCGCGCTTCCCTGGTTGGCCTGGCCGCGCTGGCGCGCCAGGTCTCGCACATCACGTCGGCACCGCGCGCGCCGATGAACGAGTTGCTGAACGCCCTTCTGCAGCGCGACCGCGCGACGTCTCCCTTCGAGATGGCACGCGCCCAGGCCGTGGCCGCCCAACTCGACACCATGGACGCCCTGCAGGAGGACCAGACCACGCGCGACAGCATCCTCCGCGGCCAGGACCCGGACCTGCTCCGCGGCGCCCGCCTGTCGCGTTGGGAATGGCTGCGACGCATCGCCGACCGGCGCGCCCTCGAAGCCATGCACGGCCCGGAGACGGTGCGCGAGGCCGAGCGCCGCGCCGCCGCCGGAGAACTCGCCGCCTGGGCCATCCGGTCGGCGCAGCTCAGCCTCGCCGAGGTCGCGCAGATGACGGACAGCGAGATTCCCACCGGGGCGCTGCTCGACGGGGTGGCCGACCCGAGCACGCTGTGGGACCTGTCGGCGCAGATCGACGCCGCGCAGGCCCTGGCCCATTCCGCCGGCATCGACGCCCGCAGCAGCAGCGGCGAGGCCAGCGTCACGGCACAGCAGCAGCACGATGCCCAGCGCCCGCCGATGGACCTGGATTCGCTGTGGGATGCCGCCGCGGCGCTGCCGGCTGGGAACCGCTCCTAACCCGGTTTTCGCACCGGAGATGCACCGATGAGCGCCGAGCACCGAGACACCCGCGGCCGGTTCCTGCCTGGCTGCCCTGCTGGACCTGGTTCCGGCCTGGGCCGCCGGGCAGCGCATGCGGCCCGGGTGTTGCGCGAGGCCATCACGGACCAGGACCTGCAGGCCGCCATCCGCAAGGTGGCCGAGATGGCCGCCGCTGGCGACATGGCCGCGGCGCGCCTCCTGTTCGAGCGCGTGGCCGGCAAGGCCCCGGACCCGATCGAAGAAGGCGCCGACGGCGCGCCCGGCGTGCCGATTGCGCTCGGCGACTTGGGCACAGCCTCGAGCTGTGCGGACGCGATGCGGAAGGTGGTGCACGGCCTCACGGCCGGCGCCGTCGACGCCCCCACCGCCGCATCGTTGCTGGCGATGGTCGAGATGGTGAGCCGGGCGCATGAGCGCACGGCCATGGAGTTGATTGAGCAGCGCCTGGCGGCGCTGGAAGCAGACCAAGACAGGAGCATGCTTCAGTGAGTCGACATCGTTCCTATGACGCTCGCCTGCGCGAGCTGGAAGCCCTTCCCGTCGCCCCCGGCACGCTGCGCCGCGCCGTGACGCAGTTCTTCACCGATGGCACGCTCCCGCCCGACAGCTCCCGTGCATTCGGCGAGACGCTGCGGGTTGTGTGCTTCATCGTCCGCTCGCGGATCGACGGCTATGCAGAGTCGCACGATGCGCCGGACAGCTTGATGCACCTGGCCGCGCTGCTCGACCTGATGGCCGACCCCGCGAGCCGCGCGGCCGCGCGCGTGGCCCTGCCGGCGGCGGTCCGGGATGCTGGTGTCACCGTGCCGCCCGGCCTGTCGCCCGAGGTGACCACATGAGGCCCCCACGCCTTCCCGCCGAGCTGCGGCTGGCGGTGCTGCAGAGGATTGGCCCCGACACGCTGGCGGAGGTCTTGGGCGGAATCGCGGCTCGCGCGCTGGCCGGCGACGAGCAGGCCGCGGCGCTGCTGTGGGACCTGCTCGCGCGCGAGATGGGCTCCGGCCTGGGCGCCGACGGATTCGCGTGCGACTTGGAAAGGAACGAAACCCAATGACCGACCTCGATCCCCTGACCCTCACCAGCGCGAGTTCCCGCGCCCACCTGCTGGCGCCGACTGGGCACCTACTGGTGTTCCTGCCGGTGCCGACACCCGATTTGCCGCACGGCGACACCTGGGCTTTCACCGTCGACACCAGCGCCACCGGTACGGCCACCATCTACGACGACGCCGGCAACCTGGTGGTCGGCCCCCTCGCCTCTGGTGGAGCGGCCCGCATCCTGCTGGCCCGCGACGAGGCGGCCGGCACCTGCCGAT
Organism: uncultured candidatus Brocadiaceae bacterium; assembly: GCA_964565715.1. Taxonomy (GTDB): domain Bacteria; phylum Planctomycetota; class UBA1135; order UBA1135; family UBA2386; genus CAZMGG01. The sequence goes on along the minus strand of CAZMGG010000158.1, from coordinate 9,313 downwards.
GGGTGGTGTTCCAGTGATCGGCCCCGCAGCCACGCAGCACTTCGGCGGGTCGCAGATCCTCACGATGACCGGCGACGTTCGCGTGCGCTTCGACGGCCCGCGATTCCTGGTCCTGGCGCCGACGGGTGCGGGCCGGAAGCTGATCCTGCCGCGTGCAGACATGCGTCTGCTCCGGCTCGGCCACAGGTTCACGGCCTGGAACACCAGCGGGACCCACAGCGTGCAGGTAGTGCTGCAGGACGGCTCTACGCCCCTGCTCTCATTGGGCGCGGGGGAGTCTGGCGACTTCGTGTTGTCCTCGGCGGACAGCGCCAACGGCACATGGGTTCCGCTGCCCAGTGGGGCTGTCAGCGGCAGCAGCCCCTCGCTTTCGGTGTCTCGCAGACCCTTCTCGGTCGTGCTGGAGAACCACGCGTTCGATGTGAACCTGCGCCGGATCCTGCTTTCCCGCGGCTACGACGGGGTTTCCCCGGTGGCCCTGACGGTGACGGTGCCGTTTGGCGTGGTGATTGGATCGCGCGGCTCCATTCCGTCGCACAACCCGTCGGCCGCGCTCGATACGGGGCCTCTCCCTGTGGGCAGCACGGTGCTCATCCTGAACCGCGGGGCGATCACCGGATGCGGCGGTCACGGTGGCCAGGGCGGGCAGTTTGGGGCGTTCTTCGGCGGTCATGGTCAGGCCGGCGGCGCGGCCTTGCGGCTGTGGGCCCACACTGCGATTGAGAACGTGGGCGTGATCCAGGCTGGCGGCGGCGGCGGCGGTGGTGGCAATGGTGCGGCCGGTGGTGGTGGCGGTGGTGGTGGTGGTGGTGGCGGCTACATGCCGGGCGGCGGTGGGCCCGGCGGCTACCCCGGCGGTCATCCCGGCCTGTCCGGCTCCCTGAGCGCTGGCGGCCCCGGCGGCAACCAAGCACCCGGTGCCACGTTCGGCGCCTTTGGCGGCGCCCCAGGTGTCGCCGGCGCGAGCGCACCCGCTGGCGGCAACGGCGGTTCTGCGGGTCCCGGCGTATGGCTGCTGCAGGGCATGACCATCAACACCATTCGGGTCGGCACCTGGATCGGGACGACGCTCGGCTTCACCGCGTGACGATGCGGAAGTTCCTTCGGCGCGAAGATGGTGCCCTCGTCGTTCTCGACGACCGCGGGCAGCACCACGGGCTCCGGCACACTGACGGGGCCTGGCTGGTCTGGCGCATTGGCGCGCAGGACAACAGCCGCCCCGCATCGAAGCGCCTGCACATTGCGAGCGGGGCTTGGCTGCGGGCCACCCCGGTTGAGGCGCGGCGGTTCGAGGCGCTGGCGTTGGGGTCCCCGCCGCTCGTGTAGCCGCGCCGGCGAGCATGTCCGCCTTGTTGATGCTCACCTTGCCGGCGAGCATCGCGTCCTTCGTCTCGGCGTCACCGTCGCGGAGCACCGTCTCGACCTTCGCCACCGTGTCGTGGCTGACGCCGGCGGCCTTGGCGATCTCGCGGCGAGTCTCGGTAGCTTCCGCAGATTTCTGCGGAACCTTGTCCTTGCCCGCGACCCGCTGCTTCGCCTTCGCCTTCGCCGCCAGCGCCGGCTTGAGCATCAGCGCCAACTTGACCCGCATGGCGTCGGTCAGGTTGCGGCGGCCGAGTTGGTTCCGGATCACCCAGGCGCACGCATCGGACTGACTCGCGTTCGGTCCTCGGCCAAGTCGCACGCGATCGAGTGCCTTCAATTCGCGCGGCCGAATTGATCGCCACCAGGAAAACCCGCCCCGCCGCTGGATTTTCCCAGCACCTCGGCCGGCCCTGTCGATATGGTTCCGCGTCAGAGCCAGCGCGGGGGCTTCGATCCCGCGACGAACGTTCCTTCCCGCCCTTGAAGAAGACGGACCCCGGCAGCCCGCCAAGGCTACCGGGGTCCTGGGCAACCCCTGAGCAAGCAGAGGCTACCGTGACCAATTCCGTAACCGGCCGGCAGCGCGCAAGCAACAGCGCCGCAGGCACTTCCCGCCGCCCCGCGTCCGCCGTCCCTGAGGCCCGCCCGCCGTGGCTTCGTGGGGGCCAGGGCCGCACCGCTGACGAGATCGAGGATGCCGGGACTACCGTCCTGATCCTCGTGATCGTGGCGGCCGTCGTCGTCGCCGTCTACGTCGCCTGCTGGCTGGAGGGCGCATGATCCGCGTTGCCCGCCCGCTGGACGGCATGCCGCCGATCCGCCAGCCGCGCCCGTGGCTGGCTCTCGTGCTCCTGATCCTGGTGGCCTTCGGCGCCGGGATCGTGGTCGGGGTGCTCCTGTGAGTGCCCCGCCCAGCTTCGACCCGGCGGCCGTGGTGGCTCTGCTGCAGGACCTGGACCACCTGCAGACGGACCTGCACCGCGCCCTTCCGCGCGGCGGCGGCCCGCGCATGCGCATCGCGGACGTGCTCGACCGCTTGGAGCAGATCCGCGCCCGCTGGCGCACCGGCATCAGGCCGGCATCGACAGGGAGGCCGACCCCATGAGCGCCACCACCGGCACGCCGTGCGTCCGCGTCACCAGCGGCGGGCGCTTCTTCGCCGCGGTCGGCGGCCGCGAGCGGCGCCGCTATGGCCCGCTGCGCGACAGCCTCGAGGCTGCGGTCGCCGACGTGGAAGCGCTGCGCTGCGGGCGCCTCCTCACCACCAGCAACCCACGCGCATCGGATACCGCCTGGTCGACCTGCAGCCCCGCGGTTCGCGCCGCGACGCTGCGGCAGATGGCCGAGCGGTTCTCCGCGCAGCTCCCGGCCCTGCAGGCCGCCGCGGATCGGGCCCGACTCGGGCAGCGCCGCGAGGCCCTGACCGAGTTGCAGGCCGCGCAGCACGCGATCGCCGAGGTCCTGGCCTGGGCCAGCAGCCTCGCCGCCACCAACTTGCCGCCCTGTTCCCGTTCCCCCTTCCTGGAGATCGACCGATGACCGCCACCGCTTCCATGCCTTCCCCCATCGCGAACGACGTGTTCGCCATCCTGTCCGCCGACGACCGGCGCTGTGCTGCCGCGCTGCAGCGCCTGCAGGCCCTGGCGCCGCAGGACTTCCCGGCGCTGCTCGACGTGCTCGGCGACCTGCGGCCCGACGTGCTGCGCGAAGTGCTCGGCCCCGGCGGGCTGGACATTATCTGCCGGCACCTTGCCGAGCAGTGCACGCCGGACGTGCGGCGCCGCGCCTACATGGCCGGCGTGTTCCACTGCCTGACGCCAGAGGGTCTTGACCTGGTGATGGAAGCGATCCAGTCGTGCGACCCTCGCCACATCACCCGGGCCGCCAGGGATGCCGCGTTCTGGTCCGCGCGGCACGACCACCCCAGCACGTGCGCCGTGGCGGACGTGGCCCTTGGTCGGCTCTGCATGATCGACGACCTCGGCGCGCGGCACGCTGTGCAGCACCTGGTTGCTGTGGCCTACGGCGTCTCGCGGCGCGGAGGCGCACAGGAGCATCGCGCATGAGTGCCCTCCCCGCCGTGCTGGTGCACCCCGCTCCGCTGCGCCTCGTCGGCCTGTCCGCGGCCGCACAGGAGGCCATCGACGCCACGCCGGAGGAGATCATCCGGCGCTGGCTGCTGGGCCTCTCCGACAGCGCCCGCCGCAGCTACCGGCGCGCGATCCACCGCTTCGCCGCCTGGGCGATGCCCAGCGCGGATCCCTCGCCTGAGGCCGCCATGCGCCTTCTGGTGACCGCCGGCCCCGGACCAGCCCGGGAGATGGTCTGCCGGTGGCGTGACGAGCTGCTGCAGGAGGGCCTCGCGCCCGGCTCGGTCTGCTGCCTCACCACCGGCATCGCCTCCCTCGTGAAGGCTTGCCGGCGGGCCGGGCTGATCGGATGGGCCTTGGAGGCCGTGGCGCCCCGCTACGAGCGCCGGCAGGACCGCAGCGGGCCGCGCCGGCACCAGGTCGAAGCCCTGTTCGCCACCATCGACGAGCGGGCGGCCGCGGGCGACCGGCAGGCCGTGCGGGACGCCGCCCTGCTGCGCCTGCTCTACGTCGCTGCCCTGCGCCGGTCCGAGGCGGTCGGGCTCCGGGTCGAGGACCTGGACCTGCAGCACCCCGACGGGCCCCAGGTTCGGCCGCGGCGGAAGGGCCGGCGCGAGCGGTCCGTGGTGCTGGTGTCGCAGCGGACCGCCGAGGCCATCGCCCGGTGGTTGGCCGTCCGCGGCACCCAGCCGGGCCCGGTGTTCCACCGGCTCGACCGCCGCCAGGCCGAGCCCAAGCCGTTGCGGGGCGAGTCGGTGCGCCGGCTGCTGCGGTCGTGGGCGCCCCGCGCTGGCGTGCGCTCGACGATCCGGCCGCACGGCCTGCGGCACAGCGCCGCGACCGAAGTCGCACGGCGCGGCAGCCTGGCGCAGCTCATGGCGCTGGGCCAGTGGTCGACGCTCTCGGCCGCGTCCTCCTACCTCGATCGGCACGCTGAGGAACGGCGCACGGCGCTGGGGCTGGTGGACCTGTGATCGGGCCTCGGAACGGGTGCGACTTGGGCCAGGACCGCACGTCCGCGGGCCTTGCTGTAGATACAGCAGAACCAGCCGAATACAGCACCCCCGATGGGCCGGAATGTCCCTGGTTGTCCCGTCGGGGCAGTTCGCGTAGAGTGCCGCGGATGCCGTGCAAACGGCTGTTCTCTCGCGTTCTCGGCGCTGCATGGTTGGCAATTCTGAGTGGTCGACAAGCTGGGTGTCGCAGGTTCGACTCCTGCAACGCCCACCACGTAACCTGTTGCCGATCGCGCGATTGCGCGAACCAGCTCCGACGAGCTGCGCGGTGTCCGCTCCGAAACCCGGGTGCACGTGCACCCCAGACCTTCCGGAGACCGCGCGATGTCCGATCGACTCCCCCAGCTGCGCCGGCGGCGCAGTCCGAGTTCTGGGCGCCTGCTGGCCTACGCCAAGTTCAACGGCCGCACCGTCAGCTTCGGTCCCTTCGGCCCTGACGCGAAGCGCCGCTTCGATGCCTTCCTCGCCGACTGGCTGGCCAACGGCCGCCAGGCTCCCGCGAGCCACGACCAGGACGGCGCCCCGGTTGTGGCCGACCTGGTCGCCCGCTACCTCGAGCACGCCGAGCAGCACTACCTGATGCCCGACGGCTCGCCCTCGCGCGAGATCGAGAACCTGCGCCGCGCCCTCGCCCCGCTGCTCGAGTCTGCCGGCGAGGTCCCCGCCGACGGTTTCCAGGTCGCCAACCTCGAGCAGGTCCAGCGAACCCTCGCCGACCGTGGCCTCGCCCGCACCACCATCCGGGCCCGGATCAACGCCATCCGGCGGATGTTCCGCTGGTGCGAGTCCCGGCGCCTGGTGCCCCCAGGCACCTGGGAGCACCTCCGCGCCCTAGAGCACCTACGGCCGGGCCGCACCCGGGCACGCGAGACCAAGCCCGTCGAGGCCGTGGGCTGGGCCCACGTGCAGGCCGTCCTGCCCCACCTGAGCTCCCCGCTGCGGGCCGCGGTGCTGGTCCAGTGGCACGCGGGCCTGCGCCCTGGTGAGGTGCTGACCATCACCCGCAGGCAGATCGACATGGGCGGCCGGGTCTGGATCTACCGCCCGACGCAGCACAAGGGCGTCTGGCGCGGACGGGAGCGCATCATCCGACTCGGCCCGAAGGCGCAGGAGGCCCTGCGCCCGCTGCTCCGGCTCGATCCCGATGCGCCCCTGATCAGCCCCCGCGACGCCGTCGCCGAGCTCCGAGAGCAGAAGCGGGCGAGTCGCAAGACCCGTGTGCAGCCTTCCCAGCTGCGCCGGGCCCAGGCCGCGGCGGCGCGCCCCAAGGCGATCATCTCAGACCGCTACACGGTCAAGGTCTACCGGCGGGCGATCGATCGGGCGTGCATCGCGGCGGAGATCCCGAGCTGGAGCCCGAACCAGCTCCGCCACGCCTGCGCCGCCAGGCTGTTCGGCATGGGCCAGGTGGAAGCCGCCCGCGCCGTCCTCGGCCACAGCCGCCTCGACATGACCAGGCACTACGCCGCCACGGCCGACGCCAGGTTGGCCGAAGACGCGATGCTGCAGCACGGCTAGATTCACCGGCGCCTGGGCAGCGCGCGGCTGATCCCCGCGCGTGGTGCCCCTCCTCGCGGACTCCCACCCGCCCAGGCGCCTTTCCTCCCTGGAGCCCGCGCACACGGAGTTCGCGCATGGATGCAGGCCAGGAAGCGGCGCAGGAGCTGTTGCGGCGGCTCCGCGAGTTGCCACCGTTCGAGCGGTTCCCCGAACGGCGGCAGGATTGGGACGTGAGCATGATGGAGGAGCGGCCGCTGCCCGCCGGCATCATCATGCTGTCGGCCGATGGTGTGTCGGTCTGCGGCCGTGCGGACCTGCATTCGCTCACCAGAAGCTGGGAGGACCTGTGGTCATCGCAGTTCGGCTCCACCAAGCGCCGCCCGCGCATGCCAAAGCCCGTGGTCGAGCGGTCCGTGTATGACCTGCGCGCCGAGCTCGTGGCGCCCTTGGTCGCCGATCTGCCAAGGATGGTTCCGCTCGCGATTGCCAGGGTGCTTGCGGCCGGCGGACGCGGCGAGCCCATCCGGGGCCTGTACCGCGACCCTTGGCTGCATCACGACACGCTGCAGGCTGCGGTGGCCGAGCTTGCGAAAGTGGACGTACCGCCGGAGGTCGCGAACGTGGCATTGTCAGAGATCGATCCGTGCCGAATGAAGTCGGGCCGGCTCAAGCCCGCGGTGCGCAAGATGCTGGATGCGCTGCCGGCGCGCTCGCTGAAAGAGCTGGCGATCAAAGCCAACAGAATGAACGAATCTACGGTGAGGACGAGGAGCGCACCGATGAAGACCTGGGGCTACATGATCCAAGAGACGGACGGGTGGCTCAAGCGAACGGACAAGGGAACCCGAGCGCTTGCTGAGTAGCTGCGCGCGGGGGCGACTGCAGCCGCCGCCGGCATCCGCGCTGGCGTGAGGAGTCGTACGACGTCGTACGACATTGGGCGGCGAAACCCATGCCGCTACTAGGGCAGGCATGCGCAAACCATTGCGAACGCCGACGCCTCCTGACGACCTCAGTGATCTGATTCCCCTGCGGGAGGTCGGCCGTCACCTGCCGCACCGTTCGGGGCGGGCCCTACATCACAGCACGGTCTATCGATGGGCCACGCGCGGCGTCGCTGGTGTCCGGCTGCAGACGCTGCGCGCGCCTGGCGCAGGCCGCTGTACGACGCAGCAGTGGCTCCGCGAGTTCGTGGCGGCGGTGGCGGCCCTGCGCGACCCGCCGGCCACCTCGAGCGGTGCCCGCACCGCCGCGACCCTCGCGCGGCATGGCCTGCGGGGGCGAGCCGCACGGTGAGCCGGTGGCACGCGGTGCCGCTCGCCGCCAGCCGCTCGCCGGCGGTGGCCGGTCTGTCGCTCGCGGCCCGGATGACGTGGCTCGCGCTGCGGGCCGCGCACGCGGAGTACGGCCTGGGCGGCGTGGTGCCGGCGACCCACGCGTCGGCGGCCGGCCTCGCGATGGCGGCGCCGGCCTACGTGCATGGGGTGGACGTGGCGGATGCGCTCGCGGAGCTGGGGGCTGCAGGCCTGATAAGGGCGCACGATGACGGCGTAGCTCTCGGCGACTGGGACGCAGCGGCGGAGCAGGCACCCTGCTCCAGCTGCCGGCGGCGCAACCCCGACCCGCGTCACAGCCGCTGCCCGGCCTGCCGAGCTCGCGATACCGACCCGGACCGGCGCGCCTCCCGCCAACGTGGCGCAGACCACTCGGCCGCAGGAACGGCGCGGCCCGGCAAGATGGCGCAGACGCGCCGCGCACCACGCAGCGATGCGGAACCACAGCAGCAGCGCGGCCTTGCGGTCGTCGGCCACGACTTGGCGCAGACCGAGCGCAGAGATGGCGCAGACCGAGCGCGCCCCATACCCGACCCAACCCGACAGTACTCGGATCACCAGACGCGCGCGGGCGCGCGCGAAGCGCCGGCTCCGCCGGCTGGTGACCCGATCTCGCGCGGATCCCCAGACGTGCGGGACACCGCCGGCGCCTGGGCCGTCACGATGGCCCGCCGCGGCATCGAGCGGCTCGCGGCCGAGCACGCACCCGACGTGGCGGCGCTCCTGGCCGCCGTCGGCCAGGACCCGCCGCACGTGCATGACCCAGCCGCGCTGGCGCGAGCGCGCTGCGCGGCCGCCGAACGCGTGATCCGATGGTGCCCGTCGCCGGAGCGCCTGGCGCGGTGGTGCGTCGTCGCCGTCCGCCGCTACCGCGCCCGCAACGTCGCCGGCTACCTCGTGCGCGCGTCGGAGCGAGGCGACCCCGGCACGCTGCTCGCCGCGGCCGGCCAGGGCGAGCGCGTGCTCGGGCAACCCGCCGAGCAGGCCCTACTGGGGCGGCACGTCGCCGACGTGGCCCGGCTGCTGGCCGGCGGTGCCGCGGTGCTCGGCACGGGCGGCGCCGAGCGCGAGCGGCTGCGCGCCGATCTGCGCGACCTGCTGGCCGCCGGCAGGACCGCGGCCGCCCGCGCCGTGCTGCTGCGCCTCGTCGATCGTCGCGACGACGACGCAACGATCGAGGCGGCCGTGGGCGGCATCCTGCCCGTCGCCGCAGCTCGGAGGCTCATCGCGTGACTCTTCGCCGCCGACGGCCGCCGGCACCTGACCGGGTGACCTGCGCCTTCTGCCGCGCCCAGGGCGACCCGCCGGCGCAGCCCCACGAACCGGACGAGCCGCTCTTCTGCCCCAGCTGCGTCGACCTGGTCACCGGCACCATGCCCGTCGCGATCGCCCAGCGGCTCGAGCAAGCCCGCGCCGAGGTCGCATCCCTCGAGGCCCTGCAGGCCTTCTGGCACCTGCCCGCAGCGATGCCCTCCGACCTGGTCGAGCTGCCGGACGAACCGCAGGACGGTGCCCCGTGATCGGCCCCGCCTCCCGCCTGGTTGCCGCCCTCTTCCCTCCTGCCTGGCCGGCGCGGATGGCCGTGCTGGACTGCGCGCACCGTCTGGACCTGAAGCACGGGCCAGGCGCCGCCGAGGTCCTCCTGTTCGCCCACGTCGAGCACCGAGCCACGGGGCACCTTCCCGCCGCCGCTGACGTGCGCGAGCTGGTGCTGGCCTTCGGCGATCTGCTCGGCGGCGTCCGCGCCGAAGCCCGGGCGACCCTGCGCCGGGAGGGCGCGCCGTGATGTCGCCACGAGTGTGCGCCGCCTGGCCTGCACCGGCGCCCCTCCTCAAGGGAGGGGGGGTCGCGGGTCCTCCTAGGGGGCACCCCCCATCGTGGGTAGCGGCACCGACCGCTTTTCTTGTGCGCCGCCCCGCAATTTCAGATGCCGCCGCCCCATCCGCGCCCTTCCAACCCCATGCACGACTTCGCAATTCCGAATGTCGATCCCGGCCTGCAGGCCCTG
>CAZMGG010000157.1:0-12499 GCA_964565715.1 uncultured candidatus Brocadiaceae bacterium | reverse complement strand
GATCAGGTGCATGTTGCGTTTCCCTGTCGTCCCCGAGGCAAGCGGGGACGGACGGGGGCACTCTACCCGGCACAGCGAACCTGCCCAGCCCCGGCCCTGGCGAGGCAGGGTGACAGCGCGTTGGCAACGCCCCTCGGTCGCGTCTTCGTGGGATCGGGCCGATGGCACAAGCGTGGCACCTACAGCCTGTTGCGTCGCTCCAAGGTCCGGCATCCGGCTCGGACCAGGCGGCGATCCCGAGCCGCACCTCGTCACCACTGTGGGCTTGCCGGACTTGCGCTGAGGAACTGCTGCGTTGCCCGGCTCCGCGGCGGTGTTCATCCCTCGCAGGGCACGCCAGCGCTGCTCGAGTTGCCCCAGCGGCGCTGCGAGACGCCGGCCGAGCACCACGGGCCGTTGCATCGTCCGCAACGACAGCCTCGGTGTCGCTCCTGGCTCTGCTCCTGCATTGTCGGTTGCGCAACGCGCACTCGCATGCGGCTCACCCGTGCGCCGGCATCGGCGGCTGAACGGCGATCCCGCCGCTGGCCCTGGCCCGGTGCCCCCAGGCTGGCGACACTGCGCTCATGCCGCGTCTTGCCATGCTCCTCTTGTCGACGATCCTGCCGGCCTGCGTGCTGTCGCAGCCACGGACACTGCCGAAGACCGGCGCCGACGCCAGCGCGCCGGCGCCCGAGAACGCCACCGCGGCCGAGGCGGCCCTCGACGCGCCGGTGATCTGGCACGAACTCGGCCTCAGCGTGCAGCGCCGGCCGCTGCGCACCGCCACGTTCGGCAAGGGGCCGCGCAAGGTGCTGTGGGTGGGCGGCATCCACGGCGACGAACGGGAGGGTGCGATCGCGACGGCCGAGCTGCCGCGCGCCTTCCGTTCCCACCCCGGCGCCGCCGCGGCGGTGACCCTGACCATCCTGGAGGACGCCAATCCGGACGGCACGGCGCTGAAGGTGCGCTGGAACGCCAACGCGGTGGACCTCAACCGCAACTACCCGGCGCAGAACTTCGTGCCCGACCGCCGGTTCGGCAAGGCGCCGCTGAGCCAGCCCGAGTCGAAGCTGCTGCACGACCTGATCCTGGAGCTGCGGCCGGATCTGGTGATCGTCGCCCACAGCTGGCGGGGCGATCACTTCATCAACTTCGACGGGCCGCCGGCGGCCCGCGCCATGGCCGAGCTGTTCTCGCGGCTGAGCGGCTACCGGGTGCGCGATTCCGGGGACTTCAGCGCCACGCCGGGTTCGCTGGGATCGTGGGTGGGCGGCGAGCTGGGCATCCCGATCCTGACCCTGGAGTACCTGCGCGGCCGCAATCCGTACGACGCCTGGCAGGAGACGCGGGCGGCGATCCTGGCGGTGATCGTCGGCCGCTGAAGGGAACGGGCCGATGTGGTCCTACGCGCTGAAGCGCTGCCTGCTGATGGTGCCGACGCTGCTCGGCATCACGCTGGTGACGTTCCTGCTGCTGGACCTCTCGCCGGTGGATCGCGCCACCATCGAACTGGCCCGGGCGCGGAGCGAGGGCACGCTGCAGGACCGTGACGCGCGGGAGTGGGCGCTGGCGCGGCTGCGGCTGCACTACGGGCTGGTGGATCCGGCCACCGGCGAGGAACGGCCGGTGCTGGCGCGCTACGGCCAGTGGCTCGGCAACGCGCTGCGGTTCGAACTGGCCGGGCCGGACCAGGATCCGGCGGAGTTCCGGCGGCGGATCGGCGCGGCGCTGCCGGTGTCGGTGATGCTGGGCAGCCTCTGCCTGCTGCTGGCGTTCGTGGTGGGCGTGCCGCTGGGTGCCTGGCTCGGCCGGCGGCGGGGCAGCGGCGCCGATCGCGGTGTGTCGGTGGTGACGCTGGTGCTGCTGGGCGTGCCGGAGTTCCTGCTGGCGACGCTGCTGCTGCTGGCGTTCGGCACCGCCGGGCTCGGCCTGCTGCCGGTGGTGGGGCTGCAGGGGGACGGCATGGCCGGGGCGCCGCTCGGCCAGCGGCTGGTGGATCTCGGCCAGCACCTGTTGCTGCCGGTGCTGGCCCTGGCGATCGGGCCGCTGGTGCTGGTGACGCGCTTCGTGCGGGAGGCGGTGGCGCGGGCGGCGGAACAGCCGTTCGCGCAGAACCTGCGGGCCTGGGGGCTCGGGCCGCGGCGGGAAGGGCGACGGCTGCTGCGCCACGCGTTGTCGCCGCTGGCGACGCTGCTCGGCGGCCTGCTGCCGGCGGTGGTGGCGGGCTCGGTGGTGGTGGAGACGGTGTTCACCATCGACGGGCTCGGGCGGCTGGCCTGGCAGGCGGTGCGCGGCCAGGACCAGGCGATGGTGATGGCGGTGACGTTGCTGGGCGCGGTGGCGACGCTGCTGGCGCTGCTGGTCTCGGACCTGGCCCAGCGGGTGGTGGACCCGCGGGTGAGGCTGGAACGATGAGGGCGCAGGGCTGGCGGCGGCTGAACGGCTGGTGCGCGGTGCTCGTCGTGCTGCTGGCGGTGCTGGCGCCGTTGCTGGCCAACCACGTGCCGCTGGTGGCCAACGTCGGCGGCGTGTGGCACTTCCCGGCGCTGCGGGCGGCCGTCGGGCCGGTGCCGGCGGCGCCCGGCGACCGCGGCTGGAAGGAGTGGCGGGCGGCGCTGCCCGCCGACAGCCCCGACTGGGCGATCATGCCGATCTGGCCGCATGGCCCGACGGAGACCGACGTGACGGCGATCCTGCGGGGACCCAGCCTCGCGCACCCGCTGGGCACCGACGACACCGGCCGTGACCTGCTGGCGTTGCTGCTGCACGGCTGCACGACGGCGGTGGGGATCGGGGTCGGCGCGACGCTGCTGGCGCTGCTGCTGGGCGTGCTGCTGGGCGGGATCGCCGGCGCCCGCGGCGGCTGGTGCGACGCGGTCGTCCTGCGCCTGATCGAGCTGTTCCAGTGCTTCCCGGCCCTGCTGCTGGTGCTGGCCGCCGCCGCCTTCCTCGGCGAGACGATCCTCGGCGTCGTGCTGGTGCTGGCGGCGGTGTCGTGGACCAGCTTCGCGCGCATCACCCGCGGCGAACTGCTGTCGCTGCGCGAACGGGACTGGGTGCGCAGCGCGCGCGATCTCGGCGTCGGCGAGGGGCGCATCCTGCGGGCGCACCTGCTGCCGCAGGTGCGGGGGCCGGTGCTGGTGACGGCGGCGTTCTGCATGGCCCAGGCGGTCGTCGTCGAGTCGACGTTGTCGTTCCTCGGCATCGGCCCGGGGGCCAGCGCCTCCTGGGGCGCCGTGCTGGCCCAGGGCAAGGCCAACGCGCACCTCGGCGTGTGGCACCTGTGGCTGTTCCCGGCCCTGGTGGTGGTCGGCGCCGTGGTGTGCTGCCACGGGCTCGCCGACCGTCGGGCTGTCAGGACCTAGCCGCCGCGGGTGTGCATCTCCAGGTGCGGGTTGCCCTGCAGGTGCGTCTTCGGCGCCAGCGCGCCGCGGTCGGGCAGGTCCAGCCGCACCTCGGCGCCGCGGTCGGTGCGTTCGCGCCAGGCGGCGGCGATCAGGGCGGCGATGCTGGCGTCGTCCTTGCCCGAGCGCAGCGGCGCCCGCAGGTCGAGGCCGTCCTGGGCGTAGAGGCAGCGGAAGAACATGCCGTCGGCGGTGACGCGACTGCGGTCGCAGGTGCGGCAGAACGGCGCGGTCACCGAGGCGATCACGCCGAATACGGTGCCGTCCTGCAGGCGGTAGCGGTCCGCCGGCGCCCAGTCGGTGCGCGCCACCGGCTCGACCGGGCCGAGGGCGGTGGCCACCGCCCGCAGGATCGCGTCGCGGCCGACCACGCGGTCGAGGCGCCAGTGGGTGGCGCCGCCGACGTCCATGTACTCGATGAACCGCACCTCGACGCCGCGGTCGCGGCCGAACCGCACCAGGGCCGGGATCTCGCCGTCGTTGACGCCGGCGATCACCACCGTGTCGAGCTTCACCTCGGTGAAGCCCGCGGCCAGCGCTGCGTCGATGCCCGCCAGGGTCGCGGCGAGCGCGTCACGGCGGGCCAGGAGCTGGTAGGTGGCGGCATCCAGGGTGTCGAGGCTGACGGTGACGCGGTGCAGGCCGGCGGCTCGCAGCGTCGCCGCGTGCTGCTGCAGCAGCACGCCGTTGGTGGTGAGCGCCAGATCGGTGAGCTGCGGCCTTCGGGCCAGCAGGGCCACCAGCCGGTCGAGGTCGCGCCGCAGCAGGGGCTCGCCGCCGGTGATGCGCACCTTGTCGACGCCGAGGTGGGCGAACACGCCCACCAGCCGGTCCAGTTCTTCGAAGGTCAGCAGGTCGGCATGCGGCAGCCAGACGTAGTCCTGCTCCGGCATGCAGTACTGGCAGCGCAGGTTGCAGCGGTCGGTGACCGACAGGCGCAGGCTGCGGAGCGGTCGGTCGAAGCGGTCGGTGATGCCGGCCATGGGGACCGCGCAGGATAGCCGCGGACGCCGCCGCGCACACCGCTCAGCGGGGCAGCCGGTGCAGGACGCCGAGCACCGCCTGCCCGGCGCCCTCGTCGAGAACGCCGCCGCCGAGCGGATCCACCGGCGGCGCCGGCAGCTCCAGGGCCCTCTGCAGCACGTACGCCGCGGCGTGCCGGGCGCTCTCGACGGCGGCCGGGTCGCGCAGCAGATCGATGAGTTCGCGGGCCACCGCCTGCCGCAGGTTGGCGACCAGGGCGTCGACCAGCGAGGTGCGCACCGGCTGCTGCTCGAGGGCCTGCCGCAGCCCCGGGCCGCCGCGCCGGGCCAGCGCCACGTCGCGCGGATCGCCCGCCGCGCGCCGTTCGGCGAGGTTGCGCGTCACCGCCGCCAGGTCCTGCTCGAACTTCGCGCCGAAGGCGAGCGTCAGCACCTGCTGCAGCACGCGCTGGCTCTCGGCGGGCTGCACGCAGACGCCGCGGCCGGCCTCGACGATGCGCTGGAACGCCGCCGCCGCGTCGTGGGGATCGCGGCCGGGCCGCCGGGCCCGCCGTTCGGTGAGGATCGCGTGCACGTGCGAGCGGCCGTCGCCGGCGAACGCCCGCACCTCGCGCAGCAGGGCCGCCTCGGTCTCGGCGTGGGGCGGCGCGTCGCCGGCCAGCACCACCACGCGCCGCGCGCCGGGCCGCCACGGCTGCCGGAACGCCGCTCGCAGCGCCTCGTACACCGCCTCCGGCGGATCGCCGCCGCCCCCCGCATCGACGATCCAGGTGAAGTTGCACAGCCGCCAGAAGTCGGTGCCGATCGGCAGCACGCGGGTCACGTATTCCTCGCGCTGGCCGTGGTCGCGGAACACCACGAGACCGAAGCGCGCGTCCGGCACCAGCCCGCGCAGCACGTCGAGCATCTCCACCGCGCTGCCCTTGGCGTCGGCGATGGTGCCGCCCATCGAGCCGGTGCTGTCGAGCACGAAGACGATCTCCAGGCCGGTCCGCCGCAGGTCGCTGACCGTGGCGCGGAACTCGCCGCTGCCGCCGCCGCCGCCGGGCAGGCTGCCGCCGCCGGGACGCATGACCACCGCCGACCCGAGCTGCAGCAGCCGCCGGTCGTCGGCGGTGGGCGTCACCGGCGCCAGATCCTGCGCGAGCAGGGCGAAGGGATCGGGGTCCTCGCTGGCCGCGGCCATCGGCTCCGGCGTCGGCGGTTCCGGCGTCACCCGGTCGGTGGCCGTCGTCGCCTGCGGCGGCGCATCGAGCGGCCCCTGGCCGGCGAGCTGCACGCCGACGATCACCGTGTCGCGGCCGCCGGGCGGGGCCTGCAGCAGCCACCACAGCAGCAGCAGCACGATCGCATGCGCCAGCACCGACAGGCTGAACCAGGGCGCGCGGCGCAGCTCGTCGGCCATCAGGTCCTGGAACGTCGCCTCGGCGGCGCGCCGCAGCGGCAGGCCCTGGGCCGTGGCGCGGGCCTTGCGCGGCGGCGGGGCTGCGGGCGCCCCATCCTGCGGCGGGGCTGCCGGCGCCGCGCGGCGGGCCGCCACCATGGCCGGGATCGGCAGGATCTCCGACTCGCCCTGGTCGCGCACGATGCGCAGCTCGACGCTGCCGAGCCGGACGATGTCGCCGCGGCGCAGCTGCGCCCGGGTCGTCGGCAGGCCGTTCACCTGGGTGTCGTCGACCAGCGCGGCGAGCAGCACGCCCGCCGCGGTGGTCGCCAGCGTGGCGTGATGCGGGGCCACCCTCGGGTGCGGCAGGCGCAGGTCGCAGGCCTCGTCGGCCCCCAGCAGCAGCACGCGCCCGTTCTCCAGGGCGAAGTCGCGCTGCGCGAGACGCAGGGCCAGCGATTCGGGTGCAGCCATCGGGAGGGGTCGGTGCGTTGCGCGGGGGGGCGCGGTCGGTGAGGATATCGGCTGTCGCGGCGGTCAGGCTTCCTCGTCCGGGGAGCTTCGCCCGATGTCCCGTTCGACCCCGTGCCCGCCCGCGCCGCTCCCGGCGGGGCCCGACCCCTCTCCCAACCACATGAGCCTCAAGGTCATCGGCGGCGTCTACGGCAGCCGCGTGCTGCGGAGCGTCCGCGGCCTCGGCACCCGGCCGCTGCTCGGCCAGGTCCGCGCCGCGGTCTTCAACATCCTCGGCGAACGGGTCGACGGCGCCCGGGTCTGGGACCTGTTCGCCGGCACCGGCGCCTCGGGCATCGAGGCGATCTCCCGCGGCGCCCGCAGGGTGGTCTTCGTCGAGAAGAACGGCCGCGCGCTGGACGTGATCCGCGGCAACCTGCGCGACCTCGGGCCGGAGGCCGAGGCGGCGGCGGTGCTGCTGCGCGGCGACGCGTGGGATCCGCCGGTCATGCATCGCGGCCTGTTCGGCGACGGCGGCGAACCGGCCGACGGCGACCAGGCCAGCGACGCCGAGATCGCCCCCGACCTGATCTTCCTCGACCCGCCCTACTCGCTGGTGGAGGAGGACCCGGTCAAGTCGGTCTACCGCGCCCGCCGCCTGGCCCATCGCCTGGCCCCCGGCGGCTGCCTCGTCTTCCACTTCGAGAACGGCGTGCTGGACGTCGACGACTTCGACGACGACCTTGGCGTCGACCTGCGCCACTACGGCGGCAGCGCCATCGCCTTCCTGTATCGCGCCAGCGAGGCGCCGCTCCGGGCCCAGCGCGCGTCGGGCTAGCCCAGGGTGAAGTCGACGGCGTTGGTCGCGCCCTGGTAGGGCGGGAAGACCGAGAAGCCGTCCAGGATCACCGCCTGCACCAGCAGGCGCAGGCCCTGCAGGCCCGGCGCCACGTTGGCGAGGCTCAGCGGCAGCGTCGTCACGCCGGCCAGCGTCGGCACCACCAGCGTGCCGGCCACGTGACCGTAGTGCAGGTGCTCCGGGCAGCCCGGACCGGCGATCGGCGGCAGCAGCGCCGGCTGGCCCGTCGGCGCGGGCTGTGTGCTGAACACGACGATCGCGAACTCACCGAGCAGGCCCGACGTGTTGGCGATCTCGAGACCGAAGCGGCGGTTGCCGGGGATCGGGAACGAGCGCAGCAGCAGCTCCGGCGGCCCGAACAGATGGTTGCCGGGCGCGGCGCAGCCAGCACCGATGCTCGTCGTGCTCATGCCCTGGCTGTTCGGCAGCAGCGGCGTCGGGCTCGCGTCCTGGAACCACTCCAGGTCCGGCAGGGCGGCCAGTCCGACCACGCTCTCGACCCGCGCCAGGGAGTCGCCGCCCGCCGGCGCCTCGACGAAGCGGCCCTGCACCCAGCGGCCGTTCTGCGCCGCGAGATCCTCGCGCCGGTGGTTGCCGCCACCCCAGCTCACCCAGTCCTCGAACAGCGCCGCCGTGTTCATCTGGCCGTTGCTCTGCGAACGGATCAGCGCCAGCGCACCGTCCGCCGGCAGCGGCTCGGCGCCGAGCCCGAACAGGAAGTCGAAGATCGTGTTGCCGGTCCACAGCTCGCCGGGCTGCGGGCCACCCGGCGCGGGCTGCAGCCAGTGCACCCGCAGGAAGCCGCCGGCGGGCACCACGGTGCCGGCGGGGAAGCCATAGAAGTACGTCTGCGGCGCGTTCGGCGTGCGCGTGGCGAGGTAGAGCGTCCACAGGCTGATGTCCCGCGCCTGGCTCGTCGGGTTGTGCAGTTCGATCCACTGATCGGCTTGGGCGAGCTGCACCTCGTTGAGCTGCACCGTCCTCGCCTGCGCCACCGCGAGGCTGGCGGTGGCGAACGCCGCCCACACGCAGCACCTGACCTGGCCCGGCGTCATCATCGCAAGTCCTTGCAGAAAAACGAGTTACGGGCGCATTTCCGGCTGGAACCGGCGAGCCGCTGGCGGCCGGGCGCGACCGCCCGGGCGCGCCGGGGGCCAAGGATAGCGCCCGCCGCCGGCGAGCGGGAGGGCGCGATCAAGCAGGGTGGCAGCAACGGCCGATAGGGCCAGCGGAAGGGGCCGACCCCTCCGTTCTTTCGCAACCGGGTCCAGCAGTCGATGGCAGGAGACAAGTCCGCGTCGGTGGAGCGCATCGTGCAGGAGCTCCTGCAGCGCAAGCACGAGAAGCCCGAGCGCATGCGTCTCCTGCGGGAGCTGGTGCGTTCCGGCGAGGACGTGCCCGACGAACTGCTGGACGCGGCCCTGCGGAAGCTGATGGAGCGGATCCCCGACTGAACGCGCAACCCACGACCAACCTGGTGATCGAGATGAGCACGAAACTGATCCTGGCCGGCCTGCTGACCCTTGCCGCGGCGCTGCCGGCGCAGACCAACGACTTCGGCGCGGCGATCGACACGACCCTCGACCACGTCCGTCGTGAGCCCGACGCGTTCAAGAACGTGAAGGTGGTCTTCACCCTCCAGTACGCGACGCTGGGCAAGATCAGCAATCCGTTCTTCACCCAGTTCACGCCGGCGGACTACGCCAACTTCCACGGCTGGTCCGACCAGCAGCCGATCTGGCGCCGCGAGAGCTACGAGGACCTGTTCGGCATGCTCTTCCTGTCGAAGATGCACCCGAAGCTCGGCCAGCTCTACGCGCTGCGCACCTACCAGCGGATCCGGGTCACCGGCGTCGTCCGCAACACGTTCCAGGACGCCCCGTGGATCGAGGTGCTCGACTTCGAGCCGGTCTCCGGCCAGGTCGACATCGCCGTGCTGACGCACCTGTTCCGCGGCGAGCAGTTCATGGCGCAGCGCCGCTGGCAGCGCGCCATCGCCGAGCTGTCCCTGGCGCCCGGCGCTGGCGTGCCGGAGCCCGTGCTGTTCGCGGTCTACAAGAACCTCGGCACCTGCTACCTGCGCATCGGCGAGGCCGAGCGTGCCCTCACCCACCTGCGGCAGGCGTCCGGGCTGACGACGGAACCGGACCTGGCCGTCGAGCGGATGCTGGCGGTGGCGGCGACCCAGCCGGCGCTGGAGCTGGACCGGCTGGTCACCCAGGCGGCGCTGAAGGACTACGAGCGGCCGATGTGGGAGGCGTTCGACCGCGACGCCGGCAAGCAGTCCGGCCAGGCGGCCACCACGCCGCCGGCGCCCGGGAAGCAGTAGCTTCGGTCTGGCCGGGGGCCGCGCCTGCGGCGCTCCGGCGCGTGATCCTCTGCCGGCCGGCGGTGACGCCGGCCGGTGGTCTGTACGGGGGTGGGCTGGCGGCCTCAGAGCCGCCCGATGGTCAGGCGGGCCGAGTTGCTGGTGGTCATGCCGGTGGGGTTGGCGGCGGGGTCGAAGGACCAGCCCTGCTGGTAGAAGGTGAGCCCCATGAGGTTGGGGTTGTTGGGCACGGGCAGGGCCAGGGTGGCGGTGTTGCCGGCGCCGGTGACGAAGTAGACCGAGTCGGGGGCGACGCGGGCGAAGCAGCCGGGCATGCCGTGGGGTGTGAGGGAGAGGGGCAGCGTGGTGGAGCCGTGCTGCTGGTCGGACCAGCCGAGCGCGACGATGCCGGCGGAGAGGGGGAGGTTGCTGAGGTCGACGCTGAGCGAGCGGCCGAGCCACGCGCGTGTCCAGTTGTGGGTGAGGCGGAGAGTGGGCTGGCCGAGTGTGCCGGCGCAGCCTTGAGCAAGGGGTTGGAAGTCGGGCGGGTTCACGGACCCGTAGGCACGAGCCCAGGATGTGTTGTTACCAAAAAGCCCGACATAGAATCTGCCGCGGACATCGTCGTAGCTGCCCGTTGGCCAAAGATCATTGATCCAAAGAGGAGGGGGATTCTGAGGAGTGATCGGTTGCCAGGAGGCGCCGCCATCCCATTCCAGGACCTGCAGTGGGCCAGTATATGCGGTGACCAGGGTCAGCACGCCGCGCTGGGAGTCGAAGTACAATTGCGACAATCGCTGGAGGGTGCCTTGCTGCACGAATCTCTGAACCCAGCCATTCGTGGAGTCCCACTCCCAGAGGTCCGGCCTGAAATCTGAGAAAACGGCGTTCTGCCAATCGACCAGAGCTGAACCAAAGACGACCAGCTTGTCCCGACGCGCGTCGTATGCTGATGTCAGGTAGATGCGGGAGGAATTCCAGTCGCCTGGCCTGGGCGGACGACCGGTGGTCGGCAGAAGACTCCACGTCGTCCCGGTCCATTCGTACAAGTCGTTGCTGCTCCATTCACTCGGTCCCCCGAAGGCTAGCACACTGCGCCGCCCTGTGTGGGCGACGACGGACATGAAGCTCCAGATCGGCGGATATGGCGCGGCGATGGTCCACGTGGAGCCATTCCACTCCCACGTGCTGCCCCGATCGTTGTATACGACGCGTTGTCGGGACAAATCATACGCACCACCTTGAAACACGGCTGCCCCTATGGAGGGGCTGGTCAACGCGGCGAGCGACCACGACCCCCCAAACCTGCTGTCGTAATCGTAGGTCGTGCGCCCGTCGAAGAACACCGTCACATCCCTGTTGGGGTCGTAGCAGTGGAAGCCTGATCCGCCGCCTGGCGTCTGCATCCCCCACCAGTTGGTCTGAGCAGGAAGCGCCGCGGGGAGCAAGGCAATGAGCGCACCGGTAGCATAGGCGCGCCATGCGGTGACGATGCAACCGGCGCCCTCGCACGAGAAGGGCCTGTCGGCATGTCCAGGATTCTTCATCGTCTCACCCGAATCACCTGACCAAGCCCATCCGCCCCGACCTGGATGGCTGCCTCGGTGCCACTCTGGGTTGCCACAATCCGGACCCACAGCAAGCCCGTGGCTTGATCCGGGTAGTATCCACTTACGGAGAGTTGCTTGAGCGCAGGCAGGCTGCCGGCCAGCGTCAGGGTGACCCACGCATTGCTCGGGACCGTCTCGTCATCGGCGGATGTCAATCGCGTTGCCCGGTCTACGCCTTGGATCGGAAGGTAGTTCTCAAGACCAATCAGCGCTGCTTCCCCGAACTGCAACTCTGAC
The DNA here is from genome assembly GCA_964565715.1 of uncultured candidatus Brocadiaceae bacterium. Lineage (GTDB taxonomy): Bacteria > Planctomycetota > UBA1135 > UBA1135 > UBA2386 > CAZMGG01. The sequence continues at coordinate 1,279 of CAZMGG010000157.1, read as the reverse complement.
AGGCGAATCTCCGTCAACAATGGCGCGCTCTGCACCGTGGGATGGGACCACGCGAGCTTGTACCGTACACCGTTGGTCTCTCCAACACGATCCACGACGACGGCCATCTGCTTCGAGAACTTGACCCGCCACGGATCCTCGAAGGAGGGGAACACCTGGATGGCGGATGGGATCTCCCGCTCACGGGTGTAACGCAATTGGAACTGAGGGTTGGCAAAGGCCTGGCTGTCACGGACACCCGAGATTTCCTCGCATATGACGCGAAGGTAACCGAACCGGTAGGGCGAGCTGTAGGCGCGGTGATTCGCTGGTCCTCCCGCGCTGTTGGGCAGAGGCTGCTCCACGACACCAGGATCGAACAGCATCATGGGATGATTGGCCACGACGGTCTCCCACGATGGGAGCGTGACGATCTGGCCGAGCGTCCAATCCGGGTTGTTGATGGAGAATGCCCAGTAGATGGGGTCATGCTTGCTATCTTCAGTGTAGTTCAGGGTCTGCGGTGGGTTGGGAGGGCGGAAGTCCTGCCATCCGAGCCATGGAAACACCAGAGGAGTGCCTGCGAGAGTGGCAGAGCAGGTGACCGACCTCATCTGGATGTTCGTGCGCCGTCGCGCCGCACCGATCCCGTGGAATGCCGTGATGACGTATGGCCCTGTGCTGGCGGCAGAGTGGTATCCAACCATGTGCACCTTGTTCCAGTCTGCAGCGCCGTCGTAGAGCAGCAAGGCATGCACCTCATATGGGTTGTATCCGGTACGGAATCCGGTCCACAGGCCGTTGCCGGAGTCGCGCACGATGACCGAGTTCTGGACGATGTCGTGCGAGGCAAACGCCATCCCCTTGGAGTTGTCGGCAAGCACCGCATGGTCAAAGACGATGTTCGTGTCGCCATTGCCGGTGTACAGGCCGATGTTGCATGCGTACGCGAGGAATCTGGAAATGGTCTGCGGATCGTCGGTGTGTGGGCGCCAAGTGACGTTGGTGTCGATTTCTTGGTTGGCCTTGATGCTGTCATTCACATCGAATCCCAGCCAGGAGCTGTGGCAGGAGTTGTCCTCGAAGAGGCCCAGCGTCTGATTGTAGGGCTTCGGATGTGGTGCTGGTAGGGAGCGCCCGGCGAAGTACGTGAAGGCGGCCCCGTTTTGCAATGACTGGCCCAACCAGTCCCTCGGCAACGCAAGCCAGTACCCGGTCCCCTCGCTTCCCGCTGCCACATTGCCCACGAACGTGTTGTGCGGATTGGTGATCCAGAACGATGCCGGCGCCCGATTCTGGA
>CAZMGG010000156.1:10895-12501 GCA_964565715.1 uncultured candidatus Brocadiaceae bacterium | reverse complement strand
ACAGCCGCGGCTGCGGGAAGTCGATCTTGAACTGCTTCAGCGCGTCCTGCAGCACGTCGGTCGAGACCAGCACCTCGGCCTGCGTGTTGGCGTAGTTCTTGGCGCCGATGCCCAGCAGCAGGCTCTCGGCGCCGAGCGCCGTGGCGCCCTTCTTCTCGACGTAGACCCTGGCCTGCGCGCGCCAGATCGTGCCCCGCTGTTCCACGTACCAGTACCCAACCGCAGCCGCGAGCACCGTGCACCCCAGGATCAGCCAGCGACCGCGCCAGAAGATCGACAGGATCTGCCCGATCGGGATCTCCTGCGGCTCGGCGGGGGCTGGGGCCGGGGCTGGCGAGGTCTGCGTGGTCATCGACGCTGGGGCCTAGGGGGGCAGGCTGGCGAAGGGCGAGTAGAGAAGATCGGCAAAGTCGCCTTGCCAACGCGAGTCGGACGAGGACCCACACCTGTGGCGACCGCGGGGAGAACTCTGCACAGCCCATCTCCCCGCGAGCGGACGGCCGTGGAAACCCTGGTGTGAACCCGGGCTGGGGCACGACTTGTAGCGACGGAGACGAGGGGGTGCAAGACCGGGTCGGGGGAGAGGGTCGGCAAGTCTAGCCCACGCCTGGCGGCGGGGAGCATTCCGTCCGCCCCCCTCCCCACCTCCACGCCAGATCCGCCGACAACTTGCCAGTCGGTCAGGCCACATGTCGGAATCGCCCTGAATCCCTAGCCAAGGCATCTGCCATGACCCGACACGCACTCTGCATCGGCATCAACGACTACCCCGGGATCAGCTCCGACCTCGAGGGCTGCGTCAACGACGCCCGCGACTGGGCCCAGGCGTTCCGCGACCGCGGCTGCCGTCCCACCGTCCTGCTCGACCGCCAGGCCACCGGCAAGGCCATCCGCGATGCCATCCGCAGCACGCTGGCCGGCAGCCAGAAGGGCGACCTGGTGGTGATCCAGTACTCCGGCCACGGCTCCTTCGTGCCGGATGCCGATGGCGACGAGGCCGACCAGCGCGACGAGTGCCTGTGCCCCTACGACGTCGCCCGCAACGGCCCCATCACCGACGACGAGCTGCACCGGCTGTATGCCGGAGCGCCGCGGGGCGTGAAGGTGCTGGTCCTCAGCGACTCCTGCCACTCGGGCAGCGTCGCCCGCTTCGCGCCGCCGCAGACCGAGCCCCGGTTCGCCGCCCGCGTGCGGTTCCTGCCGCCGGCTGTGTTCCTCGGCAGGCAGAAGGAGCCGAAGGCGGCGCCCCGGGCGCCGGCGCCGCTGCGGCGGGCGGCCCTGCTGATCGCCGGGTGCCAGGACCACGAGTACTCCTACGACGGCTGGTTCGACGGCCGCCCGAACGGCGCGTTCAGCTTCGCCGCCCTGCGCGCCCTGCAGGAGCTGCCGGCGGATGCGACGTGCAGCCAGTGGTTCCGCCGGATCCGCAAGGCGCTGCCGTCGATCCAGTACCCGCAGACCCCGAACCTGGAGGGGTCGAGCACGATGAAGCGCTGGCGCCCGTGGGCGTGAGTCACATCTCTTCCAGCAGCCACCAGGCGGCGGGCGCCCAGGTCAGTCCGTCCGGCATGGGCCGAGACGGCGGGACCGCGTCGAGCGTCACCAG
>CAZMGG010000156.1:0-10795 GCA_964565715.1 uncultured candidatus Brocadiaceae bacterium | reverse complement strand
CGGTTCGCCGGGGCGATGGGCGAGGAAGTCCACTTCGTAGCCCTCGGGAGTGCGCACGTACGCGACCTCGAAGCCGCGCCGCTCCAGTTCGAGCAGGATCGCGGTCGCCAGTGCCCGGCCGTGGTGCGTGCGACCGCTGCGTTCGAACAGCGCGATCAGCCCCGGGTCCACGGGATACGCCTTGCGCGGATTCACCAGGCGCTGGCGCTCCGAGGCGCTGTGCATCGCCACCGTGCGGGCTCCCTGCGCCTCCGGAAAGCCGCCCACTTCGAGGTAGCTGCGAAGCTGCCGATCCAGCGCCGAGTGGTCGGCGGGGCGCAGGCGCCGGACGGGGTGCTCCGGCTCGGCCCCGGCGTGCCGGAGCCCCTCGCGGAAGCTGAAGGGGTGGACCAGCACCTCCATCGCGCGGCCGCGCAGGCTGGTTGCCACCTCGCGTGAGAGCAGCCTGGCGGAGGAGCCCGAGACGAACAGCTCGACACCGCCCCGGTCGACCGGAGCAGCCCGGCCGCGTGCCGTTCCTGGCCGAAAACCAGCCGGCCGCCCGCGGAATGGCTACTGTCGGCGCCATGCGCGGGATGGTGCTGTTGCTGCTGCTGGCGGCCTGCGCGCCGGACCCCCAGGCAGGCTGGCAGACCCTGCGCCTCGAGTACCACCTCGAACACGAGGGCCGGCAGATCCGCAGCACCACGCTGATCCGGCGCGAGCCGTTCGCCTACCGCGAGGAGGTCCCCGGCGCCGGCGCGCGGATCAGCGATGGCCGGCTCTGCTGGAACGACCGGGGTGAGCCGCTCACCGGCAACCAGGCGCGCAACTTCCTGGTGCGGGCGTTCGTCGAGGGCCGGCGCTACCTGGCCGAGGTGCCCGTGGTCCCGACCACCGCCCGCCCGCCGCTGCCGCTGCCGCCGCTGCTGCAGCCGGACGGGTTTCCGCGTGACGGCGAAGCGGCGTCGGTCGACTGCAAGAGCCACGCCGGGATCACGCTGCGGTTGTGGTTCGACCCGCACGACCGGCGCCTGCTCGGCTACCAGGAGCCGGACCTCGACCGGGAGGCGTGGACCCGCTACGCGGACTGGCAGCGGCACGGTCCGTTGCTGCTGCCGCACCGCCGGATGGCGGGCTGGCACAACCCGGAGCGGCGCCAGACGGCGCGGCTGCTGGCGGTGGCGGTGGATCCGGTGCTGGACGACGCGCTGTTCGGCGGCCATCCCCTGGCGCGGGCGCCGGCGGTCCTGGACGGCGGCCGGCTCCGCGTGGCGGCCGGCTCGCTGCCGGGGGTGGCGTGGCTCCTGCTCGACGGGCTCTTGGTCGACGGCCGGCCGGTCGGGCCGGCGGTGGTCGACACCGGCGCCAGCACCTGCGTGCTGCAGCCCGGCCTCGCCGAGGCGCTGCGGCTGCCCACGGGCGGCGCGTTTGCTGCCGCCACCTTTGCCGGCGGCATCGCCGGGATGGACTGCTGGATCGACCACCTGGCTTGGGGGCAGGCGCGGATGTTCCAGGTGACCGCCGCCACCGCCAGCTTCGGCGGCATGCCCGAGCTGCTGCGGGAGCGTTGGCCGCAGGTGATCCTCGGCGGTGACGAACTGCTGGGGGCGCCGGTCTTCGACCTGCGGGCGGGGCGGTTGTGGCAGCGCCAGCGCCCGGTGCTGCCGCTGCGGCAGATGGCGGGAGCCGGGCAGGTGGTGGAAGTACCGGCGCGGCGGCTTCGGGCCCATTCGCCGTGCCTGTCGGTGACGGTGCGGGTGAACGGCGTCGCCCTGCAGGCACTGGTCGACACCGGGTTTGCCGGCACGCTGTTCCTGACCGCCGGTGGCGCCAGGCGCGCCGCCGTGCCGCTGGACCAGCCGGGCCCCGGCGCCTTCTGGCAGGGAACCGCGGGGCTGGGCGGGGGCCAGCGCATGGACCTGACGCTGCGGCTCCCGGGGTTCGAGCTGGGGCCGCTGCGCTACCCGGCGGTGTACGCGCAGGTGGAGGCGGCGGCAGCGCCGGGCGTGAGCCGGTCCTACGAGGCGCTGGTCGGCGCCGGCGCGCTGCTGCCGTTCGCCATGGTCGGGCTCGACAGCGACCGCCAGGTGCTCGAACTGGCGCTGCCGGCGGGCCTCGCGGTGGGGCCAGACGGCACCGTGCCGGTGCCATCGGCCGGTGCGTCGGCCGGGCTGTGGCTCCGCGCCACTTCGGCGGGCGGGCCGGCGGTGGTGCAGGAAGTGCAACCCGGCTCGGCCGCCGACCGCGCGGGGCTGCGCCGCGGCGACCGGGTGGTCGGCGTCGGCGCGCGGCTGGTCGGCTCCGAGGACCTGGCCTCGGTGCTGCGCGAGCTGTGGCTCCGGCCGGGGGCCGAAGTGGCCCTGCACGTGCTGCCGGCGGAGCGGCAGGAGCCGCGGCGGGTGGTGCTGCGGCCCTGAGGGTCAGGGGCCGCGCCGGACGTCAGGTGGCCAGGTCGACCGCCTTCAGCATCCAACCGCTCTCCGTCCCGACCAGGATCGGCAGCGAGCCCGGCGCCGTCGAGCGCAGCCGTTCCAGCTGCAGCGGCGAGCCGGCCAGCATCTGCTCGGCGCTGTGCTGCGCGATCAGGTGCACCAGCTCCCCGGTCGCCTCGCCGGGGACCGGCTGGCCGTCGTGCCGCGCATTCCGGGCCAGCTCCGGCGCCAGGACCAGCCCGACCACGCGCCGGTCGGGCTGCTCGCGCAGGGCCGCCTGCGCCATGGCACACAGTCCGGCCTGGTGCTTCAGCCACAGCGAGTACGACTGTTCCTCCTCGCCGAACTGCTGCCAGGGATCGGGCGCCGGGGCGGCGGGGGGTGCCTCGAGCGGCACCTGCAGCACCGAGCACTCGAACGGGGTGCGCACCACGACCAGCAGGTGCTGGTCGTCCTCGGGCAGCAGCCACTCCTGCAGCCGCGGTTCGTCGGCGCAGTAGCGGCCGAGCTGGTCGCAGGGCACCAGCTTCGGCACCACCTGCGCCGGATCGGGGTCGGCGCCCACCTCGTCGGCGGTGCACAGGCCGGTGCGCAGGGCGGTGGCGACGTCGAACACGGCAGCCACGGGCTTCCGGGCCAGGGCCTCCTCCGGCAGCGACCGGTACAGGGCGACGAGCTTGGGCAGGACGTCCCGGAGGACCCGCTCGGTGAGTTCGTGCATCGAAGGTCTGTTCCGGGGCTCGATGCTACCAGGAAGCCGGCGCGGGGTGGTGCCGGAGTGGCGCCGCGGCCGTGGGGCGGGTCAGTCGAGCTGGTCGAGCGGTTCTTCGTCGTAGCCGTCGTCGTCGTAGCCGTCGTCGTCGTAGCCTTCGTCGTCGTCGGCGTCGGCGTCGTCGGCGAGCACCTCGTCGATCAGGTCCATGACCTGGCGGAACGCAGCCCGCAGCCGTTCGTTCTCGGCTCGCGCCTGGGCCTGCACCTCGTCCACCATCCGCCGCAGCCGCGCCTCGAGGCTCTCGCCGGGGCTGGCGCTGGCTGCCGGGGCCGGCGGGCGCGGTGCCGGCGGGCGCGGTGCCGGCGACGCTTGCGGCGCCGGGGTCGCCGAAGGGCCGAAGGGCGACGCGAAGGGCGACGCCGGCTGCGGCGGTGGCTGCGGCGCCGGCGAAGCGGCGGCCAGCAGCGCCCGCGCCGAGTGCAGCGAGCGCCCGCCGATCTTGATGCCGAGGGCCTCGGCGTCGTCGCGGATGTCCGGCAGGGTCACCGAGGGATCGTGGCGCAGCCGGTAGATCGCGTAGCGGATGCCCTGTTTCTGCTTCGGGAACTGGTGCGCCAGCGCCGCCTCGGGCCACTCCAGCGCCGGGTCGGGCCGCGGCTGGCGCTTGGACCGCGGCGGGTCCATGCCGAGCAGCCGGCGCGCGGCGTTGATCGACGCCCCGGTCGGCTCCAGGCCGTGCACGTTGGCGCGCTTCTTCAGGTCCTCGGGGCTGGCGTCCGGGTCCTGCTGCAGCAGGTGCGCGCAGAGGAGGATCCGGTCGTTGGCCTTCGGGAAGCGGGCGCGCAGGCGCGCGAAGGCGGCATCCCAGTCATCGGGAGCAGCCGCGGGTTCGTCGTCGGGTTCGTCGCCGGGTTCGTCGGCGGGTTCGTCGGTGAGCTCGTCGGCGGGCTCGTCGGCGGGCTCGTCGGCGGGCTCGTCGGCGGGCTCGTCGGCGGGCTGGGCGGCGGCGGCAGGCGGAACTGCGGGGGCAGGCGCTGCGCTGGCTGCGGGCACAACGGCGGACAGATCAAGCTCTGATTCGTTCTCGTTCATTGGTCGTCGCTCACTGCGACACTTGCCCACGCTGCGTCACAGCTTCGGGCTCAGCACTTTTCTCGACGGGAAGATACGCCAGATCGCGGGGCCTGAGAAGGACAGCGCGTGGCCAAATCCCAACATCCTCCCGGATGCCAATGCCCTCGACCGCCAACTGCGGCGGGGGGCCGGCCTGGGCACGGGGTGCCCCTGCGGTCAAGCTCAGGCCCGGGTGACGGCCAGCGCCAGGTTGTCCTCGCCGCCGGGCTGGCCGGCGACCCCGCGCAGGGCGAGGCCGCCGAGCGCGCGGGCGTAGGCCAGCGGGTCGGGGCCGGCTTCGGCCAGGAGGTTCCAGAGGTGCTCGGGGCGGACCGAGGTTTCGGGGCGGCCGTAGTGGCATTCGTCGATGCCGTCGGTGAAGGCCACCAGGAGGTCGCCGGGGTCGGCGGTGAAGGCGAACTCCTGGGCGCGGCGGGGGTCGAGGCTCGGCGGGTCCCAGGGGCTGACGAAGGCGCGGTCCTTGCGGGCGGGGGTGGCGGGCGGGGCGTGCGGGCTGACGATGTAGAGGGACGAGTCGGCGAACGACAAGCCGAAGCCGCGGGCGTGGAGGCGGTCCCAGATGGCGATGAGGAGCGTGCTGCGGGCTTCGGGGTCGGCGTCGTCGGGGGGGAGGAGGAGGTGGCGGAGCGTGGCGAGGAGCGCGAGCGGGTCGCGGGGGACGGGGCGTTCGGCCAGCGCGGCGAGGAGTTCGTGGCTGGCGGCATAGCCGTGGTGGCCGTCGGCGACGGCGAGGAGGGTGTAGGGCCCGTCGTCGATGGCGAGGGCGGCGTCTTCGTTGGGGATGGGGAGGTCGATCTTGCGGACGCGGACGGCCTCGCCGCCGGGCGAGATGGCCGCGGCAGTGCGGCCCTCGGCCTGGGCGGCGGCGTGGAGGTGCCCGAAGTCGCAGTGGTCCATTCCCAGGAGCCGCAGGATCTCGCTCATCGGCGCCGGCGGGAGTACAGGGCGGGGCCGGTGCGCGCAAGCATGGCGTGGGCGTCGGACTCGCCCGCGACGCAGCGGCCCCCCATCGGGTGCGCCCGCGGCGCTCCAGGCCTCTACAGGGCGCGCTCCGCGGCGATCACGGCATCCGGGCGGCCCGGAAGCCGGCGCGCGTTCGCCGCAGGTGGCGCCCCCTCGCCCACCTCGTGCGCGGCGGAGGCACAGTCAAGGCTCGGGACGGGCTGGGGACGGGCCATCTTGATTGCGCACCAATTTGGGCGGTGCGGGCCCGGATCTCCTACGAGTAAGCACGCGCCAAGGGCACGCCAGACCGAATCGCCGCTCAGAGCAGAGGGACTCTGCGAATCGTCCCGCTCGCAGAGGTCACTGGAACTCGAAGCGGAGAACGTGGGCCTGATTGACGACCACGGTGCCCCGCGCGTCGCTCGGGACACCCCGCACGACACTCATGCCAAGCGACGGCAGCGTGGATGCGATGGTCGCGTTCACGGCGTTGCTGGTGGCGAAGTTCTGCTGCAAGTCGAGCCACTGGCTGCCGAAGGAAGCACCGAGGGCCCAGGGCTGGTTCGGAATTGGGAAGGTGTAGTAGGCCTCTCCCGACAGGCCCGGCACGACAACGCTGCCGAAGCTCATGAGAGCGAATCCAGCCACGACAGGTAGGTAGACCCGACAGGCTGGTGATGCCTCGGGCAGGAAAACCGTGAGGGGAACACCAGGGAGGGACGCCGGCGCCCCGATGAACACGATCGTGAGCCCCGACTGATCACCCCTCGCCATGAGTTGCGCGCTCGCGCCCGGGATCAGCGATGTCGGAGCAACCAGAGCCCACTGCCCACTGGCGCCCGCCTGGGAGCCGCAGCCGACTCCAACACTCTGCACCGAGCCGGAGGTTGGGTCGAACACCGCATCCGCGGGCCACCAACCCACGGATTGCGTTCCGGTGGTGTAGCCGACGACATCCACCATCAGGTTGCCGCCCTGGTAGGTGAAAGGCGTGGTCAGTGGCAGTCTGACGATCTGGTTGGGTCCCCATGTGGCGACAGGACCCACCATCGGCGGCGAAGGCGGTACGGTCACAGGCCCATCCCAGACCAGTACGGACTGCGCACCAAGGTTGACAGCGAAGCTCTCCGACGCCGTCAACGCACTCACCGAGGTATGGGCGAGTCGAACCGTCAGGTTGACCGTACCTCCCGCGAACGCGTCGTTCTCAGCGTTCCTTCGCCAAGCGAGAGCCGTGATGGGTCGACCCACCATCGCCTGCAGGTGCCATGCGTCGATCACCGTCTGCTGGCGAAGGTCGGCCGCGAAACCCGCAACCCAAAGGTGTGTGGTTGCATCCTGCGCCTCGTAGGCGGACGGCACCGTCAGAGCCTGCTGACCCACGACGGCGCCAGTGAGGGCGAGCGATGTCAGAATGGTGGTGGAGCGAAGCATGTGTTGGCCTTGGATCGAATCTCAGTCGGACGAGGTGATGAGAACTTCATGCGAGCCGCGCGGTCGCCCTCCCTTGATGACGATCAGCATGTAGCGGCCCCCACTGTTGGCGGGAACAGGGATCTGGACTGCCTTGCCCGGAGGGACAGGGAAAGTAGTGGTCTCCGTCGAGCCCTGCAGCGTTACCTCGATGAAGGGGGCGTCGCCTTGGACGACGACTTCGATGGTAGAACCGGCCTGCGCAGTGGTCGGTCCCTTGATCTCGCCACCCCTCATGAGCTTCAACGACCTCCAGCAGCCCGACGCAGGGCAGGCACCCACCCAGCCTGACGCATGTCGGCCAACGCCGGGGCTCGATCGAGCATGTCGATGAGTTGTGCCGCGATCGCCTCTCTGCCTTCAAGGGAACGGTCGCTTGCAACGCCCATGCACAGACGAACGAAGCCCTGACGGAGGATCTCGTCATCCCCGCGACGGCCGAGTTCGAAAGTCAGGTTCGTGCGCTCCTTGGCCAACTCCTCGATCGAAGCCTCGCGGCACAGCTCGTGTAGCCAAGCGAGCGTAGGGTCCTCTGGCTCAACCGCTCTGCCTCCACTCGCAGCGGGCGTCGATCGGGTGCCGAACCACCAGCCGCCGGCGGAACCGGCGGCGGCACCGCCGAGGAAGGCGGCACCGGCGAAGAGGAACGCCCGGCGCGTCGGCATGGCAGGCGCCGCGGGGCGGGGTGCGAGCACGTAGACAGGATCGAGCTTCATGGGAGCGAGACCTGAAGCGAGGGCAACCGGAACGCGGGAATGCTACCTCGGCACGCGGGGCCTGGAAGGGGAGTGAAATCGGGCGCGCCGCATGCGACGGGGCGGCGAGACCTGGTGCGGATGGCAGACGAGACGGCGGGCAGGAGGGAGGAAACGGGTCGTAAGGATGCTCCTGGACGTGACTTACGGCGGCATCCCCGCCCTGGTCGACGTAGCTGGCCCGACGGCCTTCGCGACGGGGCTTAGGCAATGCAAGTCGAGCATCGTGAGGTCCTCGAGTCCGGGGGGCGCCACATCAACTTGATTGCGCACTAATTTGGCCGGGGCTCCACGGTTGGGCAACGGTGGTCTCAGGGGTCGCTCGCGGAGCGCCCTGGGAGCGGCCGCCTACTGGTAGTCGAACCGCATCACGTGGGCGTGGGTGATCGACACCGATCCCACCACGTCCCCCGCCGCACCCGTGATCGTGCTCATGCCAAGGGTGGGCAGAACGGTGGAGATGGCGCCATTGGCCGCGTTGCTGGTCGCGAAGTTCTGCTGCACGTCGAGCCACTGGCTGCCGAAGGTCGCGCCGAGCGCCCAAGGCTGGTTGGGAATGTGGAACCGCAGATGCGCAACGCCGCCGTCACCGGGGGACAGGATCTCGGAGAACGTGGTCACGAACATCTGCGCCGGCAGCGGCAGGTAGATCCGGCTCTGCGGCATCGCCTCGGGAACGAACGCCGTCACCGGCACGCCCGGCGCGGCACCCACCCCTCCCACGAACGCGATCGCGAGTCCGTTCTCGGTGCCGCGAGCCCATAGTTGGGCCGTGGCCCCAGGCACGAGCGAGCGCGGCGACAGCGACGCCCACTGCCCCAGCTGGTTGGCATGCACGCCGCTGCCGATGCCGACGGTCTGCTCGGAACCAGTGGTCCCATCCCACACGGCATCAGCCGGCCACCAGGGGGTCGACTGGCCGACGACCGTGCTGCCGACCACGTCGACGATCAGGTTGCCGCCCTGGTAGACGAAGGGTGACGAGAACGAAACCCTGACCGCGTGCGTGGCGGCCCAGGATGTCGCGGGCGGGGCCAACGGGGGCGCCGCAGGGATGGTCACGAGCCCGGCGAAAGCGAGGTGCGAGTTGCTGCCGAGGTTCGCGGCGAACGATGGCGATGCGGACAGCGAGTCCAGCCCAGAGTGCGCGAGGCGAATGGTCAGTTGGGCCATGCCTCCGGCGAACGGCTCAGGCTGGGCATCCCGGCGCCACGACATCGCCGTGATGGTTCGGCCAACCAAGGGCTGCAGGTGTCGTGCGTCGATCACCGTTTGCTGCCGCACATTGGCCGTGAAGCCAGCGACCCACAGGAGCGATGCGGCATCCGCCTGATCGTTGCCCGAGGGCACCGTCAAAGCCTGCTGCGCGGATAGAGCTGCCGCGGTCAGGGCGAGGGCGGCGATGGTTGCGAGTTGAGGTTGCATGGCGAACCCGTGTCAATCAGTGAGGATGATGGGAATGCTGACAGAGTCGTTCGGCGGCTTCCCCGTGGTGTGGATGATCAGGTAGCGTCCAGCGGAGTTGAACGGCACAGGGACCGAGCACTTGCCATCCGGACCCACGGGAAACCTGGTCCCGGTGCCGTCTCCGGACAGGCCCACCTCCACCTCGGTGGCACCGTTCTGCACGACGATCTCGATGGTCGTCCCTGGCTCAGCGCTCGAGGGACCCTTGATCGAACCGCCGCCGGATTGCATCAGCGGCCCTCGCGAATGACCTGCAAGGAACCCTGGTATCGCAACTGCGCGGCCCTTGCCCGTGGATAGGTCCGCACCAGATCCTCCGATAGGGTCTGAGACAGTTCGTCGGCGATCTGGCGACGCTTGTCGAGCAGCGGGTTGTCCTGCACCTCGCGGCAGAGTCTCTCGAAGCCGTGCCAAAGGATGGGGTCGGATCCACTGCGCGCGACCGCGAAATAGAGACTGACTCTCCGGCGCACCAGTTCGTCGATCGGCGATGCGTCATGGCACAACCCATGCAACCAAATGATGTTCTCGTCGGCAGATGGTGCAGCCTCCGCACCAGTGCCCTCCGGCACCGATCGCGTGCCGAACCACCAGCCGCCGGCGGATCCGGCTGCGGCACCGCCGAGGAAGGCGGCACCGGCGAAGAGGAAAGCCCGGCGCGTCGGCATGGCAGGCGCCGCGGGGCGGGGTGCGAGCACGTAGACAGGTTCGAGCTTCATGGGAGCGAGACCTGAAGCGAGGGCAACCGGAACGGGGGAATGCTACCTCTCTACGCGTGGGCTGACAGGGGCTTGGCAATCGGGCGCGCCGAATGCGTCATCGCGCGAAGCCCAGGGGGCTGGCAACCCAGGACAGACCCTCCTGCCGCGCCGATCGATCGCAAGCGGCTTGCGGGCAAGGGGTTGGGGCAAGATCCCCGCCGGCCCACCGAGCCGCAGACTGTCGGGACCAAGGCGCAGTTGCGCGACGTCAACCGGTGGCGGGCAACTCGTGCACCGACAGCAGACCGTGCCGCCGCCAGCCCTTCGACAGGAGCCAAGTGCGTGACGGGACCACGGGTCGCACGACCACCTCGAGGCCGCGGATCGTCAAGGACTCGCGCCAGCCGTCGAACCACGGCGCCGAGGTGAACGTGTCGATGGCCTGTGGCACCGCCAGCTCGTGGCCCTCGGCTGCGTGCTTCTTGCCGTTCTGCAGGACGTAGCGCAGCGCGTTGCGGGTCTCGCGCGGCGTCTTCAGGATGCGGTCGTGGTAGCGATCGGCGAACACACCGCCCCGGCGCTGCCACAGCTTGTTGAGGGCGCGGGCGATACGGATCAGCAGGCCCTGCAGCCCGCGGGCGAGGGCCTCGCGGTCGCGGCCTTCGACGATCAGGTGCAGATGTTCGTTGAGGATCGCGTAGTGGCAGAGGCGGAATGCGCCGCCGGCGGCCATCGACCCGCCGCCGGTGCAGCCCTTGACGAACGCCGCTCGCAGGGCGGCGTAGGTGGCCTTCCGCCGCAAGGGCGGCAGACCGCGCCGCAGCTTGAGGGTGACGTGGACGGGGAAGCGCGCCGCCAGCGCCGGGCGCGGCCGGTGGTCGATGCCGGGGCGCACGTGCTTCGGCTTGCGGCCCGCGCCGGGACGGGCGCCGCCGTGGCGGCCGGGTATCGGCAGCAGGGGCTGCTCGCGGGTCTTGGTGGCGCGACGGGCCATCTTGATTGCGCGGAAATACTGGAACTGGTGTGGGGTGTCAAGGCTGGAGCCGCGGTTTTGGGCTGCGGCGGGGTTTGGGGGCCGGGTGGCGCGGGGCGGGGGGGGGGGCCGCGGGTGCGGCGGCGGGTGGGGGGGGGGGTGGGGCGTGTGGGGGGGGGGGGGCCGGGAGGGCGGGGGGGGGGGGGGGGGGGGGGGGG
>CAZMGG010000155.1:0-12549 GCA_964565715.1 uncultured candidatus Brocadiaceae bacterium | reverse complement strand
TTGCACGTCAGCCTCGACGCCGTGGCCGTGGTGCTGGGCAGCCAGGGCAATGCCATGTTCCGGCTGACGATCCCGCACGACCCGATGCTGGTCGGTCTCAAGTTCCATCACCAGGCGCTCGTGCCCGATCTGGCCGCCGGCAACGCCGCCGGCGCCGTGGTGTCGGATGCGGCCGTCGGAATCGTCGGGTGGTAGAGAACTGACGAAGGATGTTGCTTCTTGACCCTTCTGGGCCGCCTTGCACAAGCCGGGTCGAAGTCTCGGAGCAAAGGAGTGAGGACGTTGCGAATTGACTTCCGACGCGCGGCCGTCTTGGTTGGGGCAGGGCTGACGGCGATCCTGGCGTTGGTGCTCATGGTCGGCCGAGCTGATTGGCCTGAGCGTCCGCAGGATGGCATGGATCATGTTCCGCCGAAGCTCCTGTCAGATTCAGATCTCGAACGCGAGGCTGTCTCCGCCAGGGCGGAGGCGGACACCACCCCTCTGGTACCGCTGCCGGAGGATTCCTACCGCATCGACGCGGCGGAGGAGCCGCAAGGTGGCTTCCCGCCCCCGGAGGAAGGCCGGGAGATGGTGAGGTTCCTGGTCAGGAACGGGCATCCCGGAGCCGCGACGGTCAGATTGCGAGAGCAGCGGGATTGGAGCGATGCCTTGCGCATATGGGATGCGGGAATGAAGACGTACCGTGATGCCGACATGAGGTGGTTGCGACTGGGGAGTGACCTGGCAAGACAGAGGAAGCTCCAGGGATCGTTCCAGAGGTATGATACGACGAACGGACCACCATCCACCAGCGACCCGAACTGGTCGTCGAAATGGCCGTGGCTGCGCCCGGGGCCGGACGTGTATCGATATGCAGAGAGTAGAGGGGGTGTCATCGCTGTGGTTCTGATTGCACCTGGGGAAGAACTTGCCTTGGATGCCGTTCGCGAGGAGAGGACTGCGGCGCGAGTCCAGATGATGAGGGACTTGGAGCAGCTGCTCGCAAGCCGGAGGACGAATGAAGGCGGTCGATGAGAGTGCCCGTCGGGTAGGCCGGGGAAGGGTGGGCCACTCGACGCGATGTCAGGCGCGGCGGTGCGCATCGTCGGCTGGTGGCGCGTTGACGACGGCGCGGACGGCGCCGGCCAGCGCGCCGACGTAGACGCCGCAGTGTGCGCACCAGACCGCGAGGAATGGCCGTTGCTCCGTCCATGCGAGCGCGTCCTGCCAGTCACCCAGCGTCCCGAGGGGCACCAGCCAGCCGACTCCCATGCCGGCGGCGGACCCGGCCACCGCGGCGCCGCCGATGGTCAGCGCCGGCCGCCACGCCAGTGCCCTGCCGCCCAGCATCGCCAGCAACCCGCAGCCGAGCACCACTCCGGCGGAAGTGCCGGCCGCCGCGCCCAGCAGCAGCGCCCGCCCCGACAGTCCGTCTCCCTCGCCGAGCCCCTTGCCCATCGCGAAGTAGGCCGGCGACACCGCCGACGTCACCGCATCCAGGCCGCAGCCGAGTGCGGCGCCGCCCCCGCCGCACGCGATCAGGAAGAGTGAGTACCGCCAGCGCACCGCGCGGTGTCCGCGCAGGGCGAGTTCCACCAGCGAGGCGATCAGCAGGAAGGCGAGGGCGAGCAGCGCCCGCGGCGCGAACGTGTCCCACGGCACGCCGATGGGACGATGCCTTGCCGCGGCTATTCCACGGCCGCCATCGGTTCGAGCATCGATCGAACCGACGCTGTGGAAGTCGGTGTCCCGGGTCGTCCCGGTCGGCGATGTCGACCAGGATGCCGCCGCCGTAGAAGGTCGGCAGTTCCGGCCGGCACTCCTGGGCCACGGGCTTCTCCTGCAGCAGGCGCAGGATCGCAGTTTCGACCAGTGCGGACAGGGTCATGCCCTGCCGGCGGCGTCTGACTTCCGCTTGGCCATCAGCTTCTTGTCCAGGCTCCCGGCCCCTTGGCCTTCCGCCATCCACTCCTTCCCCCAACCGACCCTGGTTGACGCGGGACGACCTGCGATGCATCGTGTATCATTCGGGCCGGATGGCCGCAACCGCATGGAGATGAAGAACACCCTCGTGGCATGTCTGGCCGCAATCGCTGCAAGTCAGACCAGCGACCTCCGCACCCAGGACTGGCGAGAGCGGCATCCCGGATCGCCGAGTTGGTTCACGATCGGCGATCCAGCCACCGAGAGGCTGCTCCAGTGCACGCCGAGCGGAACCCAGGCGTTTGACGGCGTTGCAATGCACCGATCGCCACATCAGTGGCCCCGCCAGAGTCCGGCACAGCCGTTCGTGGACTGGTCGCGTCGTCGAGTCCAGTGGGGGGATCCATCGACCGGGTTCTCGGAGTGGATTGACGGTGCGTGGATTCCCCGTCCCGGCTCGGCGGGTGGTCCCAGCGGAGCGAACTGCGTCTACGACACCGTGCGTCAGCGCATCGTCGCATTCAGGCGAGTCGGAGCGCAGCCCGCTGAAACCTGGGAGTTCGATGGCGCGGCCTGGCACAGGGTGTTCACGACAGCCTGGCCGTCTGCGGAGTTCGGGTACTCGATGGTGTTCGATGAGGCCCGCCGGCGAACGATGTTGTTCGGGGGCTACCACTCGCCGATGAATCCGATCCCGACGGGAGACTGTTGGGTCTTCGATGGCGTCGACTGGAGTTACCTGGGCGGCAACGCTCCCCATGGCCTGGGAATGGTCACGTACGACCGTCGCGCCGGCGCGGTCATCGTGTTCAGCACTGGTGTGTTTGGTGCGCCAACGGCCTTCTACGGCTACTCCGGGGCTTGGAGTGGAATCCCGTGGCCCGGCAGCCCGGCTACGTTCGGACCGATGAGCCTGGTGTCTGATCCGTCGACTGGCGCCGCAGTCGTGGCCGATGCCGTATCGCTCTTCGAGTGGCGCGGGACTGCATGGATCCCACGCGGCCCGGCGCCGCGCTGGCTTGCTCTGCAGACACCGCCATTCTCGCAGGCCACGGTGACCGACCTGGGCCGTCGTCGGGTCGTGCTCGTGCGCAGCGACGGAACGTCGGTATTCGAGACCTGGGAATGGGATGGCGCATCGTGGGGGCAGGCGCAGCCTGCCCACAGTCCGTCTCCCCGCCATCGGCAGCGCATGGCCTATGACGCCACCCGGCAGAGGGTGGTGCTGTTCGGTGGCCTGAATGTGCTGGGAGCCGAGCAGAACGACTTGCATGAGTGGGACGGGACCGACTGGCTGCAGCGGACCTCCACGCATGCGCCTCCGACGCCACTGGGGACTTTCTCGAATGGGAATCTTCTCGGTTATCACCCACTGCGAGGGGTCACCCTGTACACCGGCACGCATCAGGTCTGGCATTGGGACGGTGTCGACTGGTCGCAAGCCTCGAGCGGAGTGCAGCCGCAGTTGTCGGGAATGGCGTGGGATGCGTCCAGGAATAGATTTGTCGGCTACGCCGCGTGGAGTGGCGACCTGTATGAGCTCGTGGCGACCGGATGGACGCGGCTGCCGACGGCTGGGTGCACAGCACGGCCCGTTGGCGGTGAGCTCGTGACATTGTCCACCAGCGGTCTGGTGATATACGCCTCGGCTGCCCCACATGTCCTGGCCGGCAACTGCTGGCAGCCGTTGCCGGCCTCCGCCTCTCCGGTCGGTCCTCCCTACACCGAGGACCCGGCATCGGGTGGCGTTCTGGCCACCGGCGACGGCACCTGGGTGTACTCGTTTGTGCCTGCGCAGGCGAACATCCAGGGGGTGGGGTGTCCAGCTGCTGGCGCGCCGCGGCTGCGCGCCAGCAACCAGCCGCAGCTTGGACGAGCGTTTGCTCTGACGGTCGGCACCGACGGCCTGCTCGCGTCACCGATCCTGATTGCGCTCGACTCCAGGTCGGGTCTCGTGCCGTTGGGTCACGGTTGCGCGGTCTACCTGTCAGGCTTCTCGATCGTCCTGCTTGTTGCGGCGAATGCGTCGGGTGCTGCCTGGATCGATCTGCCGTTGCCTGCTGTTGGCGCGGCGCGTGGGTTGCATGTCCATGCGCAGGCCGTATCGCTGTCGGGGGCGAACCCGCTTGGGCTCGCGCTCAGCAACGGGCTGCGCCTTCGACTTGGGGACTGAACGTTCCGGCGCCGCGGGCTTCCTCGCCGCACGCCTGCCGGCGCGCGGCTCAGTTCTTCCGCAGGTTGAGCTTCGCCAGCTGCGCCGCCAGGGGACTCGGCACCTCCGGCTCGGGGCGGCGGGCAGGCGCGCGGCCGGGCGCCGGGCCGCGACCCTGCCCGCCACCGCCCCCGCCACCGCCACCGCGCGGGCCGCCGGCATCCGGCCGCTCGTGCAGCTTCATCGTCAGCGCGATGCGCTTCCGTTCCAGGTCCACCGACAGCACCTTCACCTTCACCACCTGGCCCGCCTTCACCACCTCGCGCGGATCCTCGACGAAGCGGTCGGCGAGCTGCGAGATGTGCACGAGGCCGTCCTGGTGCACGCCGACGTCGACGAAGGCGCCGAACGCGGTGACGTTGGTGACCACGCCCTCGAGCTGCATGCCGGGCTGCAGGTCGGACAGCTCGTTGACGCCCTCCTGGAAGGCGGCGGTCTGGAACGTCGGCCGCGGATCGCGGCCGGGCTTCTCCAGTTCCCTGAGGATGTCGGTGACCGTCGGCAGGCCGAAGCGCTCGTCGGTGAACTGCTTGGGGTCGAGGCGGCGCAGGATCGCGCCGTCGCCCATCACCGCCTTCAGATCGCGGCCGGCGGCGGCGACGATGCGCTCGACCACCGGATAGGCCTCCGGGTGCACCGAGGAGGCGTCGAGGGGATCGCTGCCGCCCTGGATGCGGAGGAAGCCGGCGCACTGCTCGAAGGCCTTCGGACCGAGCCGGCTGACCTTCAGCAGGTCCTTGCGGCGGGCGAAGGGGCCGTGCTCGTTGCGGTGCTGGACGATGTTGCGGGCGAGCGTCGGGCCGAGGCCGGCGACGCGGGTGAGCAGGTCCTCGCTCGCGGTGTTGAGGTCGACGCCGACGTGGTTGACGCAGTCCTCGACGACGCCGTCCAGGCTGCGGGAGAGGCGGGACTGGTCGACGTCGTGCTGGTACTGGCCGACGCCGATGGCCTTGGGCTCGATCTTCACCAGCTCGGCCAGGGGATCCTGCAGGCGGCGGGCGATGGAGACGGCGCCGCGCAGGGTCACGTCGAGGTCGGGGAACTCCTGGGCGGCGCGCTCGCTGGCCGAATAGACCGAGGCGCCGGCCTCGCTGACCATCACCTTCTGCAGGCGCTGGTCGGGGAGCCGCTGCAGCAGGTCGGCGGCCAGCTTGTCGGTCTCGCGGGAGGCGGTGCCGTTGCCGACGGCGAGCAGTTCGACCTGGTGCTGGCGGCAGAGGTGGGCGAGCACGGCCAGCGAGCCGTCCCAGTCGTTGCGCGGCGCGTGCGGGTAGATCGTGGCGGTCTGCAGCACCTTGCCGGTGCGGTCGACGACGGCGATCTTGCAGCCGGTGCGGAGGCCCGGATCGAGGCCGAGGATGGCCTTGGGGCCGGCGGGCGCGGCCAGCAGGAGGTCGCGCAGGTTGGCGGCGAAGACGGCGATGGCGTCCTGCTCGGCGCGTTCGCGCAGGGCGGCGAACAGCTCCGACTCGAGGTGCGGCGCGATCTTGGCGCGGACGGCGAGCGATGCGGTCTGGTTGAGCCAGGCGTCGGCCTTGCGGTTCTTCGGCTGCAGGCCGAAGCGGTCCTGCACGGCGCGCAGGCCGGTGCCGAGCGGGTCCTCGGTGACCGGCTGCCGCTCGTCGCCCAACCCGAGGTGCAGGTCGACGAAGCCCTCCTTGCGGGCGCGGAACATGGCCAGCGCGCGGTGCGAGGGCGCGGTCTGGAGGGGCTCGTCCCAGGTGAAGTAGTCGCGGAACTTCTGCGCGTCGGGGTCCTGTTCCTTGTCCTTGACCACGCGGGCGACGATGCGGCCGTCATGGCCGAAGTGGGCGCGCAGGGACTGCAGGACCTGGGCGTCCTCGGCGAAGGTCTCCAGCAGGATGAAGCGGGCGCCTTCCAGGGCGGCCGCGGCGTCGGCGATGCCGTTGTCGGCGGCGACGAAGGCCGCGGCCGCGGCGAGCGGATCCAGGGTCGGATCCTGCAGGAGCGCCGTGGCCAGGGGCTCGAGGCCCGCCTCGCGGGCGATGGTGGCCTTGGTGCGCCGCTTCTGCCGGTAGGGCAGGTAGAGGTCCTCCAGTTCGACCTTGGTGGCGGCGGCCTCGATGGCGCGGCGCAGCTCCGGGGTGAGCTTGCCCTGCTCCTCGATGCTGGCCAGCACCGCGGCGCGGCGCTCCTCCAGTTCGCGCAGGTAGCGCAGCCGTTCGTCGAGGGTGCGCAGCTGCGTGTCGTCGAGGCCGCCGGTGGCCTCCTTGCGGTAACGGGCGATGAACGGGACCGTGGCGCCTTCGTCCAAGAGGGCGATGGTGGCGGCCACCTGGGCGGGCTGGCACTGCAGCTCCGCCGCGATGCGGGCAGCGATGTGGGGGATCAAGGGGACCTGACGCTCTCGGGTTCCAGGGAAGCGCGCCGGCCTGACCGCCGGCGCGGGAGCGTCACCGTAGCCGCCTCGGGCCACGGTTCCAGGCGGTCCTTGCCGGGCGCCGCGCGGCTAGTGGTGGTGGCCGCCGGGCCCGTGCACGTGACCGTGCTCGAGTTCCTCGTCGGTGGCCTTGCGCACCTCGCGGATCTGCACCTTGAAGTGCAGCGTCTTGCCGGCCAGCGGGTGGTTGCTGGTCACCCGCACGGCGTCCTTGGACACCGCCTGCACCCACAGCGGCTGCACGTTGCCGTCCTCGTCCTCGCTGTGGAACATCATGCCCTCCTCGATCCTGGCGTTCTTCGGGAACGCCGAGCGCGGCACGTCCTGCTCGCCGTCGGGATCGAACTCGCCGTAGCCGTCCGCCGGCGCCACCACGGCATCGACGGCGTCGCCGGCCTTCTTGCCGGCGAGCTGCCGTTCGAGGCCGGGCACGATGTTGTGGTGGCCGTGCAGGTAGGCCAGCGGTTCGCCGCCGTCGGAGCTGTCGACGACGGAGCCGTCGTCGAGGGTGAGGGTGTAGTCGATCAGGGCGACGTGGTCGGCGGCGATGGGAGGGTTCTTCACGGGGGGCGGAAGTGTAGCGGTCGGGGCCGGAAAGTTCAGCCGCGCAGGGGATACAGCAGCGGGATCACCAGGGTGGTGACCAGCCAGGTGATGACGGCGTAGGGCGTCCCCAGGACCAGGTAGTCGCGGAAGCGGTAGCGGCCGGGTCCCATCACCAGGATCGTCGACTCGTGGGCCATCGGCGTCATGAACGCCGTCGAGACGCAGATGGCGACGCCGAGCAGGAACGGCTCGGGGCGGGCGCCGGCGGCCACCGCCAGCTCGTAGGCGATCGGCGACAGGATCACCGCCACAGCGGCGTTCTCGATGAGCTGGGTCAGCACGATCGACAGGAGCAGCAGGGCCGCCAGCAGCAGCCACGGCGAGCCGCCGCCCACCAGGCCGGCGACGTGATCGGCCAGGAGCTGGGCGCTGCCGGTCTTCTGCAGCGCCTCGCCGAACGGGATCATCGCGCCGACGATGACCAGCGCCTGCAGGTCCAGCGTCTCGTAGGCGGCGCGGATGCCGACGCAGCCGGTGAGGATCGTGGCCATCGCCGCCAGGGGGATGGCCACCGCCGGCGCCAGCAGCCCGGTGGCGCAGCTCAGCACCATCGCCAGCATGACGCCGAGCACCAGGAAGGCCTTGCCGCGGCCCACCGACGGCAGCTGCCGGCTCTCCAGCAGCAGCAGGTCCGGGTTGGCGCGCAGCCGCTGGATCTCCTGCTCGTGGCCCACCAGCAGCAGCGAGTCGCCGGCGCGCAGGGGTTCTGCCAGCGGCCGGTCCCGCAGGGAACGTCCGCCCCGGCTGATGGCCAGCGGACTGACGCCGTACTGGTGGTGGAAGTCGAGCTCGCGCAGGCTGCGCCGCTCGAACGGGCTGTTCGGCGGCAGGATGGCCTCGACCATGCGCAGATCGGCGCTGCGCAGGGTCTTGTCGTCGATCTTCAACTCCTCGCGCACCTTCAGCCCCGGCCGCGCCAGCACGTCGGTGATCGAGGTGATGCGGCCCTGGATGACCAGGACGTCCTCGGCCTGGATCCGCAGCCAGGCGCTCGGCGGCAGGAACTCCTTGCCGCGGATCACCTGCAGCACGGTCACCTCGTGCCGGCCGGGCAGGTCGAGTTCGGCCAGCGTCCGGCCGACCAGGGCCGAGCCGGTCGACGCCATCGTCTCGGTGAGGTACTCGGCGACCTCGTAGCGGCCCTCCAGGGTCTGCTGCTGCTCGCCCTTCGGCAGCCAGCGCCGGCCGGCCAGCACGAACCACAGACAGCAGGTGAGCCAGACCGCCGCCGCCACCGGCGTGAACGAGAAGAACGCCAGCTCCTCGCCGGTGCGGCTGCGCAGGTAGTCGGACAGGATGACGTTGCTGCGGGTGCCGATCAGCGTCCACTGGCCGCCCAGCAGGGACGCGTAGGCCAGCAGGATCAGGACCCGGCTCGGCGAGTAGCCCCGTTCGCGGCAGACCGCCATCACCAGCGGCATCCACACCAGCACCGTCGTGGTGTCGTTGATCACCGCGCTGAACAGCGTGATCACCGTCAGCACCGTGAGCTGGAAGCGGAGTTCGCTCCGGGCGCCGGCGGCCAGCAGCCGGCTGCCGAGGAGCTGGGCGGCGCCGGTGCGCACCATCGCCGCCGACAGCACGAACATCGCCGCGACCATCACCAGGGCCGGGCTGCCGAAGCCGTGGAAGGCCTCAACCGGCGTCAGCACGCCGCGCAGGCCGTCGGCGGTGGGGCACCACGGCAGCAGCAGGCTCAGCATCACCAGCAGCGCGGTGACGTCGGTGCGCAGCCACTGGCAGTAGAACGAGACCAGAGCCAGCGTCAGGACGACGGCGAGGTAGATCGACTCAGCGGGCATCGGCTCCGCAGGATAGGCACGTGCCCAGGGCGGGCCAGCACAACCGGTCGTCGACGATCGGCCGCCTGCCTCGTTCAGCGCTGGCCGGCCACCAGCAACACGCCATTCGACAGGTCGATGCCGATCGGCGACGCGACGTTCCGGGCGGTGGCGCCCTGCAGCATCAAGCGCGCGCCCTGCAGGCCCGCCACGTTGGGGATGGTGATCGGCGCCAGGCTGAAGCGGCCGGCCTGGTCGGTGGTGAACACCTGCGCGGTCGGCGTCGTCAGATCGAAGTAGGCCGTGCAGCCGGCCCACAGGTGGGTGTGGCGGAAGCCGGGCGAGGGCGCGCCGACGATCAGCAGGCCGGGCTGGTTGGCGCCGGCGTGCTGCAGCCGCACGCCGAACGCGGCGCCGAGGATCGGGTCGTCCGCCGCCAGGCTGGGCGGCAGGGTCGTCGCCGCGCAGCCCGAGCCGACCGGCTGCGCCACGGCGCCCACCTCGACCTGCCAGAGTTCGCCGCCGGTGTGCGACTCGTGCGCCGCAAACAGCAGGCGGCCGTTGCTCAGCACCGGCGCGTGGTAGGAGTACTGGCCGTTGCCCGAGCCGGTGGCGCTGTCGGTGACGCGAGCCGTGCCCGCCGCGGTGCCGTCGCTGACCCACATCTCGACGCCGCTCCAGCCATCGCTCTCGGCGAAGTACGTCTTGCGGTCGCCGATCGCGATCGCGTAGTTGGGCCAGTTGCTGAAGTCCGATGGGTGGCTCCGTTGCCAGATCCGGGTCACCGGCAGGGTGTTGGCCGCCGTGCCGTCGCTGGTGAACAGCTGACCGGGCGTGCGCAGCAGCGCCCGACCGCCGGTCGCGCCGATGCGGGCGCCCAGCAGCTGACCGCTGTGGGTGACCGGCAGCCGCACGGTGCCCGCCTGGGTGCCGTCGCTGGCGAACATGTGGCGTTCGAAACCGACCAGCGACCAGAAGAACAGCCGGTCCAGCCGCTGCTGGAGGTACTCGACGAAACGCGCGCCGAGCGGCGCGGTGACCGCCAGCTGCACCGGGTTCGCGCCCGACGCGTCCACCCGCCAGAGGCTGCCCGCCGAGCCGATGATGGCGCCGAAGTACAGTTGGTCGCCGACCGCGTGGAAGTCATTGGCGACAAGCCCGCCGACCACCTGGAACGGCGCCGAGGTCCCCTCGGCGCACCACAGGCCGTTGCCGCTCACCGGGTAGAACACCGCCCGGCCGATCGCCTGCATGGAGTTCGCGTAGGGATCGTTGAGCGCCTGCACCAGGACCGTGCCGCCGGGCGTGCCGTCGGTGCGCCAGAGGTCGTGCCAGCCGCGGCCATTCCTGGCCTGGAAGAACACGTGACTGCCCGCCGAGGTGAGGCGGGAGGGATCGATGACGTTGCGGAGCAGGCGCGTGCCGGCGGCGCTGCCGTCGGTGATCCACACGCCGTCGCTGCCCTGGACCGTGGCACGGAACACCACTTCGGCACCCAGCATGGCGAAGAAGCGCGGTGACGAGTCGCCGGGCCCCGGCTCCAGGTCCCGCACCAGCCGGGTGCCGGCCTGGCTGCCATCGCTCACCCAGAGTTCGCGGCCGATGCCGTTGCCGATCGCCGAGAAGTAGCAGAGACCGGCGGCGTCGTAGAGCTCCTCGGGCAGGGAGCTGCCGGTGTCACCGCCCGACAGGGTCGGGTTGAGGTCGCGGAGCCGACCGGTGCCCGCTGCCGTGCCGTCGGTGCGGTGCGGCTCGGTGCCGGCCAACGCATCGGTTGCGGCGAACACCTCGGCGCCGTTGCCGAGCGGCAGCCATTCGCCACCCGCGGCGTAGCCGCCCAGGTTGAGGGTGGTGCTGCTGGCGCCGACGTGGCGGAACAGGCTGCCATTCGACTGGTAGAAGGAATCACCACCGCGGAATGCCAGGAGCGGCGCCGGCAGCGTGGCGTGGACCGTGCTGGTGTCGTTGCGGTAGATCGTGGTGCCGCCGCCGCTGCCGATCTGGAACCACACCGCGTTGCCGGACACCTCCAGCAACCGCGCCCCCCAGGGCGAGGTCGCGAAGCCCGTGGTCGTGGTGCCGTCGGTGCGCCAGAGCGTCGAGTAGTTCTGCGGGAAGCCGCTCTGGTACTGGACGCTGGTGTGGCGGAAGTAGACGTGGGACCCGCCCGTCGCGAGATCGCCGATCGCCACCGGCGCTGCCGCCAGCTGCGTCACGCCGGTGGGCGCGCAGCGGTAGAGACGCGTGCCATCGGTGGCGATCATCGTGGCCCCGGTGCTGGCCAGTTCGATCGGGATCGGTCCGCCGGGCACGGCCGTCGTGCCCGCCGCGGTGCCGTCGCTCGCATGCAGCGTCGGCGCGCCGAAGTAGAGCGTGTTGCCGACCTGTCGCATCACGACCGGTCGCCGTTCGTTGCGGGTTGGACCGATCGCCTTGACCAGGACCGTTCCGGCGCCCGTGCCGTCGGTCCGCCACAGGTCGTAGCTGCCATTGCCGAGCAGGAAGTAGACGAGGCCGCCCATGGCGGTGAAGCCGCGCGGATTGGCGGCCTCGGGCCCGGGGATGAGGTCCCGGATCGGCACCGTGCCCGCCGGCGTGCCGTCGGTGCGCCACAGCTCCCGCCCGGTCGCCGGCGACTCGGCGCTGAAGTAGCAGACGCCGCCGATGGTGACCAGATCGAGCGGCGTCGAGTCGCCGACCCCAGGGTTGAGGTCGCCCAGCAGGAAGGTGTTCTGCGGCGTGCCGTCGGTCCAGAACAGCTCGCGGCCGACGTCGTCGCGACGCGCCGAGAACACGCAGCCTGTGCCCAGCCGGGTGAACAGCATGGGGTCGGAACCGGACCTCGGCGTCGCGGTGGGCGTGGTGTGGATGTCGCGCAGCAGGGAGGCGTTCTGGGCGTTGGCCCCGACGGCCAGCAGGCACGCGGCGAGGCAGCCGACGGCACGGCGGGACCATGGCGGGCCGGGACGGCGGACGCGGCGCGGTGAGGTTCGGGTCATGGCACGTGGATCCTGGCGATGGGCGGGAGCAGGCGAGGGCCGGCCGATCGGACAGGGTAACCCTTCAGCCGCCGGTCCGCAGTCGCAGGGCGCGGAAGCGGCCGGTGTCGTCGAACGAGCCCACGCCGACGCGGGGAGGGGTCCGGCTCTGCGGGGAGGGCTGCGTGGTCGTCGTGGATCGACTGTCGATCATCGCTCGGGGCGGAGGCCACAATGACCAGGCCACGTTCGCTATCATGATCGTTGGCAGGGACTTGTGTGTGCCATGCAATGCCGGATCTGCGCTCCGGGCGACGACGGCAGTGCCCGGAAACCGGAGGATTGTGGAGCGAGCAGGAACGGCCGAGAGCAAGCATCTTGATACGGCCGCGGATGATCCTGTTGCAGAGGATGGCTCGCACCGCAGCACCAATTCGTAGTTGACAGGATCGGGATGGCTGCTATCTTCCGCCCTTGCCGTGGCGGGTTCGGGCCCGCTCGGGGTTGCCAGACGGCGCCGAGGAAAAGTGGCGCCGGATGGTGACCTTGCTCGGATCTCTCGCTATCCGTGTCCCCAAGGAGTTGTTTGTGAGTACTCGCTCTCCGCTCTCCGCTCTCCGCTCTCCGCTCTCCGCTCTCCGCTCTCCGCTCTCCGCTCTCCGCTCT
>CAZMGG010000154.1:0-12552 GCA_964565715.1 uncultured candidatus Brocadiaceae bacterium | reverse complement strand
TCGACCCTTCCCCGCGCGCCCGTTCCGCCCGCCTGCCTGCTGGGTGCGCTCTGCCTCGCCGGGCTCGGCGTCGCTCTCCCCGCGCAGCAGTTCCCCCTGGTGCCGCGCAGCATGGTCAACGTCGAGGGCGGCAGCGCCTCCAGCATCCCCTTCGGCACCAACCAGCCGGTGCGCTTCCAGTGCCTCTACGACCAGGAGGAGCTGCCGTGGACCGGGCCGCGCGTGATCAACGGCATCGCCGTGCGCGCCGACAACACCGATCCGGGCACGACGACGTTCGCCGCCAAGCAGTACATCGTCATGCACATGGTGATGTCGACGACCAACGTCAAGGCGGAGGCATCGTCGTCCACGTTCCTCGACAACTGGGGCGACGATCGCGCCACCGTGATCCAGAACGGCCGCATCGTGCTGCCGGCGCAGCCGCCGGTGCCGGGCGTGCGGGCGCCGAACATCGTGCTCGCCTTCGACCAGCCGTGGGTCTACGGCGCCTCGCCGGTGCGCACGACGTGGCCGCCGCCCGGCGGCCTGCTGCTGGAGATGCAGATCCAGCTGCAGCCGGCGGGCACCTACCGCGTCGACAACCTGGGCAACTGCTCGGGGACGCCGACTCCGTTCGGCAACCTGGGGCCGGCGTGCCTGACCAGCCGCAGCGTGCCGCTGACCGTGGTGCCCGACACCAGCATGGTGGCGGGCAGCACCTACTCGTGGACGGTGAGCGGGATGCCGGCGAACGGGGTGTTCAGCCTCGCCCTCGACCTCAGCGACCAGGGCGCCTGGTTCGGGCTGCCGCTGCCGGTGCGGCTGTTCGATCCGGCCAACCCGTTCGGCCCGGTGCCCGGCACGCCGTTCCCGTACGGCGCGCCCGACTGCTGGGTGAACGTCAACACCGGCTACAGCGCGGTGGGCGGCGCCGACCAGGCCGGGGTGGGCCGGATCACGGTCAACCTGCCGCCGGGGCGCCGCTACGTCGGCATGTCGCTCTACGCCCAGGCGGTGGCCTTCGACCTGTCGGCCAACCCCCTGCTGCTGGTGACCTCCCTGGGGCAGCGGTCGACGGTGTGCGGGCCGCTGGGGGTGATGCGCCTCTACCACGTCGGCAACGACCAGGCCCTGACCGGGCAGCGCGCCCTGGGCCAGGGGCTGGTGTTCGACGTGCGCTGAGGCCGGCGGGACGCTCGGCCTTGCCCGCCGTGGGGCGTTTGCCCACACTGTGCGGCCCCGCATGAAGATCCTCCTGTGTCGGCCGCGCGGTTTCTGCGCCGGCGTCGAGCGCGCCATCGAGACCGTCGAGCGCGCCCTGCAGCGTTTCGGCGCGCCGGTCTACGTTCGTCACGAGATCGTGCACAACAAGGTCGTGGTGCGGGATCTGGTGGAGAAGGGCGCCGTGTTCGTCGAGGACCTGCGCGAGGTGCCCACCGGCGGCCACGTGATCTTCTCGGCCCACGGCGTGGCGCCGGCGGTGTTCGCCGAGGCCGACCAGCTGCAGCTCCATCCGATCGACGCGACCTGCCCGCTGGTGACCAAGGTGCACATGGAGGCGCGCCAGTTCGCCAAGGCCGGCCTGACCATCCTGCTGATCGGCCACGCCGACCACGTCGAGGTGCAGGGCGTGCGCGGCGAGGCGCCGGACCGGACCATCGTGGTGTCCTCGGCCCAGCAGGCCGAGACGGTCGTGGTGCCCGACCCGAAGAAGGTCGGCGTGCTGACCCAGACCACCCTGTCGGTGGACGAGGCGATGCGGGTGATGGACGTACTGAAGCGCCGCTTCCCCAGGCTGGTCACGCCGCGCAAGGAGGACATCTGCTACGCCACCACCAACCGGCAGATGGCGGTGAAGAAGCTGCGCGGCCAGGTCGACCTCTGGCTGGTGATCGGCGACCGCAGCAGCT
This sequence comes from uncultured candidatus Brocadiaceae bacterium, assembly GCA_964565715.1. Taxonomy (GTDB): domain Bacteria; phylum Planctomycetota; class UBA1135; order UBA1135; family UBA2386; genus CAZMGG01. The sequence continues at coordinate 10,660 of CAZMGG010000154.1, read as the reverse complement.
CCAACAGCAACCGCCTGCGTGAACTGGGCGCCGACTCCGGCGTCGCCGCGCACCTCCTGCTCGGTCCCGGCGAGGTGCAGCCCGAGTGGTTCCAGGGCGTCCGCACCGTCGGCATCACGTCCGGCGCCTCGACGCCCGAGATCAGCGTGCAGGCCGTGGTCGAGCGCCTGAAGCAGCTCGGCGCCACTTCGGTGGAGGAGGTGGCCGGCGTCGACGAGACGGTCGAATTCCAGCTCCCCGCCGAGGTGCGCTAGACCGGCGCCCGCGACGGCGCCGTCGCAGCCATGAAGATCGCGCTGTGCCAGATCGACACCACCGTCGGCGACCTGGCCGGGAACTGCGGCCGCATCGTCGAGTGGTCGCACCGGGCGCGGGCCGCCGGCGCGCAGCTGGCGGTGTTCCCCGAGCTCGCCCTGCCGGGCTACCCGCCGGAGGACCTGCTCCTGCGCGAGTCGTTCGTCGCCGCCCAGGACCAGGCCCTGCGCGAACTGGCCGCCAACGTGCCGCCGGACCTGCAGGTCCTGGTGGGGGTCGTCGCCCGCAACGAGGAACAGGCCGCCGGCGGCCGGGCCCTGCACAACGCCGTGGCGCTCCTCAGCGACGGCATCGCCCGCCTGGTCGCGCGCAAGAGCCTCCTGCCGACCTACGACGTGTTCGACGAGCTGCGCTACTTCGAACCCTGGACCGCACCCGAGCAGAACCTGATCGACATCGGCGGCCGCAGGGTCGGCGTCGTCGTCTGCGAGGATGGTTGGAACGACGCCCACTTCTTCGACGAGCGCATCTACGCCCTCGACCCGGTCGAGCGCGTCGTGCAGGCCGGCGCCGAGGTCGTCGTCAACCTCTCGGCCAGCCCCTGGGCCCGCGGCAAGGAGGCGCTGCGGCACCGCATGGTGGCCGCCGCCGCCGAACGCCACGGCGTGCCGATGGTCTACGTCAACCTGGTGGGCGGCAACGTCGGCCTCCTGTTCGACGGCGGCTCGCTGGCGGTGAAGCCCGGCGGCGCCGCCTTCCAGCCGACCCTGTTCGCCGAGGACCTGCGGGTGGTCGACACCGCCGCCGACTGGACCGAGACGCCGCGCTGGCCGGCTCTCGAGGACATGCACCACCGCGCCCTGGTGCTCGGCATCGCCGACTACGCCCGCAAGTTCGGCCTGCCCAAGGCGGTGATCGGCCTGTCCGGCGGCATCGATTCGGCGGTGGTGGCGACCCTGGCGGTGGATGCGCTCGGCCCCGACCACGTGGTCGGCATCGCCATGCCGTCGACCCACAGCAGCGAACACAGCCTCGAGGACGCCCGCGAGCTGGCCCAGAACCTCGGCATCGAGTTCCACGTGCTGCCGATCGGCCCGCTGCAGAAGGCCTTCGCCCACGTGCTGGATCCGGTCTTCAGCGGCACCGACCCCGGGGTGGCCGAGGAGAACGTGCAGGCCCGCGCCCGCGGCGTCCTGCTGATGGCGTTCTCCAACAAGCGCGGCCACATGCTGCTCACCACCGGCAACAAGAGCGAGTGCGCGGTGGGCTACTGCACGCTCTACGGCGACATGTGCGGCGCGCTGGCGCCGATCGCCGACCTGTGGAAGACCGAGGTGTGGGCGCTGGCGCGCTGGATCAACCGCGAGCGCGAGCGGATCCCGGTGCGCTCGATCGAGAAGCCGCCCTCGGCGGAGCTGCGGCCCGACCAGCTCGACACCGACAGCCTGCCGCCATACCCGGTGCTGGATCCGGTGCTGCGGTGTCTGGTGGAGGAGGAGCTGTCGGTGGCGGAGACCGCCGAGCGCACCGGCATGCCGCGGGAGCAGGTGGCGGCGTTGTACGGGAAGGTCGCCGGCGCGGAGTACAAGCGGTTCCAGTACGCGCCGACGCTGCGGGTCAGCGATCGCTGCTGGGTCGGCCGTCAGGCGCCGGTGTCGCACCGCTGGCGCGAGACGTAGCCGCCGCGGCGGCTCAGCTTTCGTCAGTGCACTTGATGGGGCACTTCACACCGAAAGTGATGGTGGGGGTCGTGGGGTCGGGCTGCGGGCAGTTGACCGGCGGATTCCCAGTGGCCACGGGGAAGTAGTACACCTTTACGTCCGCGCTGCCGCAGCCTTGAGTGCTTCGATGATAGACATCGGGATGTGATACGGTGGGAGGCGTGTAGACCCAGCTGCCGTTGTCGGCCTGGATGGCAACGCACCGGCCACCAGGATCGTTGACAGACATTGTCGCCTTGGCGTCGCAATCCTCCTCTGGTTGGCACGGGACCACGCTTGTCAGGACGCGCTTGCATTTGCCCTTGGCGCCTGGCTCCAAGACTGCGGTCACCGCGACGCTTGTGCTCGCCGGGAAGTTGGCTGATTTCTCGAACACGAGCGTGGGCGTGCACCTCCACTCACAGAGGGAATCGTCGCCAACCGAGGGGTTTCCGTGTGCGGTTGGTATCGGCAGGACGGCGGCTATCAGAATCGGGGCGAAGAGGAGAATGGGCAGGTTCATGCGGTTTCCTTCGTGGTAGTTGGTCTGTTGATTGAGCTTGAACGTCAGCGATATTCGTCCGCTATTTCGGACACCAAGGATGACAACATGCTGTTTGCGGTTGAGTCGTCGCACATTCCGAGTTGGATGAGCTCCGTAAGAAGCAGCGTCATTGCCTCCGCCCGTGCGAAGTCGTATAGGTCCTTGTAACGGGCGCATGCTTCCAGGACCTGCGATCCGCTGGCGAGGTAGTCCACGCCCTGGTGCAAGATCAGAGCAGGGTAGTTCATGTGGCGCATGACATGATCACGAGCAACGATGTGGGCGACGTGCTCTCGCGACGATCCTGGCCCTCGCCTTGCCAGTTCCTTGTCCACCAAGAGGCTGAGGGATCCGACGATGCCCGTAGGCAGTGAGTCGATGATGTCCTGTAGTCGAGATAGCTTGCCCTCCTTGGCGGCCTCCTCCAAGGCCATGGATCGTGCTCGAGCGAGAATCGTTTGCAGTTGCCGCAGGTAGTTTCGGGCCGCGTCGCAGGCGTCCTTCAGCCGAACGAGATCTCCATCCGTCGGACGCCGCCGGTAGGTGTTGCATCGGCTGGAATAGCCAAGCTCCTCTGCAGTCAGGCGGTCGTGCGAAAACTGAAACACGCATACGATGTCCCGTGTGTGTAGCTCGGCTTCTGTCAGCGGATATGTGGTCGCAGGGGAGTCACTGGCAGGAACGGCGATGGCGCTGGTCTTGGTCGGTAGGCGACCGGGGTCGGCGCGGATGCGTTCGAATTGAGCCGGAAGGCACTCCTTGAGGGCTTCGATCTCCCGGTCGAGTTCGGGCGATCGCCACGGCTCCAGCGGAATCGGGGTGCGTGGCGAATTTGTGCGCAGGACAAGAACTGCCGCACCCAGGCAGATGCCAATGCCGGCCGCCAGGATGATCCGTCTTCGCTGCGTCATGTGGCACCTCCTCGAAAGTGGCTACACGCGAGGGTGGAAACGTACCCCCCCCCCCGGCCGCTCAAGTCAAGGAGTGCTTGCAGGCCCCGCACCTGCCGACGCAAGACCGCCTGCCTTCTAGGGCTTAGGTCACGGGCGTGCGAGGCGATGGTGTGGTGTGGGCGCCTCGCGCCCCACGCACGCAGCCCTGGCACACGCAGGCCCTGCCCCGCGCCGCCGCCGGGATCCGCGCCAGCAGGTCCGCCGGGAACACCTCGCCGGCGCACCAGCACGCCGTCTCGGCGCAGCCGCGCGTCAGCGCGCAGGCGTTGTCGGTGCCGCACAGCGGGCAACGGCACGGGTCGACCCCGCCGTCCGCAACCCGCTCACTGGCCATTGCCGCGCCGCCGTCCGGTCAGGATGTCCTGCAGCTGCTGCTGGATGATCTGCGCCGGGTCCTTGGGCTCGCTCGGCAGCTCCTTGCCGCCGCCCGGCGGCTTGTTGAGGATCCCCGGCGCCTGCTTCAGCAGGTCGTCGACCTTGCCGGGCAGGATCTCGTCGACCTTGCCGCGCAGCAGATCCTGCGCCGCCTTCTGCAGGCCGGTCTGGATCAGCCCGGCGATGTCCGGCATGCCGAGCTTCGGCGCGTCGAGCGATCCCGTCAGGCTGGCGCGGATCGGCGTGTTGCCCAGCGCCGCCAGCACCTTCTGGCCGTCGCGATGGTCCTTCAGCAGATCGGCGAGGTCGATGCCCCAGTCCATCGTGCCATCGAGCCGGGTCTTGCCCTGCAGGTGATACGTGCGGCTGCGCGTCTCCCACTTCAGGAGCTGGCTCTCGACGGCGCCGAGCCGCATGGTGAAGCCGCCGGCGAAGCGATCCATGCTGAGCCGGCCATCGCCCTGGCCGGCGGCCTGCAGCAGGCCCTGCAGGGCCGGCGCCGGGGTCAGCGAGGCCGAGCTGAGCGCCAGATCGCCGTGCCCGGTCCAGGCGTTGAAGAACTGCAGCCAGGTCTCGCCCTCCTGGCGCAGCGACGGACCCTTCAGGGTCAGGTCCATGTCGATACCGCTCTGGAAGCCGAGGCCGTGGTCGACGCCGGCCAGCAGCGGCACCGCGTAGCGCAGGAGGTCGGCGGCCTCGCCGGCCACGCGACCGCCCTGCCAGCGGAGCGTGAACTCGAACGGCAGGCGGTCGAGCTGCTGCAGGTCGGCCTGCAAGGAGACGGTGAGCGGGCCGGTGTTGAGCCTCGTGCCCGCGCCGGTCTGCAGCGCGGCCTTGCCGTCGGCGACGGTGAGCGTCGAGGCCAGATCCTGCAGCTCGAAGCCGGCCATCGCGACGCGGGCGAGGCGCAGGTCCGCCTGCGCGCGGAGGATCTCGGGCAGCCGGGCGAGGTCCGGCAGCGCGCCGCCCTCGATCGGCAGCGCGAGACGCCCCTGCGCGCGGCCGCCCGCACCCTTCAGCAGGGCGGGCATGGGGCCGCCGAACGCCGCCAGCGCATCGAGGTCGGCGGTCCAGGCCATGCCGAGCCCCGTCTTGCCGGGCAGTTCGGCCTGCAGCTCGGCCTGGGTGAGGCCGCGCAGCGTGGCGAAGCCCAGATCGGCGGCGAGGCGCTCGGCCTCGATGCGCGGCAGTTCGCCGGGCTTGCCGAGCGCGATCGTGAGGTTCGGGCTCAGCGTCCACTTCGGCGCCTGCACGTCCATGCCCTGCAGCAGCGCGCCGGCGAGGCGCGGCGCGTCGACGGTGAGGCTGCCCTCCAGCAGGACCTGCTGCTCGCCTTCGCGGCCGTTGGCGCGCGCCTTCACCGTGCCGTTGACGACGCCGCGCAGTTCGGTGAGGTCGCCGGGCTGCAGGAAGGCGGCCAGTAGTGGCCGGTAGCGCTGCAGTTCGAGGCCGGCGGCGGTGAGCTGGCTGTCGACCACCATGGTCTCGGCGTTCACGTCGGCGCGGAGCGCCAGTCGGCCCGGCAGGTCCGGTTGCGCCGGCCGGTGCAGGTCGGCGCTGAGGTCGATGGCCAGGACCTGGGTGCCGAACTCCTTCTGCACCGAGCAGTCGAGGTTCTGCAGCGACTCCAGGGTCTCGCTGCCGCGGCGGATCTCGACGCGGCCGTCGACCAGCTCGAGGTCGCAGCGGAGCCAGGCGAGGTCGAGGTCCTCGCCGCCGACCTCGACCCTGCCCTGGCCGCCGCCGCCCGGCCCGCCGCTGCCGGTGGCGCCGCCCAGCGCCTCGACGTTGCTGCGGCCCTGCTCGTCCTGCAGCACGTGGACGACGAGGCCGGCGGCGGTGCCCTGCAGGTCGACCCGCCCGCGCACGAGCTGGAGCAGGGCCAGATCGCCGCGCAGGTCGCCCAGTTCGAGCAAGGGCAGGTCCTGGTCGAAGCCGGGCGGGTTCTGGATGCGCAGGCCACGCAGTTCGAAGCCCGAGAACCAGGACCAGCCCATGCCGCCGATGGTGACCTCGGTGGCGAGGCCTTGGGTCATGGCGTCGGCCACGCGGTTGCGCACGAAGGGCAGGTTGATGGCGTAGGGGGCGACCACCACCAGGAGGGCCACCACGAAGAGGCCGATGCCAAGGCGCCGGAGCCAGCGGCGGCGCCGCGGCGCAGGGGCAGGCGGGACGGGTGCGGCGGACGACGGGCTCGTGGGGGCAGGACTCATGAGTGGGGGGGCGATTATGCCGAAAGAGGGGCACCCATGTCCGGCGACCTCCCCAGCACCGCCCCGAGCATGATCGAACGGATCGATCTCGCTCTGGCGACGCGACTTGCGGCGGCCCGTCTGGAGCAGGAACCGATCGCCGGCAGCGACCGCTTCCACGCCGGTCTGCGCCGCCTGCCGGGCGGCGACGCCGCCTGGATCGGCGGCTTGCTGCGCCTGCGCGGCCTCGTGGTATTCGACGACGACATCGCCGAGGCCCTGGCCGGACGGGGCACCCGGCTCGCCCGGGAGAGCCAGGAGCACCAGATGGCGCTCGGCCTCGCCGATGCGCTGCGCGCCATGCGCGATCGTGCGGCGGGCGGCGAACCGCCCGATGGCCACTTCCTGATGGACCTGTTCCAGGCGATGACCCGCGGCGTCGCCCGCTTCCGCGGCAACCTGCTGCGCGCCGACGCGCCGTGGGACGCCGTGCTGTACGTGGTCTATCCGAAGCCCGACGAACTGCGGCGCATCCTCGATTCCTTCCATCGCGCCAACTGCTACCGCGACCTGCCGCAGTACTTCGAGACGCTGCACCCGGTACGCCAGGCCTTCCGCGTGCTGTGGCGGCTGGCCCGCGTGGCGCCGTTCCCCGACTTCAACCAGGTGATGGCGTGGGTGGCGATGTGCAGCTACCTGATGAGCCGCGGCTACCCGGCCATCACGCCCGACGCGTCGGACCGCACGCTGCTGCAGAACCTGATGACCGGGCCGCCGCCCATGCGGGTGGTGCAGTGGGAGGCGCGGGTGCTGGCGGCGGCCGAGGGTCGGCCGTGACGGCAGTGGGCAACCGTAACTATCTGCCTTGAAATAGTTTACGATCTACACGGCGACTTCGTCGCCGGCGCCGCGTTGCGCCCGATGGCCCTGGCCGGTGCAATCGCGCCGATGGATGCCGACCGGTTCCGCGCGCTCTGCCTCGCCCTGCCGGACGTGAGCGAGGGTGCGCACCACGGCCACCCCGACTTCCGCGTCGGCGGGCGCATCTTCGCGACGCTCGGGCCCGACGGGACCTGGGGGATGGTGCGGCTCTCGCCGGCGGATCAGGCGACGCTGGTGCGCGAGCAGCCCGCTGTGTTCGCACCGGCCAGCGGCGCGTGGGGTCGCGGCGGCGCGACGATCGCGCAGCTGGCGGTGCTACCGGTGGCCGCGGCGCGCGCGGCCCTGCAGCTCGCCTGGAACCAGGCGGTCGGCGGCGTCGCCGGCAAGAGGCAGGGTGCGAAGAAGACCGCGAACAAGACCACGAAGAGTCCGAAGGCAAAGGCGAAGGCCGTGAGCAGGAAGGCAGACCGATGAGTCCCCGTGATTGGTTCCGTGTGCGATCCCAGCCGGTCGCGGTTTCGCTCGCCCTGGTGCCGTTGCGCGTCGCCGCCGGCGTGGCCATGGCGATCCACGGCTGGGGCAAGATCCAACAGCCGTTCGGGTGGATGGGCGAGAACGCGTTCGCGCCGGGCTGGCTGCAGGCCCTGGCGGCGCTGTCCGAGTTCGGCGGCGGCATCGCCTGGGCGCTCGGCGCCCTGATGCCGCTGGCGTCGTTCGGGCTCCTCTGCACCATGGCGGTGGCGGTCTACGTACACCTGGTGGTGCGCGGCGACCCGCTCGTGCAGGGCTATGAGCTGGCCCTGCTCTACCTCTGCGTGGCGCTGGTCTTCCTGGCCACCGGCCCCGGCGCCGTCTCGCTGGACCGGGCGCTGTTCGGCGAACGGGGCTCGTCGCGGGCCTAGCGGGCCGCGAGACCGCGTCCCCCATGGGCCTGCGTGCGTGGTTCCGTGTGCGGCGGCAGCCGGTCGCGATGTCGCTCGGCCTGCTGCTCGCGCGCATCATGGTGGGTGCGGCTCTGACGATCCACGGCTGGGGCAAGATCCAACAGCCGTTCGGGTGGATGGGCGAGAACGCGTTCGCGCCGGGCTGGCTGCAGGCCCTGGCGGCGCTGTCCGAGTTCGGCGGCGGCATCGCCTGGGCGCTCGGCGCCCTGATGCCGCTGGCGTCGTTCGGGCTCCTCTGCACCATGGCGGTGGCGGTCTACGTACACCTGGTGGTGCGCGGCGACCCGCTCGTGCAGGGCTATGAGCTGGCCCTGCTCTACCTCTGCGTGGCGCTGGTCTTCCTGGCCACCGGCCCCGGCGCCGTCTCGCTGGACCGGGCGCTGTTCGGCGAACGGGGCTCGTCGCGGGCCTAGCGGGCGGTGTTCGGCACGCGGGATCGCGCCCGATAATCGTCAGGCGAGGTGCATGGCCCGCACCAGCCCGAGCGGGAACTCGCGCGCGCCGTCCAGGACCACGTGTTCGAAGTCGAGCGCCGTGAGCGTGCCGCGGTGCTCGGCACCCCGGGCCTGCAGCCGCACCGGCCGACCCAGCAGGCCGAGCCGGGCGCGGAACGCGGCGAGCCAGGGCGCGGTGCGGTCCGCCTGCAGGTCGGCGAGGCAGCCGTCGAGCGCCTGGGCCACGTCGCGCAGCACGGCGGCGCGGTCCTGTTCGTGACCCGACAGCAGGGCCAGCGACGTGGCGGTGGCCTCCAGCTCGGGCGGGAAGCGGGTGCGGTTGACGTTGATGCCGATGCCGATGAGGAAGCTGCCGGCGCGGTCGCCGCGGCCGTCGATCAGCACGCCGGCGAGCTTGCGGCCACGGGCGAACACGTCGTTGGGCCACTTCACGGTGAGCGGCGTACCGGCGGCGTGATCCAGCGCGGCGGCGATGCAGAGCGGCACGCAGGCCGGCAGCATCACGGGCTGCGGCAGCTGCAGGCCGGTGACGCGGAAGGTCACCGCCAGGTCGAGGCCGGGTTCGTCGTGCCAGTCGCGGCCCTCGCGGCCGCGGCCGCGGGTCTGATGGTCGGCCCAGAACACCGCCGATCCCGGGCCGGAATCCGATGCGGCCAGATCCTGGGTGGTGTCGCATTCCGCGACGTGGCGGAGGCGTGCAAACCGCGTGGTGCGGGCCAGTTCGGTCGCCAGGGCGGCGTCGGACAGGGGGCCGGTCATGGCCGCGCCATCGTGCCCGGCTGAAGTTGCCTGTCCAGAACTGCCGATGGGAGGGGAGCGTCGGCTTCTGCGACGCGGCAGAGGATCATGACCAGGACTTCGTCGGCACCGATCGGCTTCGGCGGCACGGTGCAGCAGTTCGAGCAACTGCTGCGGCCGGCGGCCAGCGTGCGCCGGTTGCCGGCCGAGCCTGGGAGCCTGGATGCGGATGCCGGTGCCATCGAGCAGATCGAGGTGCGGCCGCTCACCGAGCGCATGGGGCCGATCGAGGAACTGCTGCGGCGCACGGCCGCGTGGCTCGTCGACGGCGGCCGCCTCGTGCTCGAGGTGGAGAACTGCCAGAGCCTGCGGCGGTTGCGGATGGCATTGGAGGGCCGTCCCGGCGCGCTGGAGCCCCACGACGATCCGGCCGATCCGGGCCAGGCGCTGCCGTTGCGGCGGGTGCTGCAGGCGATGGGCGCCGCCGGGCTGCTGGTGCGCGACGTGGTGCGGGTGCCGGGCTGGAACGGCGTCGGGCCCGAGTTCGCCGGCACCATCTTCCGCGAGGGCTTCGTGGCGACCGCCTGGCTGGATGGCGCGCCGCCGGCGCGGTTCTGGCTCCTGGCGGCGAAGGAGGATGCGCTGGCCGGCTCGGTGCTGATCGGGCCGGGCGACGAGGCCGAACAGGCGCGTACGGCGAGGGCGCTGCAGGCGTTCCTGCCGGCGGACTGGGAGATCGTGCGCGCCGAGGAATCCCTCGAGGAGGGCGTTGCGGGCGAAGCGGTCGGCTGGAACCGGGCCGTGGCCGAGAGCGAGGGCGATCTGCTGTGGTTCCTGCGGGCCGGCACGGTACCGGGCGCAGCGCTGTTCACGGCGCTGGCGGCGGCGGCCGAGGTCGGCCCGGCGGTGCCCGGGCGCGACGGGCAACGGGCGGCGCCGGGCGACCTCTCGGGCCTGATGGCCGCGCGGACCGACGTGCTGCTGACGGGGCCGGTGAGCGAAGAATGGCGCAACGGCGGCATCGCGTTCGAGGACTGGCTGATGCGGCTGGACTGCGTGGCGCCGCCCACCGAGGTGGTGGACGGCGAGCTGGCGCAGGCTGCGCCGAAGGTGACGGCGCCGGCGGTGTTCGCGCTCGAGGGCGAAGCCATGCTGGCGCGCTGGCAGCCGCTGGTGCGCGGCAAGCCCTGCTGGGAGTCGAGCGACGACCCGGTGGCGCGGGCCGCCGCCGAACGGCCGGCGCCGTGGGCGGGCCGCGAGCCGCGGATCAGCCTGTGCATGATCGCCCGCAACGAGCAGCGCTTCCTGCCGGAGTGCCTCTCGGCCGTGCGGTCGGCGGTGGACGAGATCGTGATCGTCGACACCGGCAGCACCGACGACACCGTGGCGATCGCCGAGTCGTTCGGCGCCCGCGTGCTGCACGAGGCCTGGGACGACGACTTCAGCGCGCCACGCAACACGGGCCTGCGGGCTGCCACGGGCGACTGGATCCTGGTGCTGGACGCCGACGAGATCGTCGACGACCAGGCCTGCACGCGGATCCGCGAGCTGGTGCGTGATCCCGGCGTGTGCGGCTACCACCTGCACTTCATCAACAACTACGGCACCGGCAAGACGCTCGG
>CAZMGG010000153.1:0-12616 GCA_964565715.1 uncultured candidatus Brocadiaceae bacterium | reverse complement strand
CTGTGCCCAGGAATCGGCCCCGGTTACGTGCCGCCCACAATTCTCGGGTCAGTTCTTCAGCGCTGCTGCCGCACGCCGGGCAGCGGCGGCGCCGCCCGGGGCTCGGCGGCGTTCCAGTCGAAGCCCAGAAGCGACGCCACCGTCGCCGCCACCTGCGCCTGGGTGACCTGCACGCCCTGCCGGACGCCCAGCGCCGGCGTGTCGGGCCCCAGCACCGCCATCCACACCTCGTCGGCGCCGTCCACCTGGGCACCGTGGTCGGTCCAGTCGTTGGGCGTGCGGCCGCGGCCGTGGTCGACGGTGACGATCAGCGAGGTGGCGTCGCGGTAGCCGTCGAGCCCCTGCACGGTCTGCCACAGCTCAGCGATCATCCCGTCGGCGGTCTGCGCCATCTGCAGGTAGAGGTCGTAGCGGCGTGCATGCGCCCATTCGTCGGTCTCGCCGAGCGCCAGGTAGAGCACCCGCGGCCGCTTCGCCAGCAGATACTCGCGGGCCGACGGGAAGGTCAGCGCGTCGAAGGCGAAACCCTCCCAGTAGCGCGGCAGCTGCCGGTAGGCCTCGGCCAGCAGGGCGAGGCGTGCGGGGTCGCCGACGGTGGGCGGCGCCCAGCCCGACTGCACGAACAGGCCGCTGCGCTCGTGGGCGAGGATGAACGGATGCACGTCCCAGCCGGAGAACGCGGCGACGCTGCCCTGGAAGCCCGGCTGGCCGTGCAGGAACTCGAGCACGGTGCGGTTCGGGTTCGGGAACTTGTGGTTGGAGTCGATCTTCGGCTCGACGTGCCCGCAGAGCAGTTCGCTGTAGCCGGGGTAGCTGAACCGGTGCGGGTTCTGCACGGTGGCCCGCGCGTCCTGCGTCGGATCGCCGAACAGCTGGCCCTGGGTGACCATGGTCCCCCACAGGAACGGCAGCAGCAGCTCGCGGCGCGCGGTGGGTTCCCCGCGCCAGAAGCGCCGGCGGCTCGCCAGCAGGTCCTTCACGCCGCCGTGCTCGGCGTTCATCAGCGCGTTCTCGGCGCCGGAGAACACCTCCTGCCAGCGCAGGCCGTCCAGGGTCACCAGGATCAGGTTGCGGGTGCGGGGTTCCGGACCGGACGACGCGATCTGCGCCGGCACGAGGGCCGCGACCAGCAGGAGGGACAGGAGCAGCCGCGGAAGCCACATCGCAGGGGCACGGGTCATGCGGCGATCATGACCCGCCGGCGCGAGCCCGGCCAGTGCGGCGCGAGGCGGGTCGGTCAGTCGGTGCGATGGCGCAGTTCGGCGGCCCGCCGCACCAGTTCGGCCAGTTCGTACTGCGGGACCTGCTGCTGGTCGAGGCGGTCGGTCCACTGCCGCAGGGTCGGCCAGTCGAGCTGGCCGCGATGCTGCGAGTCGCGCAGGAGCAGGGCGAAGCCGGCGGCGGTGGCGGCGAGGTGCAGGTCCGGCGACGGTGCCGCGAGGCCGGCCCGCACCAGGTGCTGCAGTTCCTGGGCATCGCCGCCGGCCGGCGCCTGCCAGCGGAGCTGGACTGCGGCCACCTCGTCGGGATGGGCCACCGGCCCGGGCGGCGGCGGCGCCGGTTCGCTGCGGTAGCGCAGCGGCTGCCCCTCGAAGAACGCGCCGGCGGTGGGACGGAGCTGGTAGAGGGCCGTCACCGTCTGCCCGGCGCCCACCTCGCCGCCATCCTTCCGGTCGTCGCGGAACTCGTCGCCGCGCAGCGCGCGATTCTCGTAGCCCAGCAGCCGCCAGGCGGCCACCAGACCCGGGTTGAACTCGACCTGCACCTTGGCGTCGCGGGCCACCACCGTCTGCTCGACGAAGCGACCGCCGAACAGGCGCTGCGCCGCCGCCATGCCGTCCAGGTAGTGGTAGTTGCCGTTGCCGTGGTCGGCCATCGCCTCCAGATTGGCATCCTTGAGGTTGCCGCGGCCGACGCCGAGCACCGTGAGGAAGATGCCCGAGCGGCGGTGACCCGCCACCAGCTCGCGCAGTTCGGCGGGCGTGCTGCGGCCGACGTTGAAGTCGCCGTCGCTGCACAGGATCACGCGGCTCTGGCAGCCGGGGAAGGCGTTGTCGGCGGCGACCCGGTAGGCCAGTTCGAGGCCGCCCGCGCCGTTGGTGCTGCCGCGGGCGACGAGGCCCTGCACCACGGCGGCGATGCGCTCCCGGTCGGCGCCGCCGGCGCGGGCCAGCACCACCTCGGTGCCGCTGGCGTAGGTGCAGACGGCGACCCGGTCGGTGGGCCGCAGGCGATCGAGCAGCGGCGTGAAGGCCCGCTGCAGCAGGTCGAGCTTGCCGGGGTCCTGCATGGAGCCGCTGACGTCGATCAGAAAGACCAGGTTGGCCGGCGGCGCCGTCTCGCCATCGAGGTCGCGGGCGCGCAGGCTCACTCGCAGGAGCCAGTCCTCGGGCTGCCAGGGGCAGACCGCCAGTTCGCTGCGCACGGCGAAGGTGGCCGAGCCGGCCGGCGCCGGGTCGCCGTAGCGGAACGCGTTGACGAACTCCTCGACCCGCACCGCCTCCTGGGGCGGCAGCAGGCCGCGCCGCAGCAGGTCGCGGGTGTTGCCGTAGGAGGCGGTGTCGACGTCGAGCGCGAACGTCGACAGCGGCTGCCGCCGGGCCTCGCGGAAGTCGTTCTCCGGCAGCGCCGCGTAGGCCTCGTCGGCGGTGCCGGCCACGGGCGGGGCGCTGCTGCCGCCTCCCACGTGACAACCGGCGATGCCGAGACCGAGCACCAGGAACATTCCACCCACCGCGCGCGTGACGAGCATCGAAACCTCCGTGGGACCGCAGACCGGGGCGAGGATAGCGCGCAGGGTCACTTCCGTCACCGCCGCCGAGGCCAGGGTCCAGTCCGAGGGCCCGGACGGCCGATGCAGGGATCGTCCCCGGAACGCGACCACCGTCGCGGAACGACGACCCATGAGCCGGATCCTGATCGCCGATCCCGATCCCCGCTGCCGCGAGCAGCTCCGTCTGCTGCTGGCGCCGCGCGGCCACCAGGTGGCGGTCGTCGACGGCATCACGGCGGCGACGGCGGCGGCGGCCGAGGCCGAGTGCGACCTGCTGCTGGCGGAGCTGGCGCTGCCGGACGGCTCGGGCCTCGATCTGCTGCAGCGCCTCCGCCACGACCGGCCCGACCTGCCGGTGGTGTTGACCACCGCCTTCGGCTCGGTGGAGGACGCCGTGCAGGCCATGCGCTCGGGTGCGGCCGACTTCCTCGGCAAGCCGTTCACGCCGGACCAGGTGCTGGTGGCGGTCGATCGCGCTCTGGAGAAAGCGACGCTGGTCCGCGAGAACCACGACCTGCGCCAGGCGCTCGACGACCGCCTGCGGCTGGAGAACCTGATCGGCACCGACGGCCGCATGCAGCAGATCTTCAAGACCGTGCGGGCGGTGGCGACGACGCGCACCACCGTGCTGGTCACCGGCGAGTCGGGCACCGGCAAGACGCTGCTGGCCCGGGCGATCCACAACCTCTCGGAGCGCCGCAACGGACCGTTCATCGAGGTCAACTGCGGCGCGCTGCCGGAGACCCTGCTGGAGTCCGAGCTGTTCGGCCACCAGAAGGGCGCCTTCACCGGTGCGGTGCGCGACAAGGCCGGCAAGTTCGAGGCGGCCAGCGGCGGCACGATCTTCCTCGACGAGATCGGCACCGCCAGCCCGGCCTTCCAGGTGCGCCTGCTGCGAGTCCTGCAGGATCGCGTGGTCGAGCGCGTCGGTGACACCGTGACGATCCCGGTGGACGTGCGGGTGGTGATCGCCACCAACGTCGACCTCGAACAGGCGGTCCGCGACGGCACCTTCCGCGAGGACCTCTACTACCGGATCCACGTGGTGGCCCTGGAGATGCCGCCGCTGCGGGCGCGGCCCGGCGACGTGCCGTTCCTGTGCGACCACTTCCTGCGCCGCTTCAACCAGGAGCACGGCAAGCGGATCGCCGGTTTCTCGCCCACGGCGGTGGCCGTGCTCAGCCGGGCGCCGTGGCCGGGCAACGTCCGCCAGCTGGAGAACGTGATCGAGCGGGCGGTCGTGCTCTGCCAGGGCGAGCGCATCGACACCGTAGACCTGCCGCCGACCCTGCTCGGCGCGCAGCCGGCCGTCGGCAGCAAGGATGCCGGGCCGCCGGAGTTCGGCGTGCCGGAGGGCCCGGTGCGACCGTTGCGCGAGGCGATGGACGCCCACGAGAAGCTGCTGATCGAGCAGGCGCTGGGGCGGCTGGACGGCAACCGCGAACGCACCGCCGAGGCCCTGCGGATCAACCGCAGCACGCTTTTTGCCAAGCTGCGGAAACACGGCATCTCGTAGAGCGCGACCGCCAGCGCCGCTAGCCTCCGCCGCCCATGGACTGGATCACCGACCCGAATGCCTGGATCGCGTTTGGCACCCTCACCTTCCTGGAGGTCGTGCTCGGCATCGACAACCTCGTCTTCCTGTCGATCCTGTCCGGCCGGCTGCCGAAGGAGCAGCAGCCGAAGGCGCGCAGGCTCGGCCTCCTGCTGGCGCTGGCGATGCGCATCGTCCTGCTGTTCGGTCTGTCGCTGCTGGCCAGGCTGACGAAGCCATGGTTCCACGTCTGGGAGCACCCCGTCTCCGGCCGCGACCTGATCCTGATCGCCGGCGGCCTGTTCCTGCTGGCCAAGGCGACCTTCGAGATCCACCACAAGGTCAGCGGCGACGACCTGGCGCATCCCTCGGTGGCCGCCAAGACCGCCCGCTTCGGCGCCGTGCTGGTGCAGATCGCCATCCTCGACATGGTGTTCTCGCTGGACTCGGTGATCACCGCCGTCGGCATGGCCGACGACATCGGCGTCATGGTCTCGGCGGTGGTGGTGTCGATGCTGGTGATGCTGCTGTTCGTCAATCCGATCTGCGCCTTCGTCGACCGGCATCCGACGGTGAAGATCCTGGCGCTCAGCTTCCTGCTGCTGATCGGCATGGCGCTGGTCGGCGACGGCAGCGGCTTCCACATCCCGAAGGGCTACATCTACTTCGCGATGGGCTTCTCGCTGTTCGTCGAGGTGCTCAACCTGCGGGTCGCGGCCAAGCGGCGGGCGCACGCCGCCGGCGCCTAGCCGCAGCGCCGGCGCGCCAGCCCGGCTAGCATCCGCCCATGCCCGACCTCCGGCTCGCGCTCCCGTTCCTGCTGCCCGCCCTGCTGGTCGCGGCATCGCTGCCGGCGCAGACCGGCACCGCCGGCACCGAGCCGCAGGCCGGCGCGCCGCTGCCCGACGGCGCCCCGGCGGCGATGGTCCACGTCGCGCGCAAGGCGCTGAGCGACCACGCCCACTTCCTGGCCAGCGACGAGCTGGGCGGCCGCTTCACCACGAGCCAGGGTCAGAACCAGGCCGCCGACTACATCGCCGACCACTTCAAGCAATGGGGCCTGAAGCCGCTCGGCGACCGCCGCACGTTCTTCCAGAGCTATCCCCTGGAGAAGACCTTCCTCGACCCGTCGACGGCGCTGACCTTCGGTCAGGAGAAGCTGGCCGCGCCGTTCGCGGTGGTGCCGGGCGGCCCCGCCGACAAGGTCAACCTGGCGGGGCGCTTCGTGTTCTGCGGCAACGGCAGCCCCGACGAGATCCCGGCCGGCCTCAAGGGGCGGATCCCGGTGGTGGTGGCGGGCAAGGCCCGGGGTCAGGGCCAGGCCGCCAGCATGATGGGCTTCCAGCGTCTGGAGGCCATGGCGCGCGAACTCGGCGGCAAGGGCGCGGCCGGCGCCGTGCTGTGCCTGCTGGAGGCCGACCACGCGCTGGCCGACCGGCTCGCCTACCAGGCGCTGCTGCCCGACCATCCGCATCTCAAGTACAAGGGGCAGCCCCCACCGTTCGGCTTCAAGTTCGTGGCGATCCCGGTCATGGTGCTGGGTCCGACCGCCGCGGGAGCGTTGCTGCAGCACCTCGGCCTCACCGTCGAGAACGGCACCGTCGGCGGCGAGGCCGACCCGAAGGCCAGCGGCCGGCTGCAGATCACGGTCAAGACCGACGCCAAGGCCAGCGCGCGGAACGTGGTGGCCTGCCGCGAGGGCAAGGGCAACAAGCGCGAGGCCATCGTGTTCTCGGCGCACATGGACCACATGGGCACGCGGCTCGACGGCGACGCGTTCAACGGCGCCGACGACAACGCGTCGGGCACCGCCGGTCTGCTGGCCATCGCCGAGGCGTTCGCCCGCGCCGAGGAGCCGCCGGACCGCACGGTGATCTTCCTGTCGGTGTCCGGCGAGGAACTCGGCCTGTGGGGCTCGGACTGGTTCGCCGACCACCCGACCTGGCCGTTGGGTCAGATCGTCGCCAACATCAACATCGACATGATCGGGCGGATCACCGACCTGTCGCCCACCGACGTGATCTCGGTCACCCCGAGCCGCCAGCACGGCAAGTACTCGACGCTGGTCCGCCGCGCCCACGGGCTGGCGGCGAAGTTCGGGCTGACGTTCTCGTCCGGCGACACCTACTACGAGCGCTCCGACCACTACAACTTCGCCAAGAACGGCGTGCCGGTGGTGTTCTTCTGCGACGGCGAGCACGGCGACTACCACAAGGTCACCGACACCGCCGACAAGCTCGACTACGCCAAGATGGAGCGGGTGGCGCGGCTGGCGTTCTGGCTCGGCTGGGAGACCGCGCAGGACAAGGCGCGGCCCCACGACCTCGGCGTGCAGCAGGACTGGTAGGCGGTCAGCCGCCGGTCTTGCCGGCGTCGGGCTCCTTCGCCGGCGCCGCCGGCTTGTCGGGCCGCTTGGTGCAGTCCCAGGCCTGCAGCCACTCGTGCTTCACCTTCTGGAAGCCGAGGTCCTTCACCAGCCGTTGCTCCAGGTGCGGCAGGTGGGCGGCGCCGTAGTAGATGCCGAGCTTCTTGCGGCCGCCCTTCATCTCGCGGGCCAGCACCTGCAGGCACTTCTCGTTGCGGCCCTCCAGCAGCACCGACGGCTTGCCGTCCGGACTGAAGCCGGCGGCGGCCTTCTCGACGCTCTGCAGCTGGGCGGCGAACACCATCCGCAGCAGGTGCCGGCCCTCGTTGTTGCGGAAGGCGGTGACCAGATCCATCTCGGCGAACTGCTGCATCGCCGGGTCGACCTCGCCGCCCTCGCGGATCCGCTGCATCTCCTTCATCATGCCCTGCCACATCAGGCCGAGCAGCGACTCGCCGGCCTCGGTCTGCGCCTCGCGGAACTCCTCGGGCGTCATGTCGGCGTGGACGAAGTTGTCCTGCCGGTAGTCGATGGCGTCGAGCTGGAAGTCGAGCTGCAGGCCGGTCTTCAGCGCCCGCTGCAGGAGCGAGACCATGCCCGAGGTGCGCTGGCCCGGGCGCGGGCGGTAGTTCTCCGGGCCGACCAGTTCGTAGAGCAGCGCGTCGTGGGCGGCGAAGCGCCGCTGCAGCTCCTGGTAGTGGGCGGTGTCGGCGATGTGCAGCGCCCCGTACATCGTCACCTCGACGCCGTCCTGGTTGCGGTAGGTGGTGATGGCGGTGTCGAGGTGGCCGCCGTCGCCGTCGCGCACGAACCGGGCGAACTCCGAGGGCGTGGTGGTCTGCGGATCCTGGGCGGCGGGAGCCGGTTCCGGCGCTGCCCGCTCCTGGGCGAGCAGGGGCCACGGCAGGAACGCGGACAGCAGCAGCACGAATCCGGACGTCTTCTTCGGCATGGCGGCCATGATCGGCCGCCCGTGCGCCCACCGCAAGGTCAGGGCACGCGAAGCACCTGGCCCAGTTCGAGCAGGCGGCGTTCCAGATCGGCATAGGGAACGTCCTGCACCGCGCGATCGGCGGCGACGGCCAGCCCGGCGGCCACCGCCGCCGACTGGCCGAGCACCATGAACACCGGCTCCATGCGGATGCTGCCGTAGGCGATGTGGCTGGCCGAGACCGCCACCGGCACCAGCAGGTTGTCGCATTCGCGCCGGCGCGGCAGCAGCGAGCGATAGGCGATGCCGTAGGGCTTCGGCACACGGACCTGCACGTCGCCCTCGTTGCGGGCGAAGCCGCGCGCGTCGACGTAGCGCTGCACGTTGTGCGAGTCCATGCTGTAGGCGCCCATGCCGACCGGGTCGGGCGCCACCTCGCGACCCAGGCAGTGGTGCTCGGTGGTCACCAGCTCCCCCAGCAGGCGCCGGCCCTCGCGGATGTAGAGGATCGGGCCCAGACCGCCGGGGAAGTCCGGCTCGTCGCGGCAGGGGCCGATGCGCTGGAACTCCGCCCGCACCTTCGCCGGCACCCGCGGGTGGTTGGCCAGCGTCCACAGCAGCCCCGCCTGGTAGCGCCGGTGGGCGGCGACGATGCGCTCGCGTTCGGCAAGGCTGGCGGTGGGATACGCCCAGTTGCCGCCGATCCAGTCGGTCGAGATGGCGCCGTTGTTGTTGGCGTCGGTCTTGCGGTTGGGCATCCAGAGCGGATGCCAGGGCGCCATGGTGTTGCCGGCCTCGAACCAGCGCAGCAGCAGCTCGTGGTCGCGTTCGTCGTAGTCGGCGGGCCGCGGCCACGGCAGGCGGTTCCCGGCCACATCGGTGGCGACGATGCGGAAGCAGAAGGCCTGCATCCGGTGGTCGGCGCTGCCCTCCTCGCCCGGACCGCCCGGCTGCACGCCGGGCAGCAGGCCGCTCTGCGGATCGCCCGGCACCACGAAGGGATCGACGTCGACCAGGAACTGGTGCTTGGTGGCGTTCTGCGTCTGCACGCCGTTCAGGGTCTCGCCGTGGGCGGCGTTGGCCTCGCGGCCGACGGCGAAGCTCGCGCCGGCCTCGGCGAGCAGGTCGCCCTCGTAGGTGGCGTCGATGTAGACCCGGGCCCGGACCCGCAGGCCGCTGCCGGTGACGAGCCCGGTGATGCGGGCGCCGTCCTTGCTGACGCCGCCGGGTCGCCGCAGCGCCTCGCCAAGCCGCGGCACGACGCCGGCCTCGGCCAGCATGGCGGCGAACACCGCCCGGGCCGCGCCCGGCTCGAAGGTCCAGGCCGCGTCCTCCCCCGGCCGGTGACCGTGGCCGCGGAACTCCGCGCGACGCTCCCACACCCAGTTGGCGTCGTCGGCGTAGTGGGCGCGGATCCGGCGGTAGAAGTCGCGGCTCAGCCCGCCGATCGCCTGCTGGTTGCCGACGTCGGTGGCGCCGAGACCGCCGGTGGTGAGGCCACCGAGGTGCGAGGAGGGCTCCAGCAGCACGACGCGCAGGCCGTCGCGGGCGCCCTGCACGGCGGCGACGATGCCCGCCGAGGTGCCGCCGTAGACGCAGAGGTCGCACTCGATGACGCGCGCCGGGCCGGCGCCGACGCAGCCCGGCAGCAGGCAGGACAGCAGGCCGAGGAGGAGGCAGCGAAGCCGGGTGGTCACGGCTCAGAACTTCTTGAACTCGCCGCCGTTCTCGCTGGCGAGCTGGCTCAGGAACGGCTCGTTGAGCCCCTTGCCGATGCCGATGCAGTGGATCGTGATCCGCTTCAGCACGTTCCACGACCGCACGCCGGCGATGATCTTCTCGGTGGAGTCGAGCTTGCCGTCCGGCGTGGTCGGCGAGCCGTCGGTCAGCAGGAAGATCGTGTCCAGTTCGACGCCGTAGTACTTGTCCTTGCTGCCGCGGCCGACCAGGCCGAAGCCCATCTCCAGCGAGTCGTGGATGTTGGTGCTCTGCGCCGGTTGCAGCTTCTGCACCGCCGCGACCGCCTGCGCCACGTTCTCCTTGGTGGCCGGCAGCATCTTCGGCTGCCACAGGAACGGCAGGTCGTTGTAGTAGAGCACGCCGAACTTCTGCTCGGGCCGCAGGCGCTGCAGCGCCTGGATCAGCTCCTTCTTGCAGGCCTCCAGCCGCGTCGTCTTGGTGTCCTGGCTACCGCCGGCGGCGGTGGTGCCCTGTTCCACCTTGAAGTCCACCGGTGCCTTCATCGAACCGGAGCAGTCCAGCACGTAGAGGATCCCCTGGCTCTGGTCCTGCGGGATGCCGAAGTAATAGTTCTTGTCGGTGGTCTTGCGGTGGCTGGGGATGCCCTTGCCGAGGTCGCGCTCGCCGGCCAGCACCTTCGGCCCCTCGGACTGCCACCAGGCGAACCAGGCGCCGACGTTGGCGCCGTGCTGCTCGCCGGTCAGCACCTCGAGCGCCGAGGCGATGCGCAGCGCGGTCTGGCCCGAACTGCGGCCGAGCAGCTTGATCATCGGCTCCACCGCCGTCGGCAGCGCGATGCGGGCCAGCGCCAGGGCCGCCCGCTCGCGCACCGCCTCCTCCTTGTGGTCGAGCAGGCCGATCACCAGGTCGCCGTGCAGCTTCGCCACCGGGCCGGCCAGGGCCACGCCGTCGAGCAGCGCCACCTGCTCCTCGGGCTCGCGGGCGCGCTTCAGCGCCTCGGCCAGGTCGTCCATGACGTCCTGGGCGCCGAAGCCCGCCGCCCGCGCCGCGGCGATCTTCAGGGGCAGCGGCTGCTTCTTGTTGCCGGCGACGTTGCGCAGCAGGTGCCGCAACGCCTCCTTGTCGCGCAGCTTCTGCACCGCCGTCAGCAGCTCCTGGTGCAGCCCGCGGAGCGCGTCGGCGTGTTCGCGCAGCCTGCCCATCTGCTCCTTCAGGGCGTTGTACTTGGCGAAGTCCGCCTGCGGCAGGTTGCGCGACTCGGCGGTCTCCTGGCCGCGCACCAGGCGGGTGATCTCCTCGGCGATGGTGGCCCGCTCGGCATCGGTGCGGGCCAGCTCCTCGTCGGTGGCCTCGCAGGCCTCGATCAGGGCCTCCGCCGGCTTCTTGCCGTCGAGTCCCTGGATCGCCTGCAGCGCCGACTGCCGCTCGGCCACCGGCACCACCACCTTGCCGGCCTTGAAGGCCTTCTGGAACGCGGCGAGCGCCTTGGCCTCGTCCTGGGCGGACAGGGTGCCCGACAGCGGGCCCGACAGGAGGCCGAGCAGGCAGGCGAGGAAGGACAGCCAGCGCAGGTGGAGCATGCGGTTTCCGGACGGCGGGTTCGGGGCGGACGCATTGTGCGGAGCCTCCTCCCGGCGGCAAGGGGCTGGCCCCGGTCCCCGGCGCCGGCTACCACAGCCCCATCACCTACCGCGACCGCATCGCCGAATGCAACCAGGCCCGGCTCGGGGACCACGTCCCCTGGCGGGCCCGCGGCCGGCCCGCCGGCTTCGTCCGCCGGACCAACGTGCCCTGGCTGCTGCAGCACGACCCGGTGTTCCAGGCCGCGGACGCGGGCGAAGGGCTGCGCCTGTGGGGCAACGACGCCGCCGAGTGCACCGGCGCGATGCTGACGGTCACCGAGGAGCTGGCCCGGACCGGCCGCACCGCCGCGCCGCGCCGGGAGCTCTACCCGGTGGTGCAGGACTTCGCCGAGGAGCCGCTCCTGTTCGTCGACCGGGCGGCGGTGTCCTGGTTCGGCATGCGGCCGTTCGGCGTGCACCTGAACGGCTTCGTGCGGCGCGAGACCGGCATCTGGCTGTGGGTGGCGCAACGCGCCGCCGACAAGATCACGTTCCCCGGCCGCTGGGACAACCTGGTGGCCGGCGGCCAGCCCGCCCATCTGTCGCTGCGGCAGAACCTGGTGAAGGAGTGCGCCGAGGAGGCCGGCATGCCGGCGGATCTCGCCGGGAAGGCGCAGCAGTGCAGCACGATCACCTACGTCATGGAGGACGAGCACGGGCTGAAGCCCGACACGCTGTTCTGCTTCGACCTGGAGCTGCCTCGGGACTTCGTGCCGCGGCCCACCGACGGCGAGGTCGAGCGGTTCTTCCTGCTGCCGGCCACCGAGGTGGCGGCGGTGGTGCGTGACACGACACGCTTCAAGCCCAACTGCAACCTGGTGGTGATCGACTTCCTGCTGCGGCACGGGTTGCTGGACGGGGAATTGCCGGCGGCCGAGCGCGCGGCACTGGCGCAGGCGCTGCGGGCGCCGCTGCCGTAGGGCTCCGGCAGAATCCGCAGTTCGTGCGTCACCGTGGCGCCGCTGGGGTGCACAGAGGAGTGGTGCGGCCCTTGCCGCCGCCACGGCCGACCCTGCTACCATGGAACCCCGATGCGAGCCGAGCAGATCCGCAGCTACCTCCGCGCGGCACCCTTCCGCCCCTTCCGCGCCTTCCTGTCCGACGGCACGGTGCTGGAGGTGCCGCACCCGGAGTTCGCGTTCGTGGCCACGCACCACTTCATCGTCGCCCTCGATGCCAGTCCGAGCGGCCTGCCACGGCGCACGGTCATGTGTGACCCCCTGCACGTCACCCACATCGAGGTGGCCGAGCAGGATCCGCCGGCGGCGCCGCCCGACCCGGCTCGACCGGACGATGCCTAGGGACGCCTAGTGGTCGGGCTGGCCGAGCAGCTCGAACATCTCGGCCTTCTTCGCCATCATCAGCTCGGCGGTGTTGGCCTCCAGGCACATGCGCAGGAAGGGCTCGGTGTTGCTCGGCCGCACGTTCACCCACCAGTCGGGGAACGTCACCGTCACGCCGTCCAGGTGGTCGATCTGGCCCTTGCTGTACCGCTTCGCGACCGCCTGCATCAGGGCGTCCTTGTCGTCGACCTTGAAGTTGATCTCGCCGGTGCCGTGGTAGCGCCGCAGCTCGTCGGCGGCCGCCTTCAGGGTGCGCCGCTCGGCGCTGAGCTGGTTCAGCACCAGGATCGCCGCCAGCACGCCGCAGTCGGTGTAGTAGTTCTCGGCGAAGTAGAAGTGGCCGGACA
>CAZMGG010000152.1:0-12628 GCA_964565715.1 uncultured candidatus Brocadiaceae bacterium | reverse complement strand
TGGCGCTGTTCTTGATTGGACAGTGCCTTCGGGCGCAGACTGCATGGCAGGTCACGGTGACCCCCGAGAACGGCTATGGCGCACACTGCTACGATGAGGGACGTTCTCGCATGGTGTTCCTGGGGTGGCGCGGAGACACATATGAGAAAGCGCCATCAGCAGGTTGGAGCTGGATGTCTGGCGGGGCACCGTCCTTCGCCGGTTGGTTTGGCGGCATGGCATATGATCGAACAAGGCGAGCGGTGGTCGTCTACGACGGTGTCCGCACGTGGCACTGGGATGGGGTGGCGTGGCAGCTCCGGCAGCCTCCGTCGACCTGGGCCTTCCTGCACATTGTGGCCCACCAGAAGCGTGGCACGGTGATGGCGTTCGGGGGGCCTTCAAACCCATGGACTGCCAACGATCTGTACGAGTGGAATGGATCGAACTGGATTCTGGTGCCGACAACCAACAAGCCTCCGCGCCTGGGAGGTTGGAGTGCTTCGGTGGTCTATGTAGGCTGCACCTACGATGCGCGGCGGGACAGAATCGTGCTTCATGGGTCGGTGTGGTTTGACTGGAATGCGCAACAGGTGTCGAACCCGCAGCCGGTCGTTTGGGAATGGGATGCCGCAAATGGTTGGGTCAGTCGCAATGTGTCCGGTGCCTTTGACCCAGCCTTGACGTTGTATTTCGATTCGCGACGGGGCGTGGTCACCAAGGTGCAGGGTGTCCTAGCGCAGACGTACGAATGGGATGGGGGTGGGGCCTGGATCCCGATCACACCGATCAGCACGCCATCTCCGGCCCTGAGTCCATACAGATACGGCGCGTTTGAGGCCCAGGAAGGGCTGTTGTACATGGGGTTCGGCGACTCCAACACCGACGTTCCCTACACCTATGGCAGCGTCAATCCAGGTACCTTCACCACCCTGGCCCCCGGCTGTCCCGGCACCCTGGGACAGCCGACCCTGTCGCTCACCGACAACTGGACCCGCGCCTGGATGGGTCGCACGCTCAGCGTCGACCTCCACAACCTCCCCCAGTCCACCGGCTTCCTCGTCACCGGCTGGTCCAACCAGCGGTCAGGCGCCTTCCTGCTGCCCGTGGGCCTGACCACCTTCGGCATGCCCGGCTGCCACGCCCGGGTCTCCACCGACCTCATCGTGCCGCTCGTGGGCGCCAGCAACACCGCGACCTTCACCCTGCCGGTACCACAGAACAGCGCCCTGCTGGGCGCGACCCTCTACCAGCAGGGCTTCGCCATCGACCCCGCCGCCAACGCCGCCGGCCTCACCGCCAGCAACGCCGTCCGCGTCACCGTCGGCAGGCTGTGACGCCTGCGCCGGCTTGCCCCGACACGCCCTGGCCCCCAGCATGACCGCATGCGTCCATCCCTCGGCCGTCCTGCCCTCGCGTCGCTCCCGCTGCTCCTGTTCCTCCCCGGCGCGCACGCCCAGGAACCCACCGACTCCATCGCCTGGCGCACCGACTTCGCCGCGGCCCGGGCGGAAGCCGCGCAGCAGCGCACGCCGCTCTTCGTCGTGTTCCGCTGCGAGCGTTGAAAGGACTGCAGCGACTTCTACGGCCAGTTGGGCCGTGGCTCCGACGAACTGACCGCTGCCCTGCGCCCGTACCTCTGCGTGCGCGTCACCGATCTGCGGGACATCGACGTGGCGGCGATCCGCTTCGACTTCGACCTCACCTTCGCGGCCCTGGTGCTGCGCCATGATGGCACCATCCTGCACCGCTACGGCGGGCGCGGGCCCGACGACCCCGCCGGCTACCTGTCCCTCTCCTCGCTGGCCCGGCTCCTGCGGGACGCCCTGCCCGACGCCACCGCCGCTGCGGCCACCACCGACGCGCCGGCGCCGCTGCGCGCCATCGACTTGCCGGTGCTGCAGCAGAAGCTGCAGAAGGGCCAGCGCATCGACTGCGTGCACTGCCACACGGTCAACGATGCCGAGTACGCCGAGCGCCGGCTCGGTGGGCGGTTCTCGCCGGACCAGCGCTGGGTGTTCCCCGATCCGGCGCGCATCGGGCTCGCCATCGACCGCGAACGCCAGTCGCTGGTGACCGCAGTGACCCCGGACTCGCCGGCGGCCCGCGCCGGCCTGCGGCCGGGCGACCTGCTGCTGGCGCTCGGCGAGCAGCGCGTCGTGCGCACGTTCTCCGACGTGCAGTGGGCGCTGCACCGCGCCGACGCCGGCGGCACGAAGCTGCCCATCGCGTTCCGCCGCGATGGCGCGGAGCACCGCGCCGAGCTGGATCTCGCCGCCGGCTGGAAGCAGTGCCCGCCCGAGGAGTACGCCTGGCGGCCCTACAAGTGGAACCTGTCGCCGCACGCGGCCTTCGGCGGGCCGCTGCTCGACCAGGCCGAACGTCGCGCGCTCGGCATCGACGGCCCTTGGGCCCTGCGCGTCGGCTACATCGTCGATTGGGGCGAACGGGCGGCCGGCGGGCGCGCCGTGCGGGCGATGGGCCTGAGGAAGGGCGACGTCGTGGTGTCGTTCGGCGGCAAGGACGACTTCGCCTCGATCGACCACTTCCACGCCTGGGTGGCGCTGACCCAGCAGGTCGGCAAGGAGACCGAGGTGGTGGTGCTGCGCGACGGCCGCCGCGTGCCGCTGCGCTACCGGCTGCCGGAGTAGCAGGGGAACGCCGCGCGGTGGACGGGACGCGGCCGGCGGGGCATCCTCACCGCATGCACCGTCCCGTCCGTGGCGTTGGCGTCGTGTTGCTGCCGGTCCTGCTCTTCGCCTGCGCCAGCTCGGCGCCGCGCCCGGCGGTCCTCGCCGATCTGGTCGGTTCCTGGCAGCTCGTCGCCGAGGTGCCGGCGGGCGCGCGGATCCCGACGCTGGCGATCGGCAGCGACGGCAGCCTCGCCGGCAACAGCGGCGTCAACCGCTTCCGCAGCCGCCTCGACGGGGCGGCGCTGGCGCAGGGTCAGCTCCGGCTCGATGCGTTGAGTGGCACCGAGATGGCCGGGCCGGCGGCTGCGATGCAGCTCGAGCAGACGTTCCTGCAGCTGCTGACGAGCGCCGATCGGGCGATGATCGAAGGCGGGCACCTGCTGCTGCTGCAGGGCGGGCAGGCGGTGCTGCGCTTCGCGCCGATCCGGTTGCGATAGGTGCCGGGCCTGCGGCCGCGAGAGCCTGGGCAGCCTGGTTGCGATCGCCGCCGCGTCCCCCAGCAGCGTCGGACGGGGCGACCGGGTAGAGTTTGGATCAGATCGGACCCTCTGCTCCGCCAAGAGGAAATCGATGTCGACCCACCGTTGCAGCGATCGTCGTGAGGTTCCACACATCCTGCGTGCCGTCACCTCCCGTCCCGGAAGGCCACGGAGTCTGGTGGCATGGATCCTGACGCTCATTCCATGCGCGTCAGCAGCGGGGCAGATCCAGACCAGGCCGGTTACCGGCAACACCTTGATTGGGGTCAGCGCCTGCGTCTCCGGCGACACCGTGCACGTTGGCCTTTACAACGACCACATGCCGCTAGGCGAGTACTTCCGTTCGCCGGACCGCGGTCGCACGTGGTCCAGCGTGCTGGGCCTGTCGACTCCCATCGTCGGAATCGCCGCCGCGGGGCCGTTCGTCTATGCCTTCACGTCTTCGGCCATATGGGTGTCGCGAGACGACGGTTTGACGTGGCAGGCCAGCCTGCCCTTGTCCGGAGGTGGGAATCCTGTGATGGAGGCGCGCGGGCTCGAGTGCCACGTGGCATACCAAGCCGGGAGTGCTGCATTCTATGTCAGGACCACCGATGGCGGGATCACGTGGTCGGCCCGAGTCATGATCGGGGCCACCCGCGGCGGTCCAAAGATGGCGATCTCGGGCTCCGAGATTCACCTGCTCTGTTCGTGCGGAGAAGTAACCTGTCTTGGGACCTTCTACCAGCGTTCGCTGGACGGGGGAGCGACCTGGCTTCCGAGTCCTCGGCTGTTGGGTGACCCTGCTGCGGCTCGGTCCGGCCTGCTTGAAGTTCTGTGCGTGTCGGGGAGCCATGTTCACGTTCTGCGCGGCTCCTATCCGCAGGAGTACCTACGTTCTACGGATCATGGTGCGACCTGGCAATCGTCGGTCGGCAGCGCGACCGAGGCGGCCCTGGGCCTGGCTGTCAGTGGCAGGAACGTGTACATGCCTGTCTCATCAAGTGCGACCGGACGGCCGACGATTCTGTTCATGCACTCTGCCGATGATGGCAGGACGTGGTCGGGAGTCGCGCATCACCCTGCGGAATGGCCCTTGAGAGGCGCGGTTGCAGCGAATGGCAACGTCGCATGTATTGCGTGGTCGGAGCATTTGTCGCGCAGGATTGCCACAACCACCAACGCTGGTGCCACATGGCATATCAGCGCCGGGGGAAGCGGCTATTGGTGGAATGAGCGGGGTTGGCCCGAGGTGTCGGTGATCCCGCCCGCCGTGAGCGTGATGTGGCATCGGACCGACTATTGGTTGGGCCTTGCGTTCGGCTGGTTTCCAAGCTCCCTCGATGTGTCTGCGGACAATGGCGCAACATGGCACATCCGCGAGTCGTTTGCATCGGCCGCCTGGTTGCTCGCAAGGCCAGACATGACAGGCGTGCTGGCGGCCACGGCCGGCGGCGGCTGGCCTATTGTGAGCGGACTCAACTACGGCACAGTCTTCGGATATGAGAAGTACGGACCGAGCCATGCCGGAACGGGAGGCATTGCCCCCACGTTGCAGATGACAGGGTCGCCGCAGCCGGGGAATGCCATCACCATGAGTGTCGCCGGTACCGCCGGCGGCGCCACCACCGTGCTGGTGGCTGGCAGCGGCGAGGCACTCACGCCGCTGGGCAGTGCTGTGCTGCTGGTGGCGTCCCCCTCGATTGCTGTTTGGGGCGTCGCCAGCGGGGCGGTTGGAACGGCAGGGACCGGCTCCATGACGGTTCCATTCATGATCCCGAACGCAGCGGGACTGCGGCGGCAACGGGTGTCGTTCCAGGGCTTCACGCTGGATGTCAACAGCGCTGGCGGCCTTGCGGCGACTGCAGGCCTGACCATGATCATCTTGTGAAGTCCCCTTCGTGCGAGGGTGGGCGCAACCAGGGTTCCCGCTGGGATAGCGGAGTCGGGTTCCCTGGCTGTTCTCAAGAGCAGGTCGTCTTGGCCAAGGCGACCGTATTCACCGCTTGGCTTCGGCCAGCAGCCGATCCACCAGCGCCGTGAAGGCCAGGCGCTGGGCGCGGTGCTCCTTCGGCGCTGCCGGGCCGGCGAAGCCCTGGTGCACGGCGCGCACGGTGCCGGTCGCGTCGACGAACAGCGTGGTCGGGAACGCGCGCACCGCATCGAGCACCGGGAACGCCGCACTCGCCTGCTTCTTGTCCGACGAACCGGCCAGCAGGATCGGCCACCTCGCGCCATGCCGTTCGCGGTACGCAGCCAGCACCTGCCGGTGCCGCACGGGGTCGGTGCCGTGCTCGAAGGCGAGCCCCAGCACGCGCAGGCCGCGTTCGCCGTACTGCTCCTGCAGTTCGCGCAGGAACGGCCCGGCGTCGCCGCAGTTTGGGCACCAGGTGCCGAACAGCACCACCAGCGTGACCTTGCCGAGGTGATCGCCGATGCGGACCGGCTCGGCGCCTTCGGGTGCGGTCGGATCGGGGAAGCGCAGCGCGGCGAGCGCGGCGTCGGTGGCCTTGGTCAGCGTGAATGCGTCGGGCAGCGCGGCTGCGTCATCGCGTTCGGCGGTCCAGGTCTCGTGCCAGGCGGTGCCGCTCCAGAAGTCGCCGCGCAGCGTGCCGTCCTCCTGCCGGCGGGCGGCGAACAGGAAGGCGTGGGCGCCATCGAAGCAGGCGAGGCGCAGCTGGTCGCCGCGGGCGGTGCCGGCGAGGAAGCGGTAGTCGCCGGTGACGGTGAGGAAGGTGCCGGTGATCTCGCCGGGCACCTGCACGAAGGGGCCGCGGTTCCTGCCGAAGATCGCCACCGCCGGGTGCGGGTCGTTCTGGAAGCGCACGCGCCAGCGGCCGGTCACGTCGAGGGGCTCGCCGGCGAGCGGGAAGAGCGGGGCGTTGCGTTCGTGGTCCGGGTGGTCGGGGTCGGGCACGCGCGGCCAGGGATGGCAGCGGAACGGCATCGAGGTGGGGCCGTTGGGCCCGTTCTTGGTCCAGGTGCCGGCGAGACCGCTGCTGCCGGCCTGCGGGTCGAGCCAGCGCGCGACGATGCGTGAGTCATAGGGCGGGAACGGGATCTCGCAGCCTGCCGCAGAGGGGTTGGTGCTGATGGGGATCCAGTCCTCGCCGTGGTGGAGGCGGCTTGCGCCGCGGAGGTCGCTGAGCACGAAGGGCAGCTCGCCGCCGGGGCTCTGCAGCACCCCGCGCATTGGCGGCTGCGTCTGGGCGAGGAGGCCAGAGCCGAGGACGAGGAGGGCTGCAGCGTGGCCCGGATCATGGCGGCAGCGTAACGAGACCCTCAGTCACCGACGCGCACGCGGACACCGTTGGTGAGGGCGGCGACGCCGGCCACCGGGCCGCCGGGCTGCACGACCACGCCCTGGAACCACGCCTCGAGGCCGAGCAGGACCGGGCGGTCGGGCAGCACCAGGGTGTAGGAGGCGAAGCCCGCAGCGTTGGCCACCAGCGTGGCGCAGTGCACCGGCGCATCGAGCAGCAGCGTGCAGCTGCCGAGCGGCACCGCCGCCGGCTGCAGCCCCGCATACACCGCGCCGATCCCGTGCGGCGGCGCGCCGTGCAGGTCCAGACGCAGCCGGCCGCCGATCGTCTGCGGCCGGCCCTGCGGCGCCAGCAGGGGCATGCCCGGACCGGCGCACCCGGCGCCCAGCAACTCCACCGAGGCCGGGTCGGCGGCATAGCCGGCCCACGGCCCGTAGCTCTTCAGCAGGCCGGTGGTCGGATCCGCCGCCAGCCGCCAGGAGTTGCGGTTGCCGCTGCCGGACGGCAGCCACACGCCGTTCTCCCGGCGCCAGGTGCCGGTGTTGGTCACCAGCAGGAAGCGGCCGGAACGGGGATCGAAGGCGAGCTGGCCGTCCGACCAGGTGGCGGGCAGGCCGGTGCCCGGCCGGCGGTTCCAGTCGACGCCGTTCCACTCCCACTCCTCGCTGCCCGCACCGACCTTCAGCACCAGCACGACGCGCTGGGTGAGCGGATCCCACGCGGCGCTGCCGGGCGTCTGCCAGGTGCGCGGCGGCGACTGGCTCGGCGCGCGTTGGGTCCAGTTGGCGCCGTTCCAGGTCCAGGTGCCGTGCAGGCCGAAGATCACCATCTCCTGATGCAGGTGATCCCAGGCCGCGACCTGCGTGAACTGCCAGGGCGGCGTGACCGCCGGGCTCTGCAGGTGCCAGGCCAGCCCGTCCCAGAGCCACAGGCGGACGATCGGCAGGGAGAAGTCGTTCTCGAGGCCGATCACCACCGAGCGCACGGGGTCGTGCACGAGGTTGAGGAAGATCGGCGTGCTCGTCGTGCGCTGCGTCCAGGAGCCACCGTTCCACTCCCAGGTGCCTTCCGGGCCCCAGCCGACCACGAGGCGGCGTTGCGGGTCGGCGACGATGCGGTTCAGGATCGGGCGGACTTCGAGGCGATGGAAGGCGCCGTCGTAGGCCCAGGTCTCGTCCACCGCCGTCGGACTGGTGTCGGTGACGTAGCCGCCGGCGATGAGCCAGCGGCCGGTGCCCGGCTCCATGCCGACGCCGGCGCGCCAGCGCGGTGGGCCGTTGGCGATCGCATTCCAGGCAACGCCATCCCATTCCCAGGCGGTGCCGAGCACCTGATTGCCGGCGATGCCGCCGTAGGCGATCAGGCGGTTGCGCACCGGATCGGTGAACAGGGTGGGCTCGCGGTCGGGGAAGCTTGCGGGCAGCGTCACGCCGGGGATCGTCCGCCAAGTCGTACCGTCGTACTCGTGGGCGTTGCCGCTGGTGCCGAAGGGCCAGGTGAAGGCGACGATGCGGCCGCGGGTGGGATCGAAGCCCATCGCCAAGGGCAGCAGGCCGGGCAGGGTGGCGGGCACGCTGCGCCAGGCGGCGCCATCCCACTCGTGGGTGGCCTGGGAGCCCGGCAGCGGGTTGTAGTAGACGACGACCTGCCGGATCGGGTCGTAGACGATGCTGCGCGTGCTGGATTCGAACTGCGCGGGGTTGGCCGCGGCCAGCAGGCGCCAGGACGCGCCGTCATAGGCCCAGGTGTTGGGGCCATAGAGCACGACGATGTGGCGGCGAGCCTGGTCGTAGGTGCAGCGGAGCGCGGCCAGCAGCACGCCGGGCGGGGCGTTGGGCACGTGGGTCTCGAGCCAGCGGGCGCCGTCCCATTCGCGGATGGGCGCGCCGATCGCCACCAGCCGGTCGCGGGCGAGATCGTGGACGAGGCGCGGGTCGTGGGTGGTGGCGGTGAGCGCGGTCCAGTCCTGGGCGGGGAGAGACAGCGAAGTCAGGCCGAGGACGGCGAGGCGGGCGACGCGCATGGGGGAGATGGTAGCCGCCGGCACGGTCAGCGCCGGGCGGGGGCGGTGGCGAGCGCGATGCCGCCGAGCGTCAGCAGGCTGGCCCACAGGAGCCGCGCCGGGAACGGCTCGCCGAGCCAGAGCACGGCGCCGGCTGCCGCCAGCGGCGGCACCGCCAGCTGCGCCACGCTGGCGGCCGGCGCCGACAGCAGGCGCAGGGCGCGGAACCACACCGCGTAGCCGAGGCCGGAAGCCACGGCGCCCGATGCCAGCGCCAGCAGCGCACCCCACAGCGACAGCCGGACGGGGCCTTGCAGCGCCGCCACGCCGAACGCGATCACCGCGAGCGGCACGCAGCGGGCGAAGTTCGCGGCGTTGGCGGCGAGCGGATCGCCGGCGCGGCGGCCCAGCAGCGAGTAGCAGCCCCAGGCGAGGCCGGCGAGCGCCATCCAGCCCCCACCCAGCGGATCCGGCGCGGTGAGACCCGGTGCCGTGAGCACCAGCAGGCCGCCGAAGGCCACCAGCAGGCCGGCCCAGGCGCGGGGCCGCGGCCGCGGCCCGCGCCGCACGCTGGCAGTGAACATCGCGAGCTGCACGGAACCGAACAGCAGCAGCGCACCGGTGGCGGCGCCGAGCCGTACATAGGCGAGCGAGAAGCCCAGCGCGTAGGCGAACAAGCAGACCGCCGGCAGCCAGCCCGCGGACGCCGGCCCCCGCCCGCGGGCGAGGAGCCCGAGCACCAGTGCGCCGCTGCCAAGGCGCACCAGGGTGAACGTCACCGGATCGGTGGCGGCGTCCTGCAGGGCGCCGCGGCAGAGCAGCGAGTTGGCGGCGAACGCGGCAAGCGCCAGCGCGGTCCAGCCGACGGCAGCGACGACCTTCACCCGGCGACCACGCGGGCCCGGCCGTTGCTGGTCTGCACGTGCAGGCGCGCCGGCAGGCTGTCGGCGAGCTGTTCGAGGTGGGTCACCACGCCGACCAAGCGGCGGCCGCCGTGCAGTTCCTCGAGGGCCTGCACCGCCTGTTCGAGGGCCTCGCGGTCGAGCGCGCCGAAGCCCTCGTCGATGAACAGGCATTCCAGGGCCGCGCCGTCGCCGCCGGCCATGCCGGCGAAGTGACCGGCGAGCGCCAGCGAGAGGGCCAGCGAGGCCAGGAAGGTCTCGCCGCCCGACAGGGTCTTCACCGAGCGGGAGCGGCCGCCGTGCCAGTGGTCCTGCACGTGGAACTCGTTGCCGTCGTACTGCAGCGAGTAGCGGCCCTGGGAGAGTTGCTGCAGGCGGGTCGAGCCGTCGGCGGTGAGCACGCGCAGGGCCTCCTCGAGGACGTAATCCTGGAAGCGGTTGCCGCGCAGCAGCAGCGAGAACTCGCGCAGGAGCGCGGTGTCGCGCTCGAGGTCGGCGACCTGCCGGCGCAGTCTGGCGGCGCGCTCGATCGCGGTGGCGATGCGTTCGGCGTCGTGCTGGCTGCGCACCAGGCGCTCGTGGGCGGAACGGAGCGCCGTCTGGTGCTCCTTCTGCAGGCGCTCGGCGGTCTTGACCTCGGCGCCGGCGGTGACCGCGCCGCTGCCGGCCTGGGCGGCGGCGTCCTGGAAGTGCTGCGCCGCGTCGGCGGCGGCGGCGCGGGCCGCCCTGGCGGCGTCCTCGAGTTCGCGGGCGCGGGCGGCGAGCAGTTCGAGCTGCTTCTCGGCGGCGCCGAGGCGGCTCTGGAGGCCCTGATGCTCGCGCCGGAGCAGGTCGAGGGCCTGCTGGGCCCTGCCGTGGGCGCGGGTCTGTTCCTGCTGCCGCGCCGCTTCCTGCTCCAGCTCGCGTTGGCGTCTGGTGGCGGCAGCGGCGTCGGCCACGGCTTCGTCACGGGCGGCGAGCTGCTCATGGAGTTCCTGCAGCTCGCGCTGGGCCGTGGCGGCGCGCTCGGCGGGCCCGGCGGCGGAACGCTCGGCCTCGGGCAGCTCCTTCTGCGCTGCCTTGCGCGCGCGATCGGCCTCCTCGCGCATGCGCTCGGCGGTGCGCAGCTCGGCGCGGGCATCGGCGACGGCCTGCTCGGCGGTGGCGGTGGGTGGCGGCGCGCCGGTGGGCAGCTTGCGGACGGGCTGCAGGCAGACCGGGCAGTCGGCGCCGGCGGTGAGGTGGGCGCGCAGGTGGGCGGCGGTGTGGGCCTGCAGTTCCTGCCGCAGGGCGGTCTCGGCGGCGGTGAGGTCCTGGCGGCGCTCGGCGAGCACGGCGTCGAGCTGCGGCAGGGCGGCCTGGGTGCGGTCGCGCTCGGCCTGCAGGCGGGTGACCCGTTCGCGGGCGGTGGTGGCCTCCTGCTGCAGCCGGGGCAGTTCGGCGTGCAGCCTGGCGAACTGGCGCAGGAGCGGGATCGTCTCGGCGAGGTGGCGGGCGCGTTCGGGGTCGGCGGCGGCGGCCCGCAGGTCCGCCAGCAGTTCCTGCTCGCGGGCGGCGAAGGTCGCCTGCAGGGTGACGCAGGCCTGGTGTTCGGTGGCGGCGCTCGTCTGCTGGGTGGTGAGCGTGTGCACGGCCTCGGCGGCCTGGGTCTCGGTGCTGCGGGCGGCGGCCAGTGCGGTGGCGCGCGCGACGCAGGCGGCGATGGCGGTGCCGCGGGCCTCCAGGGTGGCGTGTTCCTGCCGCGCGGCGGCGGCGGCGGCGAGGGCTTCCTGGTGGTGTTCCTCGGTGGCGTCGGCGAAGTCCTCGGCGAGGCGCTGCTGGGTGGCCTCCAGCCGGGTCTGGTGCGCTGCGTGCCGCTTGTTGGCCATCTCCGCCATCGTCTTGTAGAGGCCCATGCCCAGCAGGCCGACCAGGATGTCGCGCCGGTCGCCGGGGTTGCCGCGCAGGAAGGCGTCGAACTGGCCCTGGGGCAGCAGCACCGAGCGGATGAACGCGTCGTAGTCGAGGCCGAGGATCCTGGCGATCTCGGCGTCGACCTCGCGCATGCGGCCGGCCAGCGAGACCGGATCGCCGCCTTCGACCAGGCGGTCGAGGCCGGCCTGGCTCGTGCCCGAGGCGCGGTAGGTGCGGGCGACGCGGTAGCGCTGGCCCTGGGCCGCGAACTCGAGGGCCACGGTGAGGCTGTCGCTGCCGTGGCTGATGAGCTGGGACTTCTCGGTGCCGATGCGTGGCGCGCGGCCGAACAGGGCCAGCAGCATGGCGTCGAGCAGCGACGACTTGCCCGCCCCGGTGGGGCCGGTGATGGCGAAGAGCTGCAGGCGGGTGAAGTCCACCTCGGTGCGTTCGACGAAGGAGGTCAGCCCCTCGATGGACAGGTGCAGGGGCTTCACGGCTGGCCCGCCTCGCGGTGGATTTGGACGAACAGCTCGCGCAGGGCGTCGGGCAGGTCCGTCTCGTGCTCGCGGCGGTAGAACGCGGCGAACAGCTCGGTCGGGTCGTTGCTGCGGGCCTTGGGCGCGGCGGCGTCGTCGGCGCGGCGGGGCCATGCGGCGGTGACCTCGACCGCGTGCGGCAGCAGGGCGCGGATCTTGTCCTCGATGCCGGGCGTGGGTTCCGGCACGTCGACCATGACGCGCAGGAAGGCGTCGCCGAGGTCCGCCTTCTGCTGTTCGAGGCTGGCGGGCGTGCCGCGCACGTCGCGCAGGCGGCGGCCGGCGGTGAGCGGGACGTCGGTGAGCGTGGCGGGTCGGCCGGGACGGGCCTCGACCAGCACGGCGCGCTTGTCCTGTTCGCGCTCGCCGAAGTCGAGTTCGATCAGCGAGCCGGCGTAGGCCGCGCGGCACGGCGCGCCGGGGATCTCCTGCGGCCGGTGCAGGTGACCGAGCGCCGTGTAGTGGGCGCTCGCGGGCAGGCGGCTCGGATCGACGCCGTAGATCTCGCCGAGGTGCAGCTTCTTCTCGCCGGTGCCGAAGCGCGAGCCGCTGACCAGCAGGTGGGCGAGCACCAGGTTCACGGTGTCGCCGCGGAAGCCGGTGGCGAGGTGGTCCAGCACCTGGGCGATGCGTTCGCCGTAGCGGCCGTGACCGTCGGCGCGCTCGACGATGGCGGTGGTGTCGACGATCTTGCGTTCGGGCACGAACGGCAGCGTCGCCACCAGGGCGCGTTCGCGGCCGTTGCGGCCCTCCAGGGTGACGATGCCGCCCTGGTCGGGTCCCTTCACCTCGGCGCGGACGTGGATGCGCAGGTTCTCCAGCAGGCCCTGCAGGGCGGAGAGCTTGCGCGGGTGGTCGTGGTTGCCGGCGATCAGCACGCAGGGGATGCCGGCGCGGCACAGCTCGGCGAGGAAGCCGTA
>CAZMGG010000151.1:0-12832 GCA_964565715.1 uncultured candidatus Brocadiaceae bacterium | reverse complement strand
CTGCCTGGACGGCACGACCGCGAAGAGCGTGGGCGCGCCCCTCTCGGCAGACTACGCTCCCGCCCCATGATCCAACCGGCCCTGGCCAAACGTGCGGTGGAGGCTGCCCGGCGCTTCGCGCAGTGGGAGCCCTGGGAGGAGTACTCCGACGAGATGCCGATCGCGCTGCGGCTGCCCGACCAGACGCACCCGGCCTACGCGGTGATACTCGGCAATGCCGGGGTGGAGTTCGGCCTGGCAATCTACCTTGGCGAACGCAGCATCGAGCAGCTGCGCCTCCTGGCCAGCGACGAGCGGCCGCCGGTGGTCGCGCCGATGCTGCTCCTCTCGTTCGACCCGCCCGGCCAGGTGCCGGAGATGCTGCGCGAGATTTCCCGGCTCGGCGGCGCGTCGGAACGGGTGATCCCGGTCTTCGCGGCAATCGAACCGGGCCGGGCCGGCCGCCTGCCCCGCGCTGCCGAGCTGAAGCTCGTGATCCAGGTCCTGGCGGCGCTGCGGCTCGCCGGCGAACGCGATCTGCTGCGGCCGCGCCCGTTCGACGCCCAGCGCGGCGGCCGGCTGCTGTGCCTGACCGTCACCGGCGACAGGCCCAAGGTGGCCGACGTCGTCGCCGGGTTCGTCGACGTTGCCGCTACTCCGGACGCGCCGCCGGCGCGCGCCGGGCTGCCGGGCGAGCTGTGGGACCTGCCGGTCTCGCCGGGCCAGCACTGGCTGGTCGGCCTCGAGCCAGCGCCCATGGCCATCGGCGAGGAAGCCAGGGTGCCGGACCTGCTGGCGGTGGTCGATGCCGCCGACGGCGGCCTCGTGGGACTGCAACCGGCCCTCTACGAAGACCCCGGCGACCTGGCCGACCGGCAGCGCACGGCGGTCGAGCTGTTCGCCGACATCGCCGCCCGGCCGAAGCTGGGTGAGCCCCGCCTGCCCGAGCGGCTGACCGTGCTGCATGCGGCGCTGGGCGAAGCGCTGGCGCCGGGGCTGGCCGCGCGCGGCGTGCAGGTCGACACGCAGGCGGCGCATCCGCTGGTGGCGGCGGTGTTCGCAGGGTTCCGGGAGAGCGTCATGGGCGATCCAGGCGACGGCACTGAGCCGACCGCCGACTGGCCGGAGCAACAGGACCGGCTCATCCGCCGGCTCGCCGAAGAGTTGCGCCGGGTCGACTTCCGTTCGCGGCGCGCGCTGGCTGCGTTCTTCGGCAGCGCCGAGGTCGGCCTGCAGCTCGATGCACTCGGCATCGAGATGCACGACCACGCCTTCTGCCATTGGTACTTCACGAACTTCCGCGCGCGGCCTGGGCTGCGCACCATCGCCGAGCGATTGCTTCTGCGCGACGACCTGCCCGAGCCGGAACGCCGCCTGCTGCAGGCCCAGATCGCCGGCCGGGTCGGCCTGTACCAGGTCGCCCGGCTGCAGCCGCCGGTGGTCGGCCTCAGCGACGTGCTCGCGGACTTCACCGTCGACATCGTCGATGGCCAGCTCGCCCGCTCGAGCCGACCCGGCCAGGTCCTGCCCGCCCGCCTGGTCCAGGTCGACGAGCACCGGTTCCTGCTGCCGATCGGACCGCGCCTGCCGCTGGGCGACTTCGAGCGGGCGCTGGCCTGGCTCGAGGACCGTTCCGGCGCCGTCACCGCCGACGCGGTCCAGAAGCGGCCGGAACGGCTGGGCTCCCTGTGGGAGTGGTTCCTGGACGAGCACCAGGCGGCGCGGCCGCGGCGGCTCACCAACACCGATGGTGATCATCTCGAGATGACCGTCGCCACCTTCCGCGTCGACGACTGGTCCGCCGTGACGGCGGCCTTCGGCGCCCGCGATGACATCGACCAGGACGGCGACGAATGGCTGTGGTACCGCGGTGGCGCCGACGACGACGACGAGCGCACCCTGCTCGGCCGGTTCGAACGGGTCGCCAACGAGTTGCTGCTGCACACCAACTCGGCACAGCGGTGGGCAAGCGCCCGGGAATGGCTGGATGCCATCCCCGGCCTCGGTTTCGCCGGCGTCCGCCCGGTCGCGTTCGACAAGCCGGATGGATCCGCCGGTCGCCGGCCGCCGCCGGAGGAGCTGCCTGCCGAGGCCCGGTCCCAGGTCCAGGCCATCGTCGATCGCCAGTGCCTGAAGTGGCTCGATGAGCAGATTCCAGCCCTCGGCGGTCGGACGCCGCGCCAGGCGGTCGCGTCTGCCGAGGGCCGCGAGCAGGTCCTGCGGTTGATCCGCTCGTGGCCCGATCCGGGCGGCATACCGGGCCTGACGGTGCCGCGCGCGCGCCTGCGGGCCGAACTCGGGCTGCCGGCGGGGCCGCCCGACGAGGCTGCTGCCGGCGCTGCGGAGTGACCGGCGCGCGACCGGCCCGGTCAACCTCGACCGCGCGCCAGCACCTTCGCCAGGCCCAGCAGGTCCATCACCTGCACCCGCTCGACCGCCTTGCCGAACAGGTGGCCGAAGTGCCGGCGATCGCCGGTCGCGAAGTGCGTGCACCCGGCACGGATCGCGGCGCAGAGCAAGGGCCGCTCCTTCTCGTCGAGGCTCACCGGCAGGCCGAACAGCGCGGAAGGCACCTCCTCGACCCGCTGCATCAGCAGCTCGATGGCCTGCAGCCAGTCGGCGCGCTTGATCGCGAGGTTGCGGCGCGCCCCAGCTCCAGCTCGAGTGAGCGCCGGCTGCCGCCGCGACAACCCGCTACCTACCGACCCCGACGCCGCGGACGGCTCGGGCCGGTGTAGGCACATACCCCCATGCGTGGCGAGTCCACCACCGGCAGCAGTTCGCCGCCACGACACCGGTGCCGGGCGGCGTGGGTCTTGCAGAACAGCGGAACCGGGCACATCGAGCAGACCGCAGTCGCCACGGCGTCGCACTTGCTGCACTGCAGCTCCTCCGGATCGTTGCGGGCCAGGAGCCGCAGCTGGCGTCGGCCGGGAAGCGAGCCCTGCCGCACACCGCCGATCCGCAGGTCGAGCAGGGTCGGCGAGCCAGGGTCGTAGACGTGGCGGAAGCGGGCATTCGATCTGAGGTGCCCAAAGACCTTGCCGACCGGCTCACCCATGCTCCGGGCTGCCCCACCCCAGTCGTCGTCCAACATCTCCGCTGGCTGGAATCGCTCGCGGTCGATGCGGAACTCACTCATGTGCCCACAGCACTCGAGCCAGGTGTCGCGCAGGAACCGATCGAGATCCTCCAGTGAGGCCGAGCCGGCGATCTCGAGGTCGAGCCAGTGCGGCAGGTCGCGACCGGCGTCGACCCGCAGGTGGTAGACGGCCCCGGTGCGCCCGCGGGCCGGGGCGTGCGACGCCGCGCAGTCGCCGAGATGCGCGGCCATGGCCCGCCGGCTGGCCGCCTGGCCGCACAGCAGACAGTGGCCCATCGGCCACGGATCCGCGCGGCGCGTCATTCTCCCTCGCCGATCCCCACGCCGCGCGCCGGCAGCGAGCCCACGTGCCAGAACCTGCAGGTCCAGCATTGGTAGGCGCGCAGCCGCGCCGGGCGCAGGCCGTTCTGCTCCGCCAGGCGGTGCATGAGGCGGATCGCCTTCTTGCCGTCCTCCCTGGTCAGGTGCTGCACCTTGCCGCTCTCGGGGCAACGCGCCATCGACTGGTAACCGTTCTGCCGGCGGGCCATGAAGTCGCCTCCGTTCCGCAACCGAGTCAGGAACGGAAGCCTACGCATTCCGGGGCCGGGACGGAAGCGCCCGCGCCGCACCGTCGCCACCGCCAGCACGGCCACCACCGCCAACGTCAGGGGCGCGCCCGGCAGGCCGCCATGTAGCGGCGGAACAGGTCGGGCTGCAGTTCCGCCATCGCCTCCCGGTCGGCCAGGTCCACCTGCCCGAGCGGCCGCGAACGGTCGCGATAGAGCAGCAGCGCGAACTGCCGCGCGCCCGCCAACGGGCCCGGCGCCGTCGCCGCCGCCGCCAGCAGTTCCCCCACCTGCTGCCTGTCCAGCCAGTCGTTGTCCGGCGGGATCGCCAGCGCGCCGGCGATCCAGGCTTCGGCCAGCAGCAACTCGCGCGCCAGCGCCTCGCCATGCGCCACGCGCAGCCGCAGCAGGCACTCGCGCAGCGGCGCCGCCCGCAGGCGCTGCGCGTCGACGGCGCCGACATCGAGCAGCAACGCCCGCACGTAGCAGCCGTCGGCCTCGGCGCCGCGTTGCAGCGCGGTGCAGGCATCGCCGAGCCAGCCCCACAGGTCGGCGCGCTCGGGCCGGTCGCCGAGCAGCGCCAGCAGACCCGAGCGCGCGGTGGCGGCCTGCCCCTGCAGCAGCAGCACCAGCGCCCGCGGCACGCGTTCGGCAGCGTCGAGGAAGTCGTCGTCGGCCACCGGCAGGGCCAGCAACCAACGGCCGACCGCCGTTTCGACGAAATCGGCCGCCGCCGCCCCCAGGCGGCCGTGCCAGGCATCGTCACCGGCCTGCAGGAGGAGTCCGGCGACGCCGTCCGGATCGCGCGGCGCGCCCTGCGCCAGCAGCACGCGCAGCGCCGCCTCCAGCGGATCGAGCCCGGCCAGCTGCGGGTCGATCGCCCGCGCCTGCCCGACCAGCGCCAGCGCCGCCGCCGCATCGAGTTCCCGCAGGGCCGCGAGCGCGCGCTCCTGGATCTCGAACCCGTCTGGGAACAACGAACGCTGCTGCATGGTGGGGAGGGCCGGGACAGGACCGGCCGGCATCATCACCGCACGGGCCATCCATGCGCTAGGTTGTGCAGCCACCATGCCCCACCGCCGCAGCGCGGACGCTTCCCGCCGGCCGCCGTCCCCGAGGACCGCGCTGCTCGCCCTGGCCCTGCTCGCCCTGGCGCTGGTCGCGCTGTCGGCGCCGCTGCCGGCGCAGGACCCCGCCCCGACCCGACTGCCCAACATCGTCATCGTCTACGCCGACGATCTCGGGCTCGGCGATCTGTCCTGCTACAACCCCGACGCGGCCTACTCGACGCCGCGGCTCGACCGGCTCGCCGCCGAAGGCGTGCGCTTCACCGACGCCCACAGCCCGTGCACCATCTGCTCGCCGTCGCGCTACGGTCTGCTGTCGGGCAACCTCGTGTGCCGTACCGGCCGCCGCCCCACCGCGTTCGAGGGGCCCGGCGGCCCCAGCTACCTGCCCCCCGGCGTGCCGACGCTCGCCGACACGCTGCGCGCCCGCGGCTACCGCACCGGCGTGTTCGGCAAGTGGCACCTCGGACTCACCTGGGTCGACGCCGACGGCAGGCGCCTGCCCGGCGGCTTCGAGGCCGCCCGCCGGATCGACTACGCGCGCAGATGTCCGCTGGTCGACGGGCCGCAGGCGCACGGCTTCGACGTGTCGTTCGTCACGCCGAACTGCCCGACCACCGACCCGCTCTACGTCTATCTGGAGAACGGCAACGTCGTGGCGCCGGCCACCGAGCAGCACCGCAGTGCGTCCTTGCCCAACCCGGGCGGCAAGTGGCGGTGGGACAACGACGAGGGCGTCAAGGCGCCCGGCTACCGCTTCGTCGACGCCGACGTGCTGTTCTTCGAGCGGGCGCTCGGCTTCGTCGACGAGCATCGCGCCCGGCACCCGGATCGGCCGTTCTTCCTGCTGCTGTGCCCCCAGATCGCCCACGCGCCGGTGCTGCCGGCGCCCGGGTTCGAGAACGCCACCGCCGCCGGACCGCGCGGCGACTTCGTCCGCCAGCTCGACACGTTGACCGGCCGGCTGCTCGACCGGCTCGACGCGCTCGGGATCGGCGACGACACGCTGGTGATCTTCTCGTCGGACAACGGACCGGAGACCCGGCACACGATCTGGATGCGGCGCGACCACGGCCACGATCCGGCGGGCGGCCTGCGCGGCATGAAGCGCGACGGCTGGGAGGGCGGCCACCGCGTGCCGCTGCTCGCGCGCTGGCCCGCGCGCATCCCGGCGGGTCGCACCACCGCGCAGCTGGCCAGCGCGACCGATCTCCACGCCACGCTGGCGTCGCTCGTGGGAACCGCCCTCGCCGACGATCTCGCCGTCGACAGCTTCGACCTCCTGCCGGTGCTGGCCGGACTGCAGCCCGAGGACCAGCCGGTGCGTCCGCACCTGCTGACCCAGGGCTTCCGCGGCGAGTTCCAGCTCCGCACCGGCGCCTGGAAGCTGCTGGCGCACCAGGGGTCGGGCGGCAACCGCTACGACACCGGCGAGCTGGCGGCGTTCGCGCTGCCCGAACGCGCCCCCGACGCGCCGGGCCAGCTCTACGACCTCGCCAGCGACCCCGGCGAGACGCAGAACCTGTGGTTCGAGCAGCCCGAGCGGCGCGCGGCCATGCAGGCCCTGCTGGCGGCGTGCACGCAGCCGGGCGGCCGCTCGGCGCCGCGGCAGCGCGTCCCGCTCGGCCTCGCGGCCCTGCCGCCGGTGACCGCCCCGGCGGGCAAGCGACCCAACGTCGTGCTGATCGTGTCCGACGATCACGGCTTTCCCGACTACGGCTTCATGGGCAGCAGCGCCGTGCAGACCCCCAGCCTCGACCGCCTCGCCGCGCAGAGCCTCGTCTACACCCGCGGCTACGCGACGCCGGTCTGCTCGCCATCCCTGGCGACGCTGCTGACCGGCCTGCATCCGCACCAGCACG
This sequence comes from uncultured candidatus Brocadiaceae bacterium, assembly GCA_964565715.1. Classification (GTDB taxonomy): domain Bacteria; phylum Planctomycetota; class UBA1135; order UBA1135; family UBA2386; genus CAZMGG01. The sequence goes on along the minus strand of CAZMGG010000151.1, from coordinate 6,273 downwards.
GCATCACCGGCAACGACCTCGCCGGCAACCGCGAGCGCGGACCGCTGAAGGAGCGGCTGCTGGCCAATCCCCTGCTGCTGCCGCGAGCGCTGTCACAAGCCGGCTACCGCACACTGCAGACCGGCAAGCTCTGGAACACCACCTACGCCGAAGCCGGCTTCACCCACGGCATGACCGACCGGGGCACCCGCCACGGCGACCGTGGGCTGACCATCGGCCGCGACGGCATGGCGCCGATCCGCACGTTCATCGACGAGGCGGTCGGCGCGGGCCAGCCGTTCTTCGTCTGGTATGCGCCGTTCCTGCCGCATCAGCCGCACGATCCCTCGCCCGAGCGGCTGGCCCGCCACCAGGGCAAGGGGCCGACGCCGGCCGCCGAGAAGTACTTCGCGATGGTCGAGTGGCTCGACGACACGATCGGCCAGCTGGACGAACACCTGCGCGCGCGCGGGGTCTTCGACGACACGCTCGTCGTCTATGTGGCCGACAACGGCTGGGACGCGGCGGCGGCCCTCGGCTCGCGGCGCGCCAAGCTGACCCCGTACGAGCTGGGCATCCGCACGCCGATCCTGGTGCGCTGGCCGGGCCGCGTGCAGGCCGCGCGCGACGAGGAGCATCTGGCGTCGATCCTCGACGTCGTGCCGACGATCCTGGGCGCGGCCGGCGTCGCTGCGCCGGCCCCGCTGCCGGGCATCGACCTGCGCGACCGGCAGGCGGTCGCCGCGCGCCGCACGATCTTCGTCGAGGCGTTCACCCACGACGTCCTCGATCTCGCCGACCCGCGGCGCAGCGTGACGGCGCAGGTGGTGATCGACGGCTGGCACAAGCTGATCCTGCCGGGCACGACGCGGCCGCAGCGGGCGCATGCCGCCGCACCGACCGCGCCGGAACTGTTCGACCTGCGCGCCGACCCGCTGGAGACGACCAACCTGGCCGACCGGCTGCCCGACACGGTGGCGCGGTTGCAGGCCCTGCAGCAGGCGTTCTGGCCGGTGCGCTGACGCGCTACCCGCCGACGCTCACGCCGATCGCGTTGCTCGAGCGCAGCTGCCCCGTCACCAGATCCAGCATCACCGACTGGCCCCAGAACGTGAATCCCTGCAGCGACGCCTGATTGGGCACCGGGAACGCCAGCGTGCCGCTCGGCGACAGCAGGATCGGCCCGGCGACGCCGAAGTCGTTGTCGACGAAGCCGGTGCAGCCCGCCAGATCCGGCGTGAACAGCCCCAGCGAGGTCGGCAGCGCCACGGTGCCCACCAGCATCGTGCAGCGGCTGAAGCCCATCACGATCCACGCCAGCGACTGGTTCGGCGCCGTCACGGTCAGGCCGAAGCCGGCGTTGCCGAGGCTCGGCCGCTGGCCGTTGCCGCTCAGCACCGAGCCGTTGCAGGACGTGCCGAACCGGCCGTCGCCGCCGCGCGGCGCCAGCGCCAGCGCCGCGATCTCCGCCGCCGACAGCGCCTGGGTGGTGAACAGGAATTCGTCGGTGTCGAGGGGCGATGGACTGCTGCCGCCGCTGTCCCGCGCGCCGACGCCGAAGTTGGTGCCGGCCAGGTTCACCGCGCTGCTGAGCGTCACCGCCGGATCGGCGACGCCGTTGATGTACCACGTCGCCTGGTTGGCGCTGGCGTCGACCACGCAGGCCGCGTGCACCCAGCCCGCGTTCAGTTGCGTCGTGAGGTTGGCGACGCTGGTGACGCTGGCGGGGACGCCGGACAGGAACAGCTTGCCGGAGCTGCCGGTGAACAGGCGGAAGTTGCCGCCGGTGGCGCCGAACAGGTAGCCGAACGAGATCGCCGTCGGGTTGCCCGGCCGGTTGCGCAGCCACATCGCCACCGTGAAGCTGCCGGAGTAGTTGTTCGGCGCCCAACCGGTGTTCAGCCAGGTGGTGCCGGGGCCGATCGGGAAGATCGTGCCCGTCAGCCCGGTGCCGAACTGCCCCGGCACGCGCGCCGCGGCGACACCGCCCGGCAGGGTCGTGTTGATCGTGGCGGGCCCGACCGTGGAGCCCGAGGCATGGTTCACCGCCTCGGCGCCGCAGCCCTCCTCGAACCGGTAGTGCAGGACGTCCTGCGCCAGCAGCGGCGGGACGACGGACGAAACGGTGGCAAAGATGACGGCGACGAGGGTGCAGTTCATGGTGATGGCTGGGGCTCCGGAGCAGGCGAGTGTAGGCACCACCGCCAGCCCAGGGAAGCAAGGCACGGCCACGCACGATGACGGTGCGCCGTGGCGATGGACGGCGACCGGGACAGCGCCGACGATGCCCGTCATGCGGACCCGGAGCCCTCGCCAGCCCTTCCCGCCACGCCACCGCATCCTCGCCGTCTGCGCGTTGCCGTTCGCCGGCCTGCTCGCCCAGGCCCTCCCGGCCCAGCAGGTCCTCTTCCAGACCGCGGCGCCGCAGTTCGTGCCCATGCCACCACGGACCGGCACCATCGCGTCTGCGCCCGGCGACTTCGACCGCGACGGCGACATCGACATCCTGCGCATCGAGCACGACTGCGCCTGGTTCTTGCGCAACGACGGCGAAGGCCGCTTCGTCGCCGATCCCGCCGCGCGCACGCCGCTGCCCCTGCTCCCAGGCCTCTTCGCCCGCAACACCGCAGTCGGCGACATCGATGGCGACGGCGACCTCGACTTCGTCGGCGCCTCGACCTTCTACGGGCCCAGCGTGCCCATGGTGCTGGTGAACGACGGCCAGGGCCGCTTCACCGACCAGACCGCCGCGCGCTGGGCGGCGTTGGCCGACGCCATCACCGGCATCGCGCTGGCCGATCTGGACAACGACGGCGACCTCGACCTGATCACCGCCTGCACCGGCACGGAGTTCGATCCGCCGAACGACGGCACCAATCGCATCTACCGCAACGACGGCACCGGTCGCTTCGCCAACGCGCCGATCCTGCCCAACCCGATCGGCCGCTTCGGCGCCGTGGTCGCCGCCGACTTCGATCGGGACGGCGACATCGACCTGCTGTTCGGCCCGGCCCCGCGCGGCACCTCGTCCCTGCGCTACTACCGCAACCTGGGCACCATCCTGTCGCCGCAGGGAGTCGCCATCACGACGCTGCCCTACGTCAGCCTGCTGCTGCCGATCGACGACGACGGCGACGGCGACCTCGACCTGCTCGTCAGCAACGGCTCCCAGACCGAACTGCTGCGCAACCGGGCCGGCACCCTCACCCCCGTCGGCGCCGTGCCCGCAGGCTTCCATCCGACCGATGGCGCCGCCACCGACCTCGACCGCGACGGCGACCTCGACCTGGTCCTGATCGGCAATCTGGACGGCTTCGCCAGGGCGCCGACGCCGCATGCCTGGCGCAACCTCGGCAACGGCGTGTTCGCCGACGCCACTCCGGCCCACACCGGTCACCTGCCCACCGGCGGCGCGACGTGGCTCGCCGACCTGGATGCCGACGGCGACGCCGACCTCTTCGACGGCGAGGTCTACTTCCAGGACGCGGCCGGCAGGTTCGTCCGCTGCGTCGACCCGGACCTGCCGCCGCTCCGCGCCGAGGTCGAGACCGGGCCGGTGGCGGCCGGCGACCTCGATGGCGACGGCAGCCCTGACGTCGTGCGCGCGTTCCGCGACAACCGCGCCGGTCGCGAACAGCTCGAGGTCTTCCGCAACGACGGCCGCGGCGGCATGACCCCGGTGACCGGTCTGCCCGCCACCGCCGGCCTGCGCATCGGGTCCGTGCTGCTCGCGGACATCGACGGCGACCGGGATCTCGACCTGCTGCTGGCAGTGGCCGGCCAGGACCGCATCCTCCGCAACGACGGCGGCATGACGTTCACCGACGTCACCGCGACCCTGCTGCCGGTGGACCACGGCACCACCAATCACATCGCCGCCGGCGACCTCGACGGCGACGGCGATGTGGATCTGCTGCTCGCCCGCGGCACCGGCTACGGCGAGCAGGATCGCCTGCTGCGACAGCAGAACGGCGTGTTCGTCGACGACACCGTGATGGGCCTGCCGCCCGAGACCCGCGTGACCAGTGCGATCCTGCTGCGCGACCTCGACGGCGATGGGGATCTCGACGCGGTGTGCGCCGACTACCTCGGTCCGGGCAGCCTGGTGCGGCTCCTGCGCAACGACGGCAGCGGCGTGTTCCTCGACGTGACCGCGGGCAACAGCCCGCTGCTGACGAGCACCTGGGGCATCTTCGCCCTGGATGCCGGCGATCTCGATGGCGATGGCGACCTCGATCTGTTGGTCGCCGATCCGCAGCCGCACATCTGGCAGAACGACGGCGCCGGCACGTTCACCGATGTCAGCGCCCTGGTCCTGCCACCGCCGCAGCCGTTGCGCTGGCCCGACCGGCTGGTCGACGTCGACGGCGATGGCGACCTGGACATCACCGACCAGGGCGAGCCGCCGCAGTTCTTCCGCAACGACGGTCAGGGCATGTTCCAGGTGGTGCCCTGGGGCATCGTCGGCCCGCGCGGGGGGCGCCGTGCGTTCGTCGACGTGGATCGGGACGGCGACCTCGACGATGTGTCCGAACGCGGCATCCTGCGCAACCTGACCCGACAGGTGCTGGTGACCGTGCCGCCACGCGTCGGCCTGCACGGCGAGATCGACCTGGTCGGCCTGCCGGGCTGGGCCACCGCACCGCAGACGGTCCTGGTCGCGCTGGCGCCAGGGCTGGCGGCGGTCCCGATGCCGCTGCCCGGCGTCGGCGTGCTGCAGCTCGATCCGGCGGTGCTGCGCGTCCACAGCCTGCAGACGATCCCCGTGCCCGGCGGCCGGGTCACGCTGCGCTATCGCGTGCCGGGCCAGCCTGCGCTGGTGGGTGCGATGCTGGCGGTGCAGGCATTGTTCCAGCAGGGCGGTGCGCGGCGGTTCGCCAACGCGGTGCTGCTGGACGTGCGGCTCTGAGGAGGGTGAGCGGACCGCCCCCTCGCACCTCGCAGGGTACTACCTGCATGATTGCCCGGTCCTTCTGCTCATGACGTACTCACCTGAGTTGGCTGCGGCTCTTCTTCGATCCGGCTCCGGAGTCCCCAACGCAGTCTTCCGCGACGGCCAGGAAGCCGCCATCCGCAGTGTTGTAGATGGCCCCTGTCGCAGCCTGGTCGTGCAGAAGACCGGATGGGGCAAGAGCTTCGTCTACTTCATCGCAACGAGGCTGCTGCGCGAGGCCGGCGCGGGACCAGCGATCTTGTTCTCGCCGCTGCTCGCGTTGATGCGCAACCAGATCGCCGCCGCGACGCGCATGGGGGTGCGCGCAGCCAGCGGAGGAGGAACGTGACCACCACCGTGGTCAGCGCCAACACGCAGGCGATCCTCCTGCTTACGGCACCGTTGCGTGGCGACAGGCAGCCGACGGGCAGCGCCCCACTCACCGCGACCGATTACCGCCAGTTCGCCCGCAGGCTGCACGAACGCAGCCGGCAACCTGCCGACCTTCTCGGCCCGGACGGCAGCAGCCTTCTGCAGGAGTGCTCCACCGAACCAACGCGCCTGCAGCAACTGCTCGAACGCGGCTTCCTGCTGGCCCAGGCCCTCGACCGCTGGCACGCCCGCTCCATCTGGGTGGCCAGCCGGGCCGACGCCACCTGGCCCAGCCGCTGGCGTGACCGCCTGCCCGAGACGTCGCCGCCGATCCTGTACGGGTGCGGCGATCCCGACCTGCTGCAGCGGGGCGGTCTCGCCGTCGTCGGATCGAGGAATGCGGACGCGGACCTGCTGGCCTACACCGCCCGCATCGGCCGTCTCCTTGCCCAGGCCGGCCGTACGGTCATCTCCGGCGGCGCTCGCGGCATCGATCAGGCGGCCGTGCGCGGCGCGCTGGATGCCCGGGGCACGGCGGTGGCGGTGCTTGCCGACGGCCTCATGAAGGCCGCAATCCATCGCGAATACCGGCAGCACTTGATCGAGAGACGGCTCGTGCTGGTGTCGCCCTACGACCCAGCCGCGGGCTTCCACGTCGGGCTCGCCATGAGCCGCAACAAGCTCATCCATGCACTCGCCGATGCCGCGCTGGTCGTGAACTCGGACCTCGGCGAAGGCGGCACCTGGGCTGGCGCCGTCGAACAACTCGAGAAGCTGCGCCTCGGGCCGGTGTACGTGCGCGCCCAGGGAGCCAAGAGTCAGGGGCTGGATGGCCTGCGTCAAAAGGGCGCGCTGTCCTGGCCAGAACCAGCGACCCCGCTGGCACTCGCAGCCGTGCTGGACGAGGCGCCCCGCAAGCGCCCCCGGCCAGCACCACAGCAGCATGAGCTCTGGAGCACCGCCGAGGGCGATGTCGTGCGCGAAGGTGG
>CAZMGG010000150.1:0-12945 GCA_964565715.1 uncultured candidatus Brocadiaceae bacterium | reverse complement strand
AGGGCAACCCGGACAGCTTCCACTCGTGCAGCCATGGTGCGGGCCGGGTGATGTCGCGGGGCGAGGCCAACCGCCGCTTCACGGTGCAGGACCACGAGGCGGCCACGGCCGGCGTCGAGTGCCGCAAGGACCAGGGCGTGCTCGACGAGACGCCAGGCGCCTACAAGGACATCGACGCAGTGATGGCGGCGCAGCAGGACCTGGTGGAGGTCGTGCACACGCTGAAGCAGGTCGTCTGCGTGAAGGGCTGAGCGTGATCGCGATCGACGGCAGCGCCGGCGAGGGCGGCGGGCAGGTGCTGCGGACGGCGCTGTCGCTGTCGCTGGTGACCGGGCAGCCGTTCCGGATCACGCACATCCGTGCGCGCCGGGAGAAGCCGGGGCTGATGCGCCAGCACCTGACGGCGGTGCAGGCCGCGGCCCAGCTCGGCGATGCCAGCGTCGAGGGCGACCGGGTGGCGTCGACGGAACTGACGTTCCGCCCCGGCACGCTGCGCGGCGGCGAGTTCCGCTGCACGGTCGGCACCGCCGGCAGCACGACGCTGGTGCTGCAGACCCTGCTGCCGGCCCTGCTGGCGGCGCCGGCGGCGACCACGGTGGTGCTGGAGGGCGGCACCCACAACCCGTGGGCACCGCCGTGCGACTTCGTGCAGAGCGCGTTCCTGCCGCAGCTCCGGGCGATGGGCGGCGCCGTCGAGCTGCACCTGGTGCGAGCGGGCTTCCATCCCGCGGGCGGCGGCCGCCTGTTCGCCACGGTGCAGCCCTCGCGGCTGCGCCCCCTGATCCTGCGGGAGCGGGGCGCGGCCGGGCCGGTGCAGGCGCGGGTGCTCTGCAGCAAGCTGCCGTCGCACATCGGCGAGCGGGAGGTGGGCGTGCTGCAAGCACGGCTGGGGCTCGGCGAGGATCAGGCCCGGGTCGAGAACGTCGCGTCCTACGGGCCGGGCAACGCCGTGCTGGTGGAGCTGCCGTTCGCGCACGTCACCGAGGTGACCACCGGTTTCGGCCGGAAGGGCCGCCCGGCGGAGGAGGTCGCCGCCGAGGCCGCCGAGGCCGCGCTCGCCTACCTGCGCACCGACGCGCCGGTGGGCGAGCACCTGGCCGACCAGCTGCTGCTGCCGATGGCGCTCGCGGGCGGCGGCGAGTTCCGCACCGGCGAACCGTCGGCGCACACGCGCACCAATGCCGAGGTGATCGCCCGCTTCCTGCCGGTCCGGTTCGCCTTCACCGCCGACGGCGATGCCGGCACTTGGACCGTTCGGTGCGCGCCGGCCTAGAACGGCTTCAGGACCGCCAGCCAGACCGCCGCGCCGCCCAGTCCGGCCGCCACCAGCCAAGCGAGGAACGCCGGGATCCAGCCGCGCCGGACCAGGAAGGGCAGGGCCGCCAGCAGGATCCAGACGCCGATCTTGACCAGCAGCCAGCCCGGGAAGCCGAGTTCCAGCCTGGCCTGGGAGCCGAAGCCCGCCACCAGGATCGCCAGGAGGCCGAGCCCGTGCAGGACGGCGTACACCCATGGCGCCTTCTGGTCGCGGCCGGCATGGGACAGCATGCCGCCGAGGCCCAGGAACAGGACGATGACGCCGATCAGGTGGATCTGACGGTAGATGGTGGGGTCCATGTGCGGGCCCAGCGTAGCGGCGCCGGACGCCGGACGCCGCAGGCTTCGACGGTAGAAGCCGCATGGGCTACCGTCCCACGCGGAAACCCATGCGGATCCGCTTCCACCCGGCCGCGCTGCTGGCGGCGTTCCTCGCCCTCGCCTGCCCGGCCCACCTGCGCGCCCAGGATCCGCCGCCGCCCAATGTCATCCTGGTGGTGGTCGACGACCTCGGCTGGGCCGACCTCGGCTGCACCGGCAGCACCTACCACGAGACGCCGAACCTCGACCGGCTGGCGCAGCAGGGCGTGCGCTTCACCGACGCCTATGCCGCCTGCGCGGTGTGCTCGCCGACCCGCGCGGCGCTGCTGACCGGCCGCTCGCCGGCCCGCACCGGCATCACCGACTGGATCCGCGCCCGCTTCCAGCGACCCGGCGGCGCCACGCCCGAAGCCCACCCGACCGACTACGAGGGCGGCCCGCGGCAGGCGCTGCTGTGCCCGCCGAACCCGTTCTGGCTGGATCTCGACGAGGTGACCATCGCCGAGCTGCTGGCCGAGCGCGGCTACGCCACCGCCCACATCGGCAAGTGGCACCTGGGCGACGACGCGTGGTATCCCGAGCACCAGGGCTTCGCCGAGAACTTCGGCGGCTGCGACTACGGCCAGCCGCCGACCTACCTGGATCCGTTCACGACGAAGTCCCTGCCCCAGGGCATCCCGGGCCTGCCGGGCCGCACGCCCGGCCAGTACCTGACCGACCGCGAGGCCGACGAGGCGGTGGCGTTCGTCGGCCGCAACTCGGCGCGGCCGTTCTACCTGCACCTCTGCCACTACGCGGTGCACACGCCGATCGAGGCCGATCCGGCCCGGCTGCGGCACTACCGCGCCAAGCCGAAGACCAACCAGGCGAACGCCGCCTACGCCACCATGGTGGAGAGCGTGGATCGGGCCATGGGCCGGATCCTGGCGGCGCTGGACGAGCACGGCATCGCCGATCGCACGCTGGTGGTGTTCACCAGCGACAACGGCGGACTGGTGCCGGTGACCGACAACGCGCCGCTGCGTTCGGGCAAGGGCACCCAGTACGAGGGCGGGATCCGCGTGCCGCTGCTGGTGCGCTGGCCCGGCGTGATCGCCGCGGGCTGCGTCGACGCCCTGCCGGTGACCAGCGTCGACTGGCTGCCGACCATCGCCGCCGCCACCGGCGCGCCGTTGCCCGGACGCGAGCTGGACGGCATCTCGCTTCTGCCGCGGCTGCGCGATCCAGGGGCCACGATGCCCGGGCGCCGCCTGTTCTGGCACTTCCCGCACTACCGCGGCGAACTCGGCCCGCACGGCATCGTGCGCGACGGCCGCTGGAAGCTGATCGAGCACCATGCCGGCCCGCGCTTCGAGCTCTACGACCTCGCCGCCGACCTCGGCGAGAGGCGCGACCTGGCGCCGGCGCAGCCCGAGCGGGTGCAGGCCCTGAGCGCGGCCCTGCACGAGCACCTGGCCGCCGTCGGCGCGCGCCTGCCGCGGCCCAATCCGGCCCACCGGCCGCTGCCGCGGGTGCTGCTGCTCGGCGACTCGATCAGCATGGGCTACCACGAGGACGTGAAGCGGCTGCTGCGCGGCGAGGCCGAGGTGTTCCGGCCGATGCGGAACTTCAACGACGCCGAGAACTGCGCGGGCACCGACCACGGGCTGCGGCGGATCGAGGCCTGGCTCACCGCCGAGGGCGGCCGCTGGGACGTGATCCACGCCAACTTCGGCCTGCACGACCTGAAGCACGTGCAGCCCGGCACCGGCGCCAACAGCAACGATCCTTCGCATCCGCCGCAGACGCCGGTCGACGAGTACGAGAAGCAGCTCGACACCCTGGTGGCGGCCATGGTGAAGACCGGCGCCACGGTCGTGCTCGCCACCACCACGCCGGTGCCCGACGGCCCGGTGCGGCCGTTCCGGGCCCCGGCCGACGTCGCCCGCTACAACGCGGCGCTGGTCGCGGTCGCCGCCCGCCACGGCTGCGCCGTGAACGACCTGGATGGCACCGTCCGCGACCGCCTGGGCGAACTGCAGCGTCGGGCCGACGTGCACTTCACGCCCGCCGGCAGTCGCGTGCTGGGCGAGGCGGTGGCGGCGCGGATCCGGCAGAGCCTGCGCCGCTGAACGCCCGGCGGATACCATCCGCCCGTCCCGGACTACTGGTCAAACCGATGGTCGCACCCCCGAGCAAGCGTTCCGCCCTCGTCCTGGCCCTGGCCCTGACCGCGTCGGATCCGATGCCCGCCCAGCAGACCGGCGGCGCCTACGAGGAGGCACTGGCCCGCTACCAGGAGTGCATCAAGCGCCTGCCCTTCGTCCATCACACCGAGGGGCGGGAGAAGCTGGCCAGGACCGGTCGCCCGGAGGCGCTCGAGATCCTGATCGCCGACTACCAGAAGCCCCGCGATCATCAGGAGCACGCCCGCTACACGCTGGCGACGCTGTTCGGCCGCCACTTCGATCTGCCCGAGGCCGCCGCACCCCTGGCGGCCCTGCGCAAGGCCTTCGCCCGGCCGGTGGACACCTGGCTGTGGGCGCAGACGCTGAAGATCCAGACCAACCGGGTGGGCCCGGAGGAGGCGCTGGCCATCGTCGAGCGCGACAAGAACGCCCTGCACCGGGCCGCCGCGATCCTCGGGCTGGGCATGGCCCGCAGCTCCAGCCTGTCCGCGGCCATCCAGATGGCCTGCGCCGACTTCCCGAAGAACGAGGCGGATCGCAACGCCCTGCTCGGCGCCATGTCGCGGGCGATCCACGACAACAAGCAGAAGGTCAACGACGAGCAGTTCCGGCTCGGTCTGGTCGCCTACATCAACCTGCTGCAGCCGGACGTCAAGCTGACCCACACCGCCAAGGTGCAGATGGCGCGGCACCTGCAGTGGACCCTGAACGGCCCGGCGTTGTTCGTCGACCCGGAGTCGTGGCTCGAGCTGCTGCAGCGCGGCGAGGTCAAGACGCCGAAGCAGTCGCAGACCGCCGCGCGCCCGCGCTTCTTCGGCGTCGAGACCGACGGCGAGCGCTTCTGCTACGTCGTCGACATGTCGGACTCGATGTGCAAGGAGATCTCGCCGTCGATGAAGCCGCAGGGCCCGATCACCGGCCCGCCGCGCAAGCGCCCGAAGGGCGTCCTGCCCGACGAGAGCGACCTGCCCTGGCACCTCATCAAGACGCGCTTCGACCTCGCCCGGGAGCAGCTCAAGATCTCGCTGCAGCGCCTCGACAACGACAAGTACTTCAGCATCGTCTGGTTCGGCGACGAGTCCGGCACCCTGGACTCGACCAAGGGCCTGATCAAGGCGACCAAGGGCAACGTCGCCCGCGTGATCGCCGAACTCGACTCGATCCAGCTCGGCAAGCCGGACCCGCAGAAGGCTCCCGACGGCACCCTGCGCGGCAAGACCAACATGCACTCGGGCCTGCGCCGGGCGTTCGGCCTGTGCGACAAGGGCTACATCGAGGAGGACGCCTACGTGCACCCGGCGGCGCTCACCGACGGCTGCGACACGATCTTCCTGCTGTCCGACGGCGACCCCTCGTGGGACGACTTCCACCTCACCGACAAGGACTACGGCGAGGGCGTCGTGGTCGTCGACACCGAGTACAAGGCGGGCGCACCGCGGACGCCCAACCTGGTCTACTTTGGCCCCTACAACACCCAGGAGTGGCTGCTGGCCGACGTGCAGCGGATGAACGCGTTCCGCGCCGTGCGCATGCACTGCATCGGCATCGGCGAGGCCAACATGGGCCTGCTGCGGGCCCTGGCCACGCAGTGCCACGGCGACGTGTTCGAGTTCGGCAAGAAGTAGGGCTACGGCGAGCCCCCGTTTCGCGCGTAGAGGAACGCCAGGATGCCCGCGACGGCCTCGTAGGCCTGCACGGGGATGGCATCGCCCACCTGCAGCGGCCCGAGGCACTGCAGCAAGTCCGGATCCCGCTCGACCGGCACAGAGTGGGCCGCGGCCCGCTGCAGGATGTTCTGCGCCACCTCGCCGCCGCCGCGGGCGAGCACCCGCGGCGCCGCGTCGCGGCCGCGTTCGTAGCCGAGCGCCGCCGCCTGCAGGTTGCGCCGGTCGTCACGCATGCAGGTCCACCAGGGCGTCGAGATCCCGCGGCCGCAGCACCAGGTCCGCCACCGGCAGCCGGGCGCCGGGCGCCTGCCGCACCCGCAGCGCACCGACGGCGAGCCCGGCGTCGGTCAGCCGCAGCCGGAGGTCGTCCAGGCCCTCCTGCAGCCGCGCCACGGCCGCCGGCCGCACGGCCGTGAAGGTCGCGCCGATCGCATCGCCGCGCAACGCCACGTCGACCCGCAGTTCGCCGAGCCTCGTGAGATCCAGCAGCAGCACGATGGTGAACGGCCGCGCGCCGGCCTCGCCATCGGCGCCATCGCCGCCGGCCGCCCAGAACAGCCGTGCATCCCGCAGCCCCAGGTGCGGCACCGCCGGCAACGGCAGCCACTGCGGCAGCCCCTGCTCGGCCCGGGCGGCGTTGTCGCGCTCGATGCGGCCCAGCCCCGCCGCCAGTTCGGCGGCGGCGGAACGCCGGCCCGCCGGTTCGCCCGGCGCCTCCGGCTCGGCCAGCAGCGTCAGCGCCGTCGCCTTGGCCGTCCGGCGCAACGCCGCGACCTCGGGCGCCACCTCGGCGGTCGGCGCCGGCGGCAGCCGCAGCACGCGGGCCTCCTGGTCGTGCCCGAGCCGCCCGTGCAGGGCCCGCAGAGCCTCGGCTGCGGGCGCGGCCCCGAGCAGCAGCCGCAGGGGCACCTGCAGCCCAGGATCGGCGGAGCCGGCCAGGGCTGGGTGGGTCGGGCCCGCGCCAGCCACGTCGACGCCGGCCATCAGCGCCCGCAGTGGCTGCAGCCAGGCGGCCGCGTCCGGTCCCAGCATGCCGCCCAGCCGCGCATCGGCCAGCGACGGAACCGCCCGCCCCGAGGTCAGCACGACCTGCGGCTGCACCGCCGCGACCCGCAGGGACCAGGTCTCGCCGGCGCGCAGGGGCAGCGCCGTGAACGCATCGATGACCGCGCCCTGCCATTGCAGCCGCGCCCGTCCGTCGCCGGCCGCCAGCACCGTAGCCTGCAGCACGTCACCGGGTGCGAGCACGGGCGGCGGCGCCACCGCGGGAGCCGCCGTCGGCGCCGGCGAGGCCGGCGGGGCCTGCGGCGCCCGGGCGGGCACCGCCGCGGCATCGGGGCTGCGTTCCATGGCAACGGTTGGATCGACCAACCGGGCAGCCGGACTGTGGCGGAAACCACCAGTTTCCCTTCCCTGCCCGGCGCGGGCAAACTGCGCCGATGCCGGCCCCCACCCATCCGCTGTTGCAGCGCCTGCACCGAGCCTCGCGCGCGGCCCCGATCGTGGTGGCACACCGCGGCGACAGTCGCAACCACCCGGAGAACTCGTTGCCGGCGTTCGCCGCCGCCGTGGCGCTGGGCGTCGGCATGATCGAGTTCGACGTGCAGGCGCTCGGCGACGGCAGCCTGGTCTGCATGCACGACGACACCGCCGACCGCACCACCGACGCCGCCGAACGGCTGGGCGCCGAACGGCCGCTGTCGGCGTTGTCGCTGGGCGAGGTGCGCGGGCTGCGATGCCGGCTGCCCGGGCGGCCGCCGCGTGACGACGCCCCGGTGCCGACCCTGACCGAAGCCCTGGCGGTCATGCATCCGGGTGCGGTGCCGATGATCGAGCACAAGTCGGGGCCGGCGGCGGCCTACGTCCAGGCGCTGCGGGAGGCCGGCATGCTCGACGCGGTACTGCTGCAGTCGTTCGACTGGGACTTCGTCGCCACGGTGGCGGCGCTCGAGCCGCGCATCGCGCTCGGGCTGCTCGGTCCGAGCGAGACGGCCCCCGATCTCGGTTCCGCGGTCCTGGACCGGATCGGCCGGAGCACCGCCGGACTCGTGCACTGGGACGAGGGCGAACTGCGCCTCGAGGACCTGCGGGCGATCCAGGCCATGGGCCGTCTCGTCTGCACCTACACCACCGATGACGACCTGGGCCTGCTCGGCAGCGGCCCGATGGGCCTCGACGCGGTGACGACCAACCTGCCCGGCCGGCTCCTGGCCCTCATCCGCAGCGGTCGCTGCCGCCGCTGATCCGGCGGGGCCCCAAGGCCGGCGCTAGTAGACGTAGAGGGTCGCGTGGCTCTCGCTCTCGAAGACGAGGGTCGCACGCAGACCGCGTCCCGCGGCATCGACGATGAGCAGGTCGGCGGTGGCCGGCGCGACGCCGGCCAGCCCCTGCAGCATGCTCGACGACAGCCGCACGATCCCGCCGTCCGACGGCAGCGCCACGGTGTTGCCGGAACTCCGCACGGTCAGGGTGGCGAGGGCCCGCCCCATCTCGGTCGGCAGCTTGAGGTCGACGGCCTTGCTGAAGTCTGCGAGGCCGCGGCTGGCGCGGGCCGCGCTGAGCGGCGCGTCGAGCCGACCGGTGGCCAGGCTCGAGGAACGCGGCAGGATCCACACGCCGCCATCGCCGCCACCGATCTCGTCGCTGCCGATGGCAGCGACCGCGGCCAGCAGGCCGAGCAGCAGGGCAACCATCACTCGCAGCAGGGGATTCATCGCGGCTTTCTCAGGATCTCAGACTCAGGATCTCAGACAGCCTCACGCACCGTCACCGGGAACCAGGTCGGGAAGCTCTGGGCCAACCGGCCCTCGACCTCCGGGTGGTTGCGCAGCAGATGCACGAACTGGCTGCGCCGGGTCAGCTCCCGGGCCACAGCCCGCCGCTTGTGCGGCAGTTCGTCGTGCAAGCGCTGGAACCACAACTGACTATCGTCGAACCGGCCCTGCAGCCCGTAGGCCAGGGCGAGGTTGAAGTATGCCATGCCGAACTGGGGATTCTGCTTCACGACGCCAGAATCCACCAGCTGCATCAGCAGGGCGATGGCGCCCGCCGCGTCCCCCTCCTCGATGTGGACGTTGCCCAGGTTGAGCAGGGCGAAGGCCCGCATCACCTGGTCCTCGGTGCCCCCGAGCACCATCCCGAACTGCTTCCGCGCCAGCGCCCGTTGCCCCCTAACATGATGCACGAGGCCAAGATAGATCCGGGCCTCGTGGTGCAGCGGGGTCAGGGCCAGACACTCGGAGAGCAGCCGCTGGCCCTTGGCCAGGTTCTCCGCCGGCGTTCGCTGGTGGCCCTGGGCGAACAGCTCCTTGGCGGCAACCCACTCGCAGGGGATCGCCTCGCCGTTGCCCTGGGCCAGCCGTTCGGCCTCGTCCAGCAGGGAACGGCCGCGCATCGCCATGTCCGGCACGGGCACCGGCTCCTTGGCGACCTCCCGGGAGAAGTCGGCGGACAGCCCCATCAGCACGAAGCCGCGCCCGAGTTCGTACAGCACCCGCGACATCTGCCGCCGGTTCTGCATCATCTGCCGGCGGAGCTTGTCGGGGCCGTCGTCGGCACCATCCTTGCGCCCGGCGGCCTCCAGCTCCCGCAGCTCGCGGTGGGCGCGGGCCTGCGAACGGATGCTCTCGAGGAACCCGCTGCACGACGGGCAGACCTCCGAATGGACCATCACGCGCCGGACCGAAGCCGGCGCGAGTTCGCCATCGAGCATCGCCGACAGATCCACCTGGATCTGCAGGCAGGGGTCACTGCCCCGCGCGACGGTGTTCACAGGATGGACGGAAGACAAGCGAGACTCGGGAAGCTTCGGGAAGGGACTGGGATCAGCGCTGCGGCCGGGAAGGCGGCGGCGGCACCTGGCGGCGTGGGGTGACCGGCGGCGAGCCGAGCTCGCGCAGGGTCTCCCCCATCCCGCGGAAGATCTTCCGCCGACCGCGGAAGATGACCATCTTGAGGTTCTCCAGCCGGATGCCCAGGTCGGCGGCGGCATCCTTGTAGGAGACGCCCTCCACCTCGACCAGCGACAGCGCCCGGCGCTCCTTGGCGGACAGGCGCTGGAAGTGCAGCAGGTAGAGGTTGAGGTAGAGGAGGTAGGCGCAATCGACGGCCGCCGCGCTCTCGGCTTCGCTGGCCACGCGCTCGGGCGTGCGGACGCGCGGATCCTCGGGCAGCGGCACCTCGTCCTCGAGGGCGAGGTAGCGCCCCTTGCGCGCCTCCCCCTTGAGGAACTTGAGGAGGGTGTTGCGCACGATCCGATGGCCCCAGTTGCGGAACGCGTCGGCGCGATCGGCCAGGAAGCGATGCGGATAGCGGTAGATGTTGAGGAACACCTCCTGCAGCACGTCGTGGGCATCGACGCGGCTGCTGCCGCGACGGAGCTTGCCGTGGATGGCGGCCAGGAAGGCGCCCTGGTTGAGCTCGTAGAGCAGGGCGAAGAC
This sequence comes from uncultured candidatus Brocadiaceae bacterium, assembly GCA_964565715.1. Classification (GTDB taxonomy): domain Bacteria; phylum Planctomycetota; class UBA1135; order UBA1135; family UBA2386; genus CAZMGG01. The sequence continues at coordinate 3,033 of CAZMGG010000150.1, read as the reverse complement.
CTGCACGTCGCCGGTGCTCTTGTAGGCGTTCATCAGCGAGGTGCTGGTCCAGTCGCTGAGCTCCTGGCCCTGCGGCGGCTCCATGCCCTCGAGCGGGCCCTTGCCCTGCGCCAGCCGGCCCAATCGCTCGTCGCTGGTGCGCTCCCAGAGATCGAAGAGGCGCTCCTTCAGGGCGCTGGCTTCGATGGGGCTCGGGGGGGCGTGCAGCATGGCAGGACCGAGATGGAGTCCAGGGATCGCCCGGACGCCTCAAGGATGCCATACCAGACCGCTCGCGGGAAGTAACGGCCTCGGGACGCGCCGCCGAAGCGACGGACCGCGCCTCGCGCCAAGACCCGCCGACCTGGGGTCTTACGGTGTTCCCGTAGCCGATCCGCCCCGGTCAGGGCTCGAGGAACGGCAGGCGCAATACGATGCCGGCCCGGCCCGGCCCGAGGTCGTCGGGCTCGACCCGGGCGCCGGTGGCCTCGGCCAGCGCCCGGAAGCGTTCCACCTGCCGGCTGGCCTGGAACGGCAGGGGCTCGCCCAGGCAGCAGATGCGCACCGCGTGGGCCGGGCCGGCGGGACCGACCTCGACGGTGATCGGGCCTTCACCGCCGCAGCGACGGGAGACGAGTTCGATGCCCAGGCGCAGCAGTTCGGTCAGGGACGCCTCGTCGCCCCAGCACGGCCGGGCGGTCGGACCGCGCACCTCCACCTGGGCGTCTTCGGCCTCGGCGAAGGTTGCCGCAGCCGCGCGCGCGACCCGCACCAGGTCCAGCGGCACGTCGCCGGCCTTGGCGCGGCGCCCCTCGATCACGAGATCGGCGTGGACCGTCTCGCACCAGTCCAGGATCTCGCCCAGGGTGTCCATCTGGCGCTGGATCCGCGCCCGCGATTCGTCGCGGATGGTGCCCTGCATCTCGACCAGCGACAGCCGCATCTCCTCGAAGAACCGCTCCTGGCAGTCGAGCAGGGCCAGCAGCCGGCCACCGAGGCAGCGCAGCCCCTCGCCGGTGGCGCCCTCGGGTGCCCCTCTGTGCTCACGTTCCACCACGATCGGCGGAACGGAGCGGGGCGCGGCCGCCTTGCGGGAACGGACAGGGTTCTCGGTGGTCGTCGGCTTGGTCATGCACGGTGGTCCAGGGGCCACCATCCGTTCCCATCGACCGTTCCGGGCGCGCCCTTGAGGCGCCGGGAAGGCAGAGGGCCATGGCATGGGCGGTTCGAGGGCCCTGTGCCATGATCCCGCCCATGCCACCGCGCCCCGCACTGGTCCGCGAACTGGCCGAGGCCGAGGGTTTCGACCTGGTGCGCTTCGGTCCCGCCGAACCCGGCGAGGACGCCGCCCGGTTCCTCCGCTGGCTCGACGCCGGCCGCCACGGCGAGATGGACTACCTGCACCGCAACCGCGCGGCCATCGCCGACCCGCAGACCTGGCGCCCGGGCGTCCGCAGCACCATCGCGCTCGCCATGGACTACGGCGGCCCGGCTGGCCATCTGGCCGGTGGCCAGGGCCAGATCGCCCGCTATGCCGTCGGCCGCGACTATCACCGGCATCTCGGCAACCGCGTCACCCGGCTCCGCGACCGCCTGGAACGGGAAGGGCTGCCACGGGGCAGCAGCGGCGGCGGCACCGATGCCCTGCCCGTGCTGGAACGGGCCCTGCACCATCGGGCCGGCATCGGCTTCCTGGCCAAGAGCGCCATGGTGATCTCCCCCACCCACGGGCCCTACCTGCTGCTGGCGGAACTGCTGACGCCCTGGGAGCTCCCCGCCGACGGCCCGGCGCCGGGCTCCTGCGGCACCTGCACCGCCTGCCTGCAGGCCTGCCCCACCGGCGCCATCACGGCCCCGTTCGAGGTCGACGCCCGGCGCTGCCTCAGCTACACGACCATCGAACTGCGCGGCCCGGTGCCCCGCGACATGCGCCAGGCCCAGGGCGACCGCTTCTTCGGCTGCGACGTCTGCCTGGAGGTCTGCCCGTTCACGCGGAAGAGCCCGCGCCTGCCGGTCGCCGGCGCCGGCCGACCCGCCGACCTGCGGCCGCACCCGGTGCTCGAGGCGTTCACCCTGGTGGACGTGCTCGCGCTGGACGACGCCACCTACGCCGCGCAGTGGACCGGAACGGCCATGCGGCGGGCGACGCGGGCCGGCCTGCGCCGGAACGCCGCGACGGTGCTCGGCAACCTCGGCGCGCCCGACGCGCTGCCCGCCCTGACCCGTGCGCTCGACGACCCCGACCCGACCCTGCGCGCCCACGCCGCCTGGGCGATCGGCCGCATCGAGCCGCGCAGCGCGGCCCTCGACGCCGCCCGTTCCCGCGAGACCGAACCCACGGTGCGCGAGGAGATCGAAGCCGCCCAGGCGCAGCGTCGCTGAACGGCGACGCCGTCGCACGACTGCGACGTCCTGCCGCATCGTCCATGGCACCGGCCGAGGAGTCTGGCGCACGGCTGCCGGCCCCCCCCGCACCGTCGCCCGGCCCCGACGCTGCACCTGCGGCCGACCGCGCCGGACGGTACCGCCCGCCGCACTTCTTACGCCGATGCCACCGGCAAGCCCACGGGCCTTGCGGATGCGCCGCGGCGGGTTGGCAAGGCCCTTGCTCCGTGTCCCTCGTCCGCGCAACCCCGAACCCGAGAACGAACCGAAGCATGAGCAACGCCGACTACAACGCCGAACGGAAGTGGTGCGAGACCTGCAAGTCCTACGTTCGCTACCTGATGAGCGTGGACCACTCCTACTGCGTCGAGTGCGGCAGCCGCGTGCGCCTGTTCAGCCGCGAGGACGCCGCCCGCTTCGGCGAGACCGTCCAGCGCCACAAGTGGAAGGCGTCCTGATCGCGCCGCGGCGCGGCGCCACCAAGGCACGAGCCCAACCCTGATCCCGAGCTCGCCGCGCCCGACGAAGACCCCACCGACACACACCCTCTCCCGCCTCTCGCTCTCCCGCCCGCCCCCGACTCCCCTGCAGCCTCCCCGGCGACCTGGACCGCCCCCGGTCCAGGTCGCTTGTCTTTCCCGGGAACGCACCCCATCCTCTGCGGGATGC
>CAZMGG010000149.1:0-12954 GCA_964565715.1 uncultured candidatus Brocadiaceae bacterium | reverse complement strand
GGCCCTTGCCGGCGTCGGCGCCGCGGTGGGCCGCGGCGGTGCCGGCCGCGGGGCCGGGGCCGGCCGCGGGGCGGGTGCCACCGGGCGTGGGGCGGGCGCGTGCACCGCCAGGCCCGGCAGGGTCAGGTCGGCGCCGTAGGCCGTCGCCGCTTCGGCGAGGTGCTGCAGCAATGCAGCGTGGGCGTCGGTCATCGCCCCTTCTCGTACCGCCCGTCCGCCGGCGGTGCCACCGCGGCCGGGAAGATCCCGAAGCTGTGGGCGAGGCTCGGCCGCCGGCCCAGGGCGAAGACCGAGTGCCAGCAGGTCCGGTCCGGGTCGGGGCTCGGCAGCACGATGGCATCGCCGGGCCCCAGCACGAACAGGCAGCCCGCCGCCGCCAGCGCCGCGGTGAGCCGCGGGTCCTCGTCGAGCGCGGCCCGCGCCTGCCGATCGGTCTCGGCCCGGCGCAGGATGGACCCTGCGGTCCGGCGGGTCCCGGTCACCCCGCTCCGCACCAGGGCTCCGAGCAGCGTGTCGGTGCTGGCGGCGAGCCAGGCGGTGCGGCCGGCGAGCTGCGCGAACACCACGCCGAGCTGGCCGGGATCGGCGTCGTGGTGGAAGAGGGCGCCGCCGCCGGGCGCGTTGTTGTAGGCGATGCGCTCGGAGAGCCGCACCGGCCCGGGCAGCGCCGCCGCCAGCAGCGCCCGCACGGCCCGGCACTCCGCCAGCAGCGCCGCCTCCGGGAACAGCCGCGCGAACAGGGCATCGGACGCCGCCGCGCGCGCTTCGTCGGGCGTGAGCCAGTCGTGGGTCTGCTCGAAGCCGTAGGACGCGCGGAGCCGCAGCGAGTCGTCCCGTTCGTCGGCGGCGATCCACGACAACCGCAGGGTCAGGTCGCTTGTGCGCACGGCGCGGCCCTGCACGGCGTCGACGAAGATCCGCTCGATCTCGCGGGGATCGGCGTGGTCGATGGTGCTGCCGGCGTAGCGGAAGCCGGCCGCGTCCCAGAGGCGGCGTTCGATCTCGGCGAGGAACGGCGCGCCGCGACGCAGCCGGCCGAACATGGCCAGCGAGGCCGCGATCGGGCGCCGGTGGGCGTGCCGGGCCTTGCCCAGCGCGGCGGCGACGAACCGCGCCTCGGCCCGGTCCCAGACCGCCGTTGTCATGGGCGGATCGGCGGCCGGAGGGGGACCCGGCAGCAGGTGGCCGTGCAGCACGGCGCGGCGGCGCAGCGGTTCGCTGGCCGCGCGGCGGCGGGATCGGGTCGAGGGCGGCAGCAGGACTCCGCGTCCGGCGAACCTGGTCACCTGTGCACCATGGGCGGCCTGCTATAGTCCGCGCCCCGCAATGGCGAGTCGACCCCTGCATCCCGAGCCGCAGCCGAACTTCGAGCCCATCGACTCCCGCGCCCTGCGCGGTTCCTGGATGGAGCCCCTGCCCACCGCGGCGCCGCGCTGGCCGACGCTGCTGCTCTGCCTGCTGGCGGTGGCGGTCTACCTGCCGCACCTGCTGACCGCCGGTTTCCTCAACTTCGACGACAACCTGTTCTTCGGGCCCGACAACCCGGAGTTCCGCGAGGGCGGCTGGCAGGCGATCCTCGACCCGCGGCAGACGATCGCCAACGTCTACCTGCCGGTGAGCCACCTGTCGCTCTACCTCGACTACCGCCTGTTCGGCGGCGACCCGACCGGTCCGCACCTGGTCTCGCTGCTGCTGCACGCGCTCGGCGGCTTCGTCATGGTGCGCTGGCTGCTGGCGATGGGCCTGCGGGCGCTGCCGGCGCACGTGGCCGGTCTGCTGTTCCTGCTGCATCCGGCGCTGTGCGAATCGGTGGCGTGGGTGAGCAGCCGCAAGGACGTGCTGAGCGGGTTGTTCGTGTTCCTGGCGTTGTGGGCCTCGGTGCGCCTCGCCTTCCGTGCCAGCTTCGCCATGCTGCTGCTGGTGGCGGCCTGCGGCGTGCTGGCCATGTACAGCAAGGCCACCGCGGTGGTGCTGCCGCTGCTGGCCGCCGCCTGCTGCGCCTACGTCGGCGGCGCCCGCCGCCGCTGGCTGGCGCCGCTGGTGCTGCTGGCGGTGACCGTGCCGATCGCCTGGCACCATCAGCTCCTGGCCGCGGCCGAGGGCACGCTCGTGCAGGAGGTCACCAGCCAGCGGATGACCCAGGCGCCCGGCGCGCTGCTGCACTACCTGCAGACGATCGCCGCGCCGCTGCAGCTCAACGTGCTGCACCCGGAGACGACGTTCGCGGCGTTCCGGCAGGCGCTGCTGCCGGGGCTGGGCGTGCTGGCCGTGCTGCTGTTCCTCGGCCACGCGCTGTGGCGTTCGCGCTGGCGGCAGGCCGGGCTCGGCGTGCTGCTGCTGCTGCTGGCGCTGCTGCCGTTCAACACCGTCTATCCGGCGTCGAACGTCCCCGCGGCGGACCGCTACCTGTACCTGGCGCTGCCGGGCGCGGCGCTGACCGTGGTCGGCCTCGGCCGCCTCGGTGTCGTGGTCGGCATGCTGCTGCTGGTGCCGCTGGGCTGGCTCTGCCACGAGCGCAGCCAGGTGTTCGCCGGCAGCGAGGCGGTGTGGCGCGCCAGCCTCGCCGTCGCGCCGCAGAACGCCGTGGCGCGGATCAACCTGGCCGAGCACCTGCTGGGGCGCGCCGCCGCCGGCGAGGCGCAGGCCGGCAGCGAGGCCAGGGAACTGCTGGCCCAGGCCAGCGCCGAGGCGACGTTCCCGCAGCACCGGCTGCGCGCCGAGCGGGCGCTGCTGGCGATCGCCCTGCCCGAGGGTCGCTACGAGGCGGCGGTGGCCCACGCCGAGCAGGCCCTGGCGGCGGCCCGCGAACTGCCGGCGTCGCCGGCGGCGCGGCAACTGCAGCTCCACGCCCTGCTCGACGTCTACCAGTGCCGCCGGCTGGCCGAACGCCGCGAGGCGGCGGCGGCGGCGCTGGCCGAGGCGGAGCAGCTGGTGCCGGACGCGCCGGTGCTGGTCGGCCTGCGCGCCCAGGTCTGGCTCGAGCAGGTGCTGGCGGAGGTGGGGCCGGCGGCGGCGGGCCTCGCCGACCATCCGCGGGCCGTGCAGGCCATGGCGGCGCTGCAGGCCGCCCTGACCCGGGCGCCCGAGGATCCGCTGCTCAACCGGGTGATGGGGGCCTGGGAATACGCGCGCGGCAACCGGCTGCAGGCCCTGGCCCACTTCCGCCGGGCGATCGCCGCGGCGCCGCTGGACGTCGAGGCCTACGTCAACGCCGCCGAACTGCTGCACCAGAGCCAGCTCTTCACCGAGGCCGAGAAGTACGCGCGCATGGGCCTCGTGCAGCGGCCGGCCGAGCCGCGGCTGCGGCAATGGCTGGCGCTGGCGCTGGCCGGCCAGGGTCGCACCGACGATGCGATCCAGCACATGGAGGCCTACGTGCAGGCGCGGCCGCGGGATCGCGGCGCCGCCCGGGTGCTGTCGAACCTGCTGATGGGCAAGGCGCTGTCGATGGGCACGCGCTCGCACGCCGAACTCGAGGCGCTGCTGGCCCGCGCCCTGAAGTGGAATCCGGACGAGCCCAAGGCCGACATCCTGCGCGCCCGCATGTGCCGCGAGCAGCGGCAGTGGCGCGAGGCGATCGGGCACCTGGAGCGGGCGCGCCTGGCGTTCCCCGGCCAGGAGGACCTGCAGCGCATGCTGGCGGAGACCTGGCGCGATCTCGGCTACGAGCTCTGGCTCGGCAGGGAACGGGAGGCCGCCGACGACGCGTTCCTGCGCTTCCTGGAACTCGCGCCCGCGGACCTGCCGACCGACGCGGTGCGGCAGATCCTGCAGAACGAGTGGCGGCGGCTGGAGAAGGAGGGCGTGACGGCGCTGCAGCAGGGCGATGCGGCCACCGCCGAGCGGTGCTTCCGCCGCTGCCTGCAGCTCGATCCCGCCGCCCACTGGGCGGCCTGGCTGCTGGCGACGGTGCTGCAGCCGCGCCAGGGCGCCGACCGGCAGGAGGTGGACCGGCTGCTGGTGCAGGCCATCGACGGCCAGCGACGGCACGGTCTCGACGCCAGCCGGCAGGTGGCGTTGCGCGTGCTCAACCTGCAGCAGCTCGGTCGCCAGGACGAGGCCGTGCAGCTGGCGCGCGAATTCCTCGCGGCGCCCGGCGACGAGGCCGACCCGCAAGCCTTGCAGTTGCTGCGGAAGACGGCGGGTGGCTGATCGCACGGCACTTGCCGTCGGCCGAACGGTTGCGCGCACGCACGCGCGTCGCTAGTCTCGCCGCCGGCGTCGCGGTCGGTCAGGGCGGCGCATCGCAGGCGGTTCCAGACGTTTTCCAGGCGGGCCCGGCGTCGCGTTCCCGGCTCCCGCCTCCAGGCGAATTCCGAGCGCCGGTGACGGCGCGGGAGGGCATCAGTGGCGCGCAAGGCGAGCGATCTCTTCAGTCTGCTCCAGTCCCGCGGCAAGGGACGGGGTGGGTCGAGCCGGCGGTCCGGCAGTGGCGGCGGCACCGGCGTGGTCGGCGGCGCCCTGGGTAGCGTGGTCCGCGCCGCGCGGTCGCTGTTCGGCGGTTCGCGCACGGACGTGGGCCGGGGCGCCCGGGCCAGCGGCGGCGGGCGGACGATCCGGCTGTCGGGCGTGGCGCTGGCCGGCATCGCGTTCGTCTGCCTGGGCGTGGGCTACCTGCTGGGGGACGCCTTCCCGATGACCGCCAACGCGGCCCTGCGCGCTGGCCCGGGCCAGCAGGATCCGGGCCGGTCCGAGCCGGTGCGGCCCGGGCCGATCGACGGCGGGCCCAAGGCCGCGCCCGGCGGTCTCGACGGAGCCGACCTCGCCCCGCTGACCAACCAGGTCTTCTTCCTCACCGTGTTCGGGGATGGCAACCGGCAGAAGGCCTTCGACCTCGCCGCCCACCTGCAGCGCAACGGTGTGGCGAGCGCCCGGCCCTACTGGCACCAGGACGGCAGCGGCGCCGCCTGGCTGACGGTGGCCTACTACGACGGGCCGGCCCAGGCCCGGACCCTGCGGGACCGGCTGCTGGCGGTGCCCGCCCTGCCGGCGGTGCCGGAGTTCGAGAGCACCAGAAAGACCACGAAGGACTGGCCCCTGGCCGTGGTCCTCCGGTAGACTCCCCGCCCCTTTTGCAGCCCCGGCGCCGGGTGGCGCCGTTCCCGCCATGTCGATCCACAGCAGTCTCAAGGTTTCCCGCGGCACCGCCGGCGAACGCAACGTCTGGACCCGCATGGAGCGCATCGTCGCCCTGCAGAAGGTCGGCAGGTGGAAGGGCGGCGACGAGGTCGAGGGGCTGCCGAAGGTGCGGACCCGCTTCAAGACCAAGACCAAGAAGAAGGCCGAGGACAAGCCGGCCGAGGGCGCCGCTGCCCCGGCCGCCGCTCCGGCCGCCGCCGCGCCGGCGAAGGACGCGGGCGCCGGCAAGGACGCCAAGAAGAAGTAGCCGGCGCCCGGCCCTCTCCGACGTGCTCTCCGAACGCGTTCGTCGCCTCGAACCCAGCGGCATCCGCCGCATGTTCGAGTTGATGGCGAGCATGCAGGACCCGATCAACCTGTCGATCGGGCAGGCCGACTACGACCCGCCGGCGGAACTGGTCGAGGCGGCGGTGCAGGCGCTGCGCGCCGGGCATCACCGCTACACGCTGACCCAGGGCCTGCCGGAGCTGAACGAGCGGATCCTGCAGCGGGTCGAGGCGCGGCACGGCCGCCGGCTGGAGTCCAGCCTGGTGACCGCGGGGGTGTCCGGCGGGCTCGTGCTGACCTTCCAGAGCCTGCTCGACCCCGGCGACGAGATCCTGCTGCCCGATCCGGGCTTCATGATGTACCGCCACCTCGCCAACCTCTGCTCGGCGACGATCAAGTGGTACAGCACGTATCCGGACCAGCCGGGGCAGCGGTTCCGGATCGACCCCGACGAGATCGCCGCACTGGTCACCGACCGCACCAAGGTCGTGTTCCTGAACTCGCCCAGCAACCCGACCGGCGGCGTGCTCACGGCGGCGGAGGTGCAGGCGGTGTGCGAGATCGCCAACCGCCGGGGCGCGTTCGTGGTCAGCGACGAGATCTACGACCAGTTCGTCTACGAGGGCGACTATGCCTCGCCGGTGCGCTGGGCCGAGCGCGTCGTGCAGCTCGGCGGCTTCAGCAAGACCTGGGGCGTCCCGGGCTGGCGGCTCGGCTGGGCCGCCGGGCCGCGGCAGCTGCTGGACGCGATGAAGACGCTGCAGCAGTTCACCTTCGTCTGCGCGCCGACGCCGCTGCAGCACGCGGTGCTGGCGGCGGCCTTCGACGTCGACCTGTCGCAGCACCGGATCGACTACCGGCACAAGCGCGATCGGATCGCCGCCGGGCTGCATCCGGCCTACGGCCTGCACCCGCCGGAGGGCTCGTTCTACGCGTTCCCGGGCCTGCCGGGCGGGGTCGGCGGCGACGAGTTCCTGGAGGCCGCCGTGCAGGAGAAGCTGCTGGTGGTGCCGGGCAAGTCGTTCAGCCGGCGCGACACGCACTTCCGGCTGTCGTTCGCCGCCGACGACGCCACCCTCGAGCGCGGCATCATCGCGCTGAACCGGCTGGCCGAGCGCTTCTGCTGAGCGCGCCATGAAGGCGCCGCTGATCGAGGTCTTCCACTCGGTGCAGGGCGAAGGCCGCTTCGTCGGCCAGGCGATGGCCTTCCTGCGCGTGGCGACCTGCCCGATCCGCTGCCTCTACTGCGACACCCCGCACAGCTACGTCGCGTCGCCGGAGTTCCCGGTGCAGCTCGGCGCCGAGCGGCGGCTGGAACGCAACCCGGTGTCCGCCGGCCGGGCGGCGGAGCTGGTGCGGGCCGTGCGCGCGGCGTCGCCGTGGGGCGGGCCCGAGGTCCTGTCGGTGACCGGCGGCGAACCGCTGGTGTTCGCCGGCTTCGTCGCGGCCCTGGGCGGGGAACTGCGGCCGGCGGGCTGGCGCCTGCACCTGGAGACCGCCGCCCTCGACCCGGCGGCGATGGCCGCCTGCGCCGGTGTGGTGTCGCATCTCAGCGCCGACTGGAAGCTGCCGGCGACCCTGGCCGATGGCAGCGACCACGGCGAACGCCACCTCGGCTGCATCGACGCGGCGCTGGCAGCCGGCGCCTCGGTCGACGTGAAGATGGTGCTGACCCAGGCCTGCTGGCCCGACGCGATCGCCGCCGCCCTGCGGCGGCTGCAGCCCTTCCGGCATCGCCTCCTGCTGGTGCTGCAGCCGGTGACGCCGTGCGGCGCCGTCACCGCGCCGGTGGCTGGCACGGCGCTGGCCGCGGCGGCCCGCCAGGCCGGCGAGCTGGGCTTCGACTGCCGCGTGATCCCGCAGACCCACAAGATCCTCGGCGTGCCGTAGGCCTGCTCCCAGGGTTACGCCATGCGCCCTCGCCGACTAGGCTTGCGCCGATGAAGCGACTGCTCCCGGCGGCCCTGACCATGCTGGCGCTGGCGACCGCCCTCGCGGCGCAGGACGGGTCGGGCTGCCGATCCTGCGACGGGCACGGCGTCCTCGACTGCAAGTCCCATCCGAAGGGCATGCTCGACAAGGAACGGGCGGTGCAGCGCTGCTCCGTCGCCAGCGAGTGCAAGGCCTGCACAGGCGCCCTGCAGACCGACTGCCGCACCTGCCGCAACCCCGCTGCCGAGGCCGACGTGGCGCACCGGCGGCAGCTCGCCACCGACTGGCTGCAGGCCCGCCGCAAGGCCGTCGACGAGGTGACCCGCAACCAGCCGCTCATGCACCTGGCGACGGCGCACTTCGACCTGACCTTCTCGGTGCGGCCGCTGACCGTCGGCCGCGACAAGCTCGACAGCCATCAGCTCATGCACCTGTATGGCGAGCGGCTGGAGGCGCTGCGGGCGCTGTTCCTGCAGACCCTGGAGGTGACCGAGCAGGACCAGACCGGCCGCCTGCAGGTGCTGATGTTCCGCGACCTGCAGGACCACACGCTGATGGCGCCGCGGGTGACGGGCTTCGGCGGCGGCGGCTCGCTGGGGCAGAAGCTGATGGGGCCCGCCGACAAGGGCGAGTCGGTCTACTGCATGTACCACGACGTGCGGGCGATGGCGGACGACGAGGCCCTGCATCGCAACATCGTGCACAACGTGACCCACCTGCTGCTGGCCAACCTGCCGCCGGTGGTGTGGCTCGGCAACCGGCGGCACGGCTGGATCGACGAGGGGCTGGCCCACTGGTTCGAGGACAAGGTCACCGGCCGCTGCGCCAACTTCTGCTACGAGGAGGTGCTGCTGCAGCCGGGGATGGGTTGGAAGAACGGCCGCTGGCGGGCGCCGGTGCGGCGGATGGTGGACGCCGGCAAGCACCGCAGCTTCGCCGACCTGTCGCAGCGGAACACCGACCAGCTCGAGTTCGAGGACCACGCGCTGGCATTCGCGTACGTCGATTTCCTCCTCACCAGGCACGGCGGCAAGGCGTTCACGGAGCTGGCCCGCAAGGTCAAGGGCGGCGCCGAGACCCGTGATGCCCTGCAGGCGGTCTACAAACTGGACCCACTCACGATCGAAGAGGTGTTCCGGACATGGGTCAAAGAGAACTACTCGCCGCAGGACTCGCACTGACGGCGCTGGCCATCGGCGCCGCCCGGCCGTTGCCGGCGCAGGGGCCGCTGCATCGCGAGCGCTGGGGGCACCTGCACCTGGAGCTGCGCCGGCAGGAGGTGCTGCGCGAACTGGCCGGCCGTGACCTGGCCACCCGGCAGCAGGCGACCGTGCTGCTGCAGGCGCCGGACGAGGGCGTGCCGTTCCGGCCGGTCGCCCAGGCCCTCGCCTTCCTGCGCAAGGCCGAGTGCGACGACGCCTTCCAGTTCCGCACCGGGCTGTGCGCGTTCGTGCTGCCGGAGGTGGTCGACCCGGCGGGTGACCACGAGGAGTGCCGGTCCCTTCAGCTCTCGCTGGGCACCCCGTTCCCGCTGCCGCAGCGCGACCCGGTGCGCTTCCTGGTGACGGTCCAGGATGCGGCGGGCGCGGCGGTGTTCCAAGGCGTGATCGATCGCGACACGGGCGCCGAGGACCTGCGCATGGCGAGAGCCCATCTGGCGGTGCCGTGCGCGGAACTGCCCGATGGCGCCTACGAGGTCTGGATCGCCGCCGAACTGGCCCATGAGGGCCCGCGCCCCCGCGATCCGGTGCTGCGGCACCGCTTCTTCGTCCACCGCGGCTACGCCGAGCGGGCCCGCGCCGCGCTGGAGCGCGCCGCCGAGGCGGTGGCCCGGCTCGGCGATCCCGACGCGGCGCTGCTGCGCGGGCTCGGCGCCCAGGTGCATCGCGCGTTCAGCGGCGAGGCCGGCGATGGGCCGAGCGAGGCGATGGCCGAACTGGAACGGCTGGAGCGGGCGCTGGCCAACCTGCAGGCCGGCGCCGCCCCGCTGCACGGGCTGCGCGGCGGCGTCACCGCGGCGCTGCCGGCGGGCGGCGAACACCTGCTGGCGGTGACGCTGCGGCTGCCGCCGGACGGCGAGCCGCGGCCGCTGGTGGTGCTGGTGGCCGGCGCACCGGCCTACGACGCCACCGGCCGGCGGCCGGCGGCGCCGGCGACGCGCGGCCCGCGCTGGCTGCACGACCAGTGTGAGGCGGCGTTCCCCGCCGACCGCTTCCACCTCGCCGCCGTGGAGTCGCCCGGTGGCGGCTTCCACTTCGCCGACGGACTGGAGCGGGCGTTGCCGGTGCTGCGGCGCCTCCTGCCGGGGCCCGAGCGCGACGTGGTGCTGGTACTGGAACGCGAGGCGGCGGTGGCGATGTGCTTCCGGCCGGACGCCCTGCGTCGACTGTGCCGCGGCGTCGTGCTGGTGACCGGCGGGGCGTTGTCCCGCGAGGCCCTGGCGGCGCTCGGCGACCTCAGGATCCTCGCCTGTCCGATGTCCGGCCATCCTGGCGGCGACGGCCTGCTGCGCACCGCCGATCTCGTCGCCGGCAAGTTCGGCGAGGTCGCGTTCGCCGGCAGCTTCGAACTGGAACCCGGCGACGGCCAGCCGTGGATCCTGGGGGCGGCGGCGCTGACCCGGTCGATCGCCGCGTTCGCCCGCCGCCTGGCCGACCGCTGAGGCTCAGGCCCGCTCGGTGGGCGGTTCCAGCAGGCCGCGCACGGCGGCCACCAGGTCCCGCGGCCGGACCGGCTTGGTCACCCACAGACCGGGCGACAGCAGGCCGGCCTCGATGCTGGTCTGGTCGCGATCGACGCCGCTGACGACGATGACCGGCACGGTGGCGCCGCGCGGGCCCTGCCGCAGCCCACGCAGCACCTCGCTGCCCGGCGCTCCCGGCAGGCCCATGTCGAGCACCACCAGGTCCGGCGGATGGTCGCGCAGGGCATGGGCCGCCTGCACGCCGTCCCGGGCCACCCGCACGCGATGGCCCTCGTTGTGCAGGGCGCGGGCGAAGACCTCCGCGGTCACCGGCTCGTCCTCGACGACCAGGATCCGCGTCGAGCGCTGCCGCCTCGTCTTGATCGGCTGGAGGGCAGGGTCGTGCAGTGTCGGCGGGCTGCTGCCGGCAGGATGCAGGACGGGCGTCGAGAGTGCGGTCATGAGTGTTCCCCCGTCCTTCCTATCGGCCGATCCGGCGCGGATGTTGAGAAAGGGGCCGCCGCGGGAGCCGGGCTCTCAGGTCGAGGCAGCCGCCGGCATCGCCAGCACCAGGGTCTGCTCGGCCACGAAGCGCCGCAGGGGCAGCATGCGGACCGGGCGCAGCCCGGCGGCGACCAGGTCATCGCGGAACGTCCACCGCAGCACCGCCGAGCGGCCCGAGCGCGGCTTGCCCGTGGCGCGCCGCAACAGCCGCCGCGCGTGCTGCAGGCTGCAGGCGTCGAAGAACGAGACGATGAGCGGGCCCCGGCTGACGCGGCGCAGTTCGGCGAGGATCCGGCGGCGTTCCGCGCCGCCCGGGATGTGCTGCAGGAGCCGCAGGCAGAGGGCGCCGGCGAAGCTGCCGTCGGCGAACGGCAGGGCAGAGCCGCTGGCGCAGGCCCGCGGCCAGTGCCCGTCGCAGGCGGTCACCATCGCCAGCGCCCGGTCGACCTGCACCACCGGTCCCGGCAACGCGTCGCTGAGCCGACCGGCGCCGCAGGGCAGGTCGAGCCAGGGGCCGGCCTCCCAGCTCGCCGCCGCCAGCAGGCGCGCGATCGCCCGCCGTTCCAGCCGGTCGGTGCGCGGCCCGTGGCCGGTGGCGAACCGCGCGTCGCGGTAGCGTTCGGCGTAGCCGTCCTCCCGGCGGTAGGGGGTCTCTTGCACCGCCGGAATGTAGCGTCCCGTTTCAGGACGGCGCCCCTGCCGGTCGAAGGAATGGCCGAGGACACGCATGGATCAGCACTCCGATCAGGCCACCCAGAACCGCCGGCTCGATCCCCGCACCGACATGGCGGAGCGCGTGGCGATCACGCTCGACGCCGGCAGCATCATCGGCACCGGCCAGAACATCTCGGCCCAGGGGCTCTACTTCATGACCGAGGGCTCGATCCCGGTCACCGTGCGGGTCGGCGGCGTCGAGAGTCCGTTGCGCGGCGAACTGGTCCGCATCACCGCCATGGGCGACGGCCGGCTGGGCATCGCCGTGCGGTTCGCCGACGGCGACGCCGGCCCGGCGTAGGCCGGCCTTCCCGCCGCCCGCGGGCCGGCTAGCATTGGCGCGCCATGGGCAACCTGCGCGACCAGTTCAAGAAGGCCAACCTGCTGTCCGACAAGGACGCCCGCCGGCTGGCCCACGAGGCGCGCGTCGAACGCACCGAGAAGGGCCGCGCCGGCCTCGAGCAGGAACAGGCCGCCCGGCAGCAGGAACTGACCGCCCAGCGCGAGCAGCAGCGGGCCCTGGATCGCGACCAGCAGCGCGAACTGCAGGCGGCGCGGGAGGCCGAGGCCGAGGCTGCCGCGGTGGCCGACGTGCTGGCCCGCGAGGCCCGCAAGGCCGGCCCCGGCCAGACCCGCTGGTACTTCCAGACGCCCGACGGCGATCTGCCCTGGCTGGAGGTCTCGCCGCAGGAGGCGCGGGAACTGCGCGCCGGCATGCACGCGGTGGTGCGGGTCGGCCCGGCCGGCAGCCACGACTACCGCCTGCTGCCGGTGGATCACGCCCGCCGCGTGCAGCGGCTGCGGCCCGAGGTGGTGGCGTTCGCGCCGAAGGCGCTGTAGCGGGTCCTGGCAGGTTCCCAGGTACAGGCGTCAGTACTCGATGCCGGCGTCGGTGACGCCGAGCGCGGCGCGGCGCGACAGCCGCAGGCGGCCCTGGGAGTCGGCGCCCAGCACGCTGACCACCATCTCCTCGCCCTCGCGGGCGACGTCGTAGGGCCGCTGGCCGGGCTCGAGGGCGAGTTCCTCGGCGGGCACGAGGCCCTCGTTGACCTGGTTGATCCGCACGAAGGCGCCGAAGTCCTTCACCGTCTGCACGGTGCCGCGGTAGCAGCAGCCCACCTTGAGGACGCCGGCGGAACGCTGCACCAGCAGCCGGGCGCGGCGGGCGCTGTCGCCGTCGGTGGCGTAGATCAGCACCTGGCCCGCATCGTCCACCGACACCTTGGCGCCGGTGGCCTCGGTGATCGCCTTGATGTTGGCGCCGCGGGCGCCGATCAGCGCGCCCACCGAGTCGGGCAGGATCGCCACCCGTTCGGCCCGCGGCACGAACCGCGACGGCTGCGGGTTGGGCCCGGCCAGCACCTTCGCCATCGCCCGCAGCACGTGCAGGCGGCCGTCGCGGGCCTGGGCCAGGGCCTTGGCCAGGACCTCGGCGCCGAGCCCGCCGACCTTGTTGTCGAGCTGGATCGCGGTGACGCCGACCTCGGTGCCGACCACCTTGAAGTCCATGTCGCCGAGGTGGTCTTCGTCGCCGAGGATGTCGGTCAGCACCGCCGTCCGCGCACCGTCGGTGATCAGGCCCATGGCGATCCCCGCCACCGGCCGCCGCAGCGGCACGCCGGCGTGCAGCATGGCCAGGCTGCCGCCGCAGGCCGTCGCCATCGACGAGCTGCCGTTGCTCTCGGTGATCTCCGACTCGATCCGGATCGTGTAGG
>CAZMGG010000148.1:4412-13028 GCA_964565715.1 uncultured candidatus Brocadiaceae bacterium | reverse complement strand
TGTGGGTGCAGGCCCTGGCGGCACCAACCCATCTCCCGGCGCGACTCACCAACACCGTCGCCACCATCGTCGGGTAGGAACGCCGGGTGCGGGCGCAGGGCGCTACCGCCCTACCAGCGCACCGCGTCCCACTCGGTCAACCGGTCCATGAAGCCGTCGTCGGGCCGCTGCCGCCCGGCCCGCACCCGGCGCAGGATCTCGTCGGCCCGGCCCCGCAGCGCCTCGTCGCCGCGCCGTTCCGCCGCCGCGCTGGCGATCGTCACCGCGCCGATCGACCACTGGTCGAAGGCGGTGCCGTGCGACCACAGCACCGCCGCCGGATCGGCCAGTTGCTCCGGCGACAGCGGCGCGCCGTCCTGCCAGCGGATGGCGGTGGCCGGCAGACACTCCCGATCGGTCAGCAGCCAGCCGTGCCGCACCACCGTGATTGCCAGGGCCTCGGCCATCTCCCTGGCCCGCTCGCTGCCGAACACCCGGTGCGCGGCGGCCAGCCCCACCGCGGCGATGGCGTCCTGCCACGGCGTCCAGTACCTCAACTTGCCGCCCAGCATGCGGTCGTCGGGGCCCTGCACCGCCATCGTCCGCACCTGGTCCTCGCCGAGTTCGCGCCCCGCCCACTGCACCCAGAGCACCTGGTCGATCCGCGCGCGCGTCCGTTCCGCCAGCGCCTCGTCGCCGGTGGCCAGATAGGCCCAGCAGGCCGCCAGCAGGGTGCGGCCGGCGCCGCGCGGGGCGCCGCTGCCCGACGTCGACAGGCCCGGATCCACCGTCTCGCCGGCGAGATGGAGCTGCACCTCGTTCTGCAGTTCGCGCCGCGCCCAATGACTGCCGGTGAGCAGCGCGAAGGCGCCCAGCGCATTGCTGCTCCAGTGCTCGCGATCCTTGCCGGTCCAGCCGTGACTCCGCAGGGCCGGCTCCGGCACCGGCTTGCCCAGGCGGTCCTTCGACACGCCGGCGTGCCAGTGGGTGCGGCCCGACCACACGACCCACTCGGGATGGTCCCTGGCCTGCACCGGCTTGCCGTCCGCCTCGAAGAAGTGGACCGGCCGGCAGGCCTCCTGCTGCACCGAGGCCCAGGCCTCCAGCAGCAGCGAGGGATTGCCCGAGTGCGCCACCGCCGACAGCTTGACCACGCCGAAGTCCTGCTGGTCGCCGGTCTGGCCGGCGAAGCGCTCGAGTCCGAACGGCCCGCACCAGAACGGATCGCCGGCGCCGCTGCGATCGCGCGCGGCGAACGCCCGGTGCCGTTCGGCCAGGGCCGAGCGCAGGCGCGCGCCCTGCAGCCAGGGCGGCGGCTCGGGCACCAGGCCGAAGGCGCCGAAGGCAGAGCTCCCCGTCCAGGTCGTCGCCGCGAGCGGCGGTGCCACCACCGCGGCCTGCAGGGTCTGGTCGCGCAGGCTGCGGTCCTGGCGCAGCGGCGGCACCACCGCGCCGGATCGGCGGATGCCCTGGCCGTCGGCGAGCGTGGTCTTCTGCAGGAGCACCACGCGGCTGCCCTCGGGCGTCGTCGTCTGCCGCATGGCGAACAGGCCCGGGTGGCGCAGCAGCAGGGCCATGCCGCGGCATTCGACCGCCAGTTCGTCGAGGTCGCACTGCATCGCCGAAGTGCGTGGATCGCTGCAGAACACCGCCAGGTCGACCTGCGCGTGCTCCTGGTCCCGGCAGCCGGTGACGATGACCTCGGCCAGCAGGGGCGTGTCCGGGATGCGCGTGTGCAGCAGCACGACGCGGCGGGCGGCGTTGTCCTCGAGGATGCCGGCCAGCCGCGCCGGCGCCCGGCTGCTCTTCTCGCCGTGCCGCCACTGGAACTCATAGGTGTGCGGCGGCAGGCCGAAGTCGCCCTCGGGCTGCGGACCGGGGCCTTCCTGCAGGGTCAGCGTGCGCTCGCCCAGGGCCGGCACCTCGGCCCGGAACAGGCACAACGCCTGCCGCCAGGAGCCGTCGGGCCAGCGGGCGCCGAACGGCTGCCAGACCGTGGCGGAACCGGGCACGTGCCGTTCCGGCGCGGCGCGGACGCTGCCCTCGGCGAAGGGCACCACGCAGGACCACCACTCGGCGCGCGGCAGCGGCGCCAGGTTGTGCAGGGTCAGCTCCTGGGCGGGCAGGAGGGCGGTCAGCAGGAGGAGCAGGGGCAGGGCGGTCGGGAACACTTCGGCGGGCAAGACTAGCAGCCGGGCGGGGCGGGAGCCGCCCTCCTGCCTAAGCTGTGGCGATGCTCCTGTCGCCCCGCCTGCTGCTCGTCCTGTCCCTCGGGCTGCCGCTGTCTGCCCAGAAGGCCCCCGACGAGGCCTCGTTCCACAAGGACGCCGCGCACCAGCTCGACGCGTTCGCCACCCTCTGCTTCAAGAACGACTACCCGAAGAGGGCGCGCGAGGTCTGGCTGGAGGTGATCGCCGAGTACGACAAGGACGACGCCACCGCCCGCGCGGCGCTGGGCTTCGACCAGGTCGGCACCGCCTGGCAGCCGCGGCGGGACTTCGAGTACCCCGAGCAGGACACGCCCAATGCGGTGGTGGCCAACATGCTGCACAAGAAGTGGGAGGGCATCGCCAAGGAACTGGGCGAGGGCCACCGGGCGCTGGGCCAGGCCCTGCAGGCCGCCGGCAACCAGGATCGCGCCCGCCACCACTTCGACCGCGCGCTGCGCTTCCTGCCCGACGACGGCAAGGCTGCCGCGGCGCTCGGCCACCAGAACTTCGAGGGCTTCGTCGGCACCATCGATGAGGTGGCGATCCTGCGCCGCTCGCGGCTGATGGACCGCGCCGTCGCCGCCGCCCTGGAGAAGCCGTTCCCGGCCGAGCCGGCCAAGGGCGATCTGCATCCGGTCCTGCAGACCGGCGGCGTGCCCGTCATCGGCGTGCAGACCGCCAACTTCACCGTCTATGGCGACTGGGAGGAGAGCGTGCTGGCCGAGGCCGCCGCCTGCGCCGAGCGCTCCCTGCAGTTCTGCACCGAGGCCTACGCCGGCATCGAGGGCTGGCCGCCGCAGCAGCCCCCGTCCCGCACGTTTGCCTTCTTCCAGCAGAAGGACACCTGGGCCAAGGTCGTCCGCGCCAATGCCGCCCGCGTCGGCGCCGACCGCGTCGAGTTCATCGTCGCCAATGCCTCGGCCAACAAGGTCGGCAGCGGTCGCGACGGCATCCGGCTGGCCGGCGTCGACAACGTCGAGACGGTCCGCGACCTGGCGGTGCGCTGGGTGGCCCAGGAGTACAGCCAGCTCGCGGGCGACGGCATGGTGGAGGGCATCGGTCACGCCGTGGTCGGTCTGTTCTTCGGCCGCAATCTGGTCTTCACCGTCGGCCAGGAGGAGCAGCGCGGCACCCAGGCGAGCCGCACGCAGCAGAAGCTCCTGCTGCCCGACCTCGAGGTCTGGAAGGACCTCGCCGTCGAGATGGCCTGGCAGCGCTCGGGCACCCGCGCCGCCCAGCTGCCGCTGCTGAAGGCCGCCTCGTTCCCCAGCGACGGCCGCATCAAGGCCTGGGCCTTCTGCGACTACCTGCTGCGCCTCGATCCGATCCTGCTCCGCGAGCTGGACCGCACCGCGGCCAAGGCCCGCCACGAGAACGACGTGCGCGAGTCGTTCCAGCAGGCGACCTCCCGCGCGGTGGACGAACTGGAGGAGGGCTGGCGCGCGCTGTGGACCGTCGACTCGCCGCTCAAGCGGGCCATCCAGCAGAAGGTCACGCCGCTCGAGGCGGTCAGCAAGGACGCGCCGAAGTGGCTGGCCGAGTGGAACCGCCTGCGCGCGCTGGTCGGCGCCGCGGCGGCCGGCTGGTCGGCGGCGTTGTCGACCGACTGCCGGCAGCACGCCGACTATCTCAAGCAGAGCCGGGCCCGCGGCCCCGACGCGGAGCACACCCAGGAGCCGGGCAAGCCGGGCTACAGCAACATCGGCCGCACGTTCGCCGAGGGCGCGCTGGTGTCGGTGGGCGACAAGGACCCGAAGAAGGCGATGGCCGACTGGCTGCACTGGCCGGGCTATCGCGACGCGTTGCTCAACAAGAACGTCGACACGCTGGGCCTGTTCGTGGACGGCAACGTCTGCGTGATCGACGCCGACCGCGGGCGCGCCGCCCAGGCCCAGGCGGCGATGGCGCAGTATCCGTTCGTCAACGTGACGGGCAACCGGCATCGGGATCCGGTGCCGGCGATGGTCGACGTGGCCGACATGGGCGCCGAGGTGGCGGCGCTGCTGCGCGAGCACGGCCGCGGCAAGGCGAAGCAGGTGGGCTATCCGCTGTCCCTGCACGGCTACGGCGGGGATCTCGGCAAGGTCGAGTGCCAGGTGAGCATCGGCGGCGCGCCGGTGGAGGGGGTGCTGGTCAACACCGGCGGCGGGGGCTCGCGACGCTCGTCGGCCCGCGGCATGTGGGTGTTCTGGCCGCTGGATCCGCTGAAGCGCGGCGCCGAGGTGCGGGTGTTCTGGACCTGGCGCGGCGGCAGCCAGGAGGTGATCTTCACGACGCAGTGAGCGCGCCCCATTGGCTCGCACCCGGATCCCACCGCCCACCGCCGCCGGCCAGCACCGGATCCAGGAACGCCCGCACCGCCTGCAGCACCGAGTCCAGGTCCGGCCAGGGCAGCCCGTCGTCCACCGCCAGCTGCCGGTAGCGCCGCGCCCACACCGCCGGCGGATCGGGCACCGCCGTCGGCACCGCATGGGTGCCCCGGGCCGCGAACGTCGCCGCGATCCCAGCACGCAGATCACGCGCCAGCACCGTCCGGACGGTGGCCAGCAGGGCCAGGTCGGGCAGGTCCTTCATGCGCGTGTTGGCGCGGGCGCGGGGCAGGGTGAAGGCGTGCAGCTTCTCGGCGATGTGGCTCTCCAGCGACAGCAGGCGCAGCCGCGGCGGCGACACCCCGGCGAAGCCGAGCCAGTCGGGCGCGGTCACCTCCTCGACATCGCCGACCAGCGGTTCGCCCAGCGTGACGTCGACGGCGAACGGATCGCCGAACGGCCGGTCCGCCAGGGTGGCGCGGGCGCGGAAACGACGGCCGCCGTAGGGCAGTCCGTCGGCGGTCAGCCGGGGATGGGCCGCGTCCGGGGCGATGGCGAAGGTGAGGTGGTCGCCGAGCGCCATGCGGCCGGCCTGCGGGAGCCGTTCCAGCAGGCTCGTGGCCGAGCCGCGGACGCGCAGGTCCACGTCACGGGTCGTGCGGGGCCGCTGCGCGCGCAGTTCGAGGGCGAGGCCGCCCTTCAGCACCACCTCGCCGCCGAGCAGGGCGAAGACGCGGGCCAGGAAGCGGTCGAACACCAGGAGCTGGCGCAGGCGGGCGACCGGCGTGCCGTCGTGCCGGGCGGTGGTGCGCAGGCGTTCCTCGAGGGCCATCCTGAACGCGGCGGGGCTCGCGTAGTCGCGCGGACCGCGGGACTCCTGCTCGAAGGCGCGCAGATGGCGCTCGGCTTCGCGCACGGTGGTGGCCTCGAACAGGTTGCGGCGCAGGCCGTCGCGCAACGCGGCCTCGATCAGGTCCGGCGGTGCCTCGGCCTCGACGCAGTCGGCAAGGGTGCGCGAGGGCGAGGTGATCGGCACCGGACCATGCCAGGAACGTTCGTCCTCGGCGAGGTCGGCGAAGTGCAGGCGCACCGCCTTGGGCGGGCGCAGGCGGCGCAGACGGGCGGCCAGCGGCAGGGTCAGGTCGTGGTGGGCGGGCAGCCCGTCGCCGAGTCGATGCGCCGCGAGCGCCGTGCGGTGGCTGAACACGCCCTGCCGATCGCTCCACAGCCAGAGGACCACCAGGTCCTCGTCGGCGTCGGCGGGGAAGTGCACCAGCCGGTAGATCCCGCGGCGCAGGCGGCGGACGCGGCCTCGGCGGCGATGGTGGTGCAGGAGGTGGGTGGAGTAGCCCGCCGCCCTGGCCTGGGCGGTGGTGAAGCAGCCGGCCTGGGCGGCGGCGGTGGTGTACAGGTCGTCCCAGGAGGCCATGCACAAAACGTAAGCCAGACTTACGAAAGGTGGCAAGGCCCGGTGCCAGCGCGGTCTGCGGGCGTCGCTACACTGGCCGCCCGACCCCGCCGAGCCGATGCGCCACCCGAACCCCCGCCCCTTCCCCGTCCTGGCCCTGCTGACCCTGCTGCTGTCGCTTCCGGCACTGCCGGCCCAGGACGCCGCCACCGCCGAACTGGAGCTGGCGGTCCACGCCACCGCCGCGTTCACCGCCCACGCCCAGACCCTGGAGGGCGCGCGCATGTACGGCCGCGCCCTGGACGCGCGCAAGGAACTGCTGATGGAGTACGCCGAGGACGATCCCCTCGCCCGTGAGAAGTGCGGCTTCGTCAAGGTCGGCTCCCTCTGGCGCCGCGACCAGAACGCGCTGGTGCTGACCCGCGATGGCGGCAACGACCAGAAGCTGCTGCGCAAGATCGAGCAGGAGTGGGAACGCACCATGAAGGACCTGGCGCGCCGGCACGAGGCGGTGGCGCACCTGTGGGCCAGGCAGAACGACCAGGGCCGCGCCGCGCGTCACTGGCGTCGCGTGCTGCGCTTCAAGCCCGGCGACAAGGAGGCGGTGGCGCAGCTGCAGCTCGAGCCGTTCGAGGGCTTCCTCGGCAGCGAGCGCGAACTGCAGATCCTGCGCCGCTCCCGGGCCATCCGCGACGGCGTGCGCTTCCTCGCCGCCTGGGAGCCCCACGTCGAGGAACTGACCGGCAAGCTGCCGCTGGCCGAGCGGGCCGGCGTCGCCGCGGTCGGCTTGCGCACGCGCCACTTCGAGTACTGGGGCAACATCCCCGCCGCCGACCTGCGTGCGGCGATCCTCTGGGCCGAGCGGACGCGGCTCCTGGCGCATGCGGTGTTCGACGGCGTCGGCGGCGAGCGCTGGGTGCCGCGCAAGACCCTCACCGCCCTGTTCGTGCCCGACAAGGTCGCCTACCACCGCCTGCTGGACGCCTGCAGCGCGCAGTTCGACGCCGATCGGCTGCAGTTCATGAAGGAGCAGGTGCAGCTCACCTTCCTGAAGGACGGCAAGGACGAGATTCGCGCCCACCTGGTGCTGAGCCAGGCCGAGACCCTCGACCAGACCGTGCGCGGCGTCGTGCAGGACATGCTGGGCATCGAGACCCACGGTCTGTGGGAGGGCATCGGCCACGCGTTCTGCGGCTTCGCCTTCGGCCAGACCCTGACCTTCCTGGTCGAGCAGCAGAAGGCGATCACCGTCACCGCCTGGAAGCCGCGGCCGCTGCTGCCCGACATGAAGGTCTGGATGGAGATCGCCGCCGAGACCGCCTGGAGCAAGGCCGACACCTCCAGCGCGCGGCTGGCCCTGCTGCACGCCGCGCGCTTCACCAACGAGGAACGGGTGAAGGCCTGGGCGACGGTGGACTGGCTGTGCCGCTGGCGGCCGGATCTGGTGCTCGAACTGGACCGCAGCCGCACGCCGGCGATGCGGCTGCCCGAGGAGGTGGAGCGTGCCTTCCAGCAGCGCACCGGCATGGACCTGCAGGCGCTCGACGCCGACTGGCGTGATTACTGGGCCCGCGGCGAGGCGCTGCGCGCGGCGATCCTGGCGGACACCCGCGGCGACAAGGACGCGGTGCAGGCGGCGGTGGCCCTGTGCGACGCGGTGAACCGCGAGCGCGCCGCCGCCAACGTCGGACCGCTCGGCTGTCATGTGGCCGACGGCCCGGCGGTGCAGGCCGCCGAGCGCTGGTTCGAGGCGATGGCACGCGCCGCCGCCGAGCGCAAGAAGGCGAAGCCCGGCGTCGAGGTGCGCGACCCCGATGCGCCGGGCACCCACAATCGCGACGTGCTGTCGTTGCCGGGCAAGGACCCGGCGGCGGCGGTGGCGCGCTGGATGCCGATGCCCGGGGCCCGCGACGTGCTGCTGCATCCGGGGCGGAGCCTGATCGGCGGCGGCAAGGGGCGGCATGGGGTGCACCTGGACCTGCGCGAGGTGGCGGTGCCGCTGCGCAGCGGTCCGCCGGTGTGCTGGCCGGGGGATCTGCAGAGCGAGGTGCCGGGCTTGGTGCGGGCGGGTGATCTGGGCCCGCAGCTGGCGGCGGTGCTGTTCGAGAATGGCATCACCGCCGACCGCGAGGTGGGGATGCCGGTGTCATTGCACTTCTTCCGCACGCTGGATCCGGTGTTCGTGCGGCAGGTGGTCTGCCGGGTGAGCGTGGACGGGCGCGGTGTGGACGGCGTGCCGATGTGCATCCAGGGCGAGGGCGACCGGACGCAGGCCGCGGAAGGGTGCTGCGTGTTCGTGCCGCGCGATCCGCTGCCGAAGGGCGCGGTGGTGACGGTGGAGTGGACGCTGCCGCAGGGGGTTCTGCCCGATGGCGCGGTCGTGGTGAAGGCGCGGTTCCGGGTGGCGGGGTAGGCGGAGGGAAGCGGGGGCCCGTGCACGATTGCGCAAGTCCTCGTGGGCTCGTCACATGCGGGCGCGGTTGCGTGGGGCCTGGTCCGGTGTCGCCGGTCGCAGTGCGGTTTGGAGGGGGTTGACCGGGAGAGGTGGCGAGGTTCCGATGCCGCCTTCTCGCTCGCCTACTCAAGGAGGCTCGCCAGTGAGGAAGACCAAGATCCGCGGAACAGCCGGAAGCCGGCCGTCGTCGGCTCAGGCACCAGGCACCAGGCACCAGGCACCAGGCACCAGGCACCAGGCACCAGGCACCAGGCA
>CAZMGG010000148.1:0-4312 GCA_964565715.1 uncultured candidatus Brocadiaceae bacterium | reverse complement strand
CCAGGCTTCTGGTGTTGGCCACACTCGCCACCACGGCCATCGCGCAGGTACAGGCGCCCCCCGCCCCCCTGACCGCCGTCTATCGGGATGACTACGGGATGCCACACATCGTGGCCGAGACCGAGTACGCCGCCTGGTACGCGCTCGGCTATGAGCAGGCGCGCGACGGCTTGCTGTGGGTCCAGTACACCTGCAAGGCTGCGAAGGGGCAGCTGACCTGGGTTCGGGGTGAGCAGGACCCCATCGCGCTCACCAACGATTTTGCGGTCGGCGTGTTCGACTCCTACCGGCGGATCGCCAACATGTCCGACGCGGCGCGGCGGCAGATGTTCGCGCCTTCCAACGCGACGCCCGCGATCTCCATCCAGGGCAACTTCTACGACAACTGCATCGCCTTTGCGGCCGGTGCGGATGCGTATCGACGGGAGGTGCAGAACGCACCCGCGCAGACCACGGAGGGCCAGCTCCGCCTCTGGCTGGACGCCGCCACGCCCCACGGCGCTCAAGGCAGCCTGCGCTGGGTATACCAACACCCGATCAGCCCGGTGGACATCGCCGCCATGGGAGGCTGGACCGCCGCCGTCACGAGCTTCCGCTGGCCGAACGGCCTCGTGAACTCGAGCGGCGGAAGCTATGGCGCTGTCGGCAGTGCCGCGGCCCCGGTCGAGTCTGGGTCCATCGCCGAGCCGATGTCGCCTGCCGCAACCCAGGAGTGGTTCGACCAGTTGCGGCAGCACCTCACCGGGTTGTCGGGAGCACCGGCGGCCATGCTGGGCTCCAACACCTTTGCGTGGTCCAAGCTCTACTGCCAGGGTGGCACGGGAACGGAACCCCCGACGTACCCGGGTCTCGTGGGGGACCCGCACCAGGGGATCCCCTCCTACGACCCTGATTTCCGCAAGGCCTTCTTCGATACTCCGAACCACATCTGGATGGCCCACGTCCAGGTCAAGCCGTCCGGTGCCGCGCAGCCCACACTCGACGTGCTGGGACATGTTCCGCACGGTTCGGCCGCGTTCTTCACCTGCCACAATCGCAACATCGCGGTGGGCGGGACGGCGGCAGCGCCGAACGTCACGGACTGGTTCCTGCTCCGTCTGAAGCAGGATACTACCGGCAACGGCACGCCGCTGACCAACCCGTACCAGTACTACTCGTACTATCACGACAATCCATCAGCTCCGACCAATCAGACATGGATGAACCTGGTGCCCAGCCATGTTGATATCATGCTGCCCTCAGGCGCGACGGTGCCGGTACCCTACTGGCGCGCGGGTCCCTTCGGCGCCGTGCTGCCTGCGAGCCTCATCGCAGTCGGCGTGTACATTCAAGCCTACGTCAACCAGCCAACCGGCTCCTTGCCCAACCTCTTCCCGCTGGTCTACGGCGAACGCTTCGACAGGACGGGAACGCCTTGGCGGGTGGGCCTGAACAACTCGGCCGACCGGATGCGATTCTGGGGAGTGCCTCACTCAGACACTGGCGGTCTCCTTACGGATCCGATGGTCGTTGCCTTGCGCGCCCCCATCGATGCTGCGGTCGATGGGTCCAATAGGCACTACCGGCTCCTGGCGGACTTCTGGGAGATCGCGCACGCATCCGATCCGCTACAGGTCCTCAGCAGGACCGACGGTGCTGCCTATCCGGTCAACCTCGCCTGCGTGGATCGGAATGGCGTTGTGATGGCGACGCAGTGCTCAGCCATCCCCGAGCGGGGTGACGACAATCTGCTGTACCAGGCAGGCTACCGGACCCTTGACAAGTGGCGGATCTACAGCAAGATCGGCACACCGCCGGTACCCGCAAGGCACTATGGCGACCTGATGTTCGATTGGCGCTTCGAAGCCCACCAGAACGGGGTCCCAACGAATCTGAGCTACCTCCAGTACAGGACCACGCCGCCGCCAGCACCCAACCCTCCCAGCAGCAGCCCCGCGACCCGAGTCCCGTTCAAGCCGATGACTCTGCAGGTGCAGGGGCTGAACGCCGGCTTTCCGACGGTTCCAGTGCCTACGCCGACTCCCACGCCATTCACCTCCGATGTCGGGTTCTTCGTAAGCGCATGCAACGACCAGGTGTGGGGCTTCTCCCGGAAGCGCGACCGCGTGG
Source organism: uncultured candidatus Brocadiaceae bacterium (assembly GCA_964565715.1). GTDB lineage: Bacteria > Planctomycetota > UBA1135 > UBA1135 > UBA2386 > CAZMGG01. The sequence goes on along the minus strand of CAZMGG010000148.1, from coordinate 2,203 downwards.
ACCAGTACACCGGACCTGCACCGGCACCCTTCGTGAACTGGACCGCCACCAACAACCCGCTGTTCCAATGGGTCTTGGACGCCGGGGTCGCATACCAGACGGCCGTTCTAGGGCTCGAGGGCCCGGATCGACAGCAGATCGTGGTCGAGCGCCTGACCAGGACCGCCGAGCGAATGGCGGTGGGCGGTTCTGCTGGGTTGCCGCCGCTGACGCCGGCCCAGATGCGACAGTTCGTCGTCTCCCCCGGCATGTACCGAGAGCCTTCCTATGCGGCGCCAGCAGCCGGAATGGCGGCGACCCAGGGTGTTCCGTTATCCGGCTTGCCGACGCCGATCCGGCAACTGAAGGAGGTCATGGACAACACCAACTTCAGGGGCTTCACGCAGGATCCGATTCCGCAGCTGATCGAGTCCCCGTTCCGGTCGGCGGGGGAGGAACTGCTCTTCTTCTCGAACCTCATGGGCGCACTCCAGAACGGGCTGTGGGACAACCACCCGCTGCCAGGCGCGTCTGGCGGTGCCCTGGTCAACCTGCGGCAGCTGTGGATCAACGGCACCGACAGCACGCACAACCCGCAGCGCCCGAACCAGGTGTTCTGGTACGACAGCCCAGCCACCAGCTCCGGGCTGCGCTGGATCGACATGCCAGCCGACTTCCCGCTGATCGACTTCGCCTGGGATCAGTCCGAGGTGGGCAAGACGCTGAGGACGGGTGGGACGGGTGGTCTGCATGGCAGCATGTTCGACTCGCAGCGCATCCAGACATTGAATGGCCTCGTGGCGCAGTTGGTGGCCTGGGACGCGGCCGGGCCTCACTACGAGAACGTGCCGTCGTCCCCGGGAGCATGCCTGCTGGAGATGATGCGGCAGGGGTACAACGCGAAGACTGAGGTTGGCTTCGACTATGGTCGCCACTGGGTCCGACTCAAGAACGGCGTGCCGATGCCCGGCATGCCCAAGCCCTGGTCGGAGTTGCGGGGGCTGGCGTTCCCGTTCAGCGAGATGGCGTCCTTGTTCCGCCGGGCCGTCCCGAGCGACATGGAGGTGCCTTACGACGCGCTCTACAGCGACGTGTCAGCGCATACGGTGAGGACCACGCTCCGGGCGCAGGACATCAACGCCCTGGTCAAGTTCTTCCTGGCCCTTGGCAATTGCTATGTCGACCCCGGCGCGAATGGGCTCAGCCCGTCGAGGAAGAAGGCCCGATTCGACCTCGCAGGCAGCGAAGGCGCATTCATGGCGATGCAGCCTCCGGGGTACCCTCTCACGGACGGGCTGAGGCGGTTGTCGGCCGTCCTGGCGTTGCTGGACGCGGGTGCCTACCTGGGCGGCATCTCAGCTTCGGGTATCCCGAGGTTCGACCAGTGTTTCGTATCGAGGGCCTACGACCGAACCGGCCAGGTGTGGCCGCCGGCTCCGGGATCTGTCGCTCCTTGCGTTGGAGGTGGCTTGCGCGCAGTGGAATGGAACGAGGATCTCACTCCAGGTTCGGGGCATGTGCCTCATCGAGGGTATCAGCCTCGCTTTCTGGGAGGAGGGGGTTCCATCGCGACGCTACTGGCAATGTTCCCAAGCGACAGGGCCAGCGAAGTGGACTCGTATTTCTGGTGTACGCCAGGCGTCAGGGTAATGAGCGATGAGGTCGGAAGGTTCCAGGGTCACATGGACGCCTTCTCGCAGAACGTCCTCCAGCCGACGAGGTATCACACTTTCATGAGCCATCAAGCATGGAGCGTCGTCCATGAATTCTAGCTACATGATGTTCCTTCTTTGTGGGCAGACGAGGAGCCGAGCGGGCATCCGTATGGGGCAGTTGCTCATGACTCTGGTTGTCGCGGGTGGGCTGCTCCATGGTCGCGTGAGTGCACAGTTGCCTCCGCTTGCACCGACTGCCGACATGTCGATTGTGGTGACGCAGGGAGTCCTGCAATACAGCAGCATCAACGTTCCAGCGGGGGTCACGGTACGCTTTGTCCTGCCCGCCACATTCCCGCGCCCGTTCCACCCGGCTGTCGTGACGTGCGTGGGTGATGTTCATGTGGCTGGCACTCTGTCGGTCAAGGGGGACGTCCTGTATGTGCCCCCATTCACCGCAGCGGCCGGTGGGGTCACCACGGGCACCGGGGCCAGGGGAACCGCCTGCGGTACCGCGCTGTTCCCGCCGCAGGGAGGCAGGCACGCAGGCCTGTACGGAAGCCCCATGC